>JBHYFR010000019.1:0-10241 GCA_051859425.1 Oceanicaulis sp. | reverse complement strand
GGCGGCGTCCCCCCCCCCCCCCGCCCCAAACCGCCCCTCAGCCCGGGGTCCCCCCCCCGCACGCCCCCCCCCCGGGGGGGGGGGGGGGGGGGGGGGGGGTGCGCCATTTCAGCAACCTTGACGCCACCCCTCACCGCCGCGCACCCCACCCCAACCCTCCCCTCAAGGGGAGGGAGTAAGAGTGCCAGCCTCTAATGTGATTGCCCTCCCCCGGTGGGGGAGGGAGGACTGACAGGCCTGGAACAACGCCAATCCGACAAAGATGGCCGCAGCCCCGCTAAAGCAGGCGCGGGCGGGGGCGTTCGCCGCGGATGTGGACGGTTTCCACGTCGGAGAACTCCGAAGGCGGGACATAGTCGCGGCGGAACCAGGGATATTGCGCGGAATCGAAAATCTCGCGCAGCCAGTCGATGACCTTGCGCGTGCGCGTCACCCGGCGCTGGTCGGGGTGATACACCATCCACAGCGTGATCGGCACCTGCAGCTCGAGATCGAGATGGATCAGCGTGGGCTCCACCCGCGCCGCATAGGTGGGCAGCAGCGAGATCACCCCGCCCGACTTGACCGCCTCGATCAGCACGATGGCGCTGTCGGTGGTCAGGGACGGGTTCATCATCTGCTTGATGGCCGCCGCTTCGCGCGGCCAGTGCGTTTGTTGCTCGCGGTAGCTGACAATATCGGCTGTGCGGTGATTGAGCACATCCGCCAAACCCCTGGGTGGTCCGTAAGTATCAAGATAGTGGCGTGAAGCAAACGGAACGTAGTGCAATGTGGCCAATTCTGTGGCTACATGACTCATGCGTTTTGATTCGGACATCTGCAAGACGATGTCGGATTGATCAATAGAGGACTCGCCCTCGGTGCGCGTGCTGATCTCAAGTGATATATTCGGATTGGCTTCCACGAAGCTGGTGAGATGACGCGCCAGCCAATAGCCCGCCACGCCCTCCGGCGCGGTCAGGCGCACCCGGCCGGCGTCCGCGCGGTCTGCCTGATGGGCGATGCGTTCGATATCTCCGGCGGTGCTCTGCATGATCTGGACCTGGGTCCAGATGCGCTCGCCCACATCGGTCAGCTCGATGCCTTCGGCCAGGCGGGTGACCAGCTTGGCGCCGATGCGCGTCTCCAGCTGGTCCAGGCGCCGGCTCACGGTGGGCTGGCCGATGCCCAGCTTGCGCCCCGCTCCGCTCATGGAGCCCGCCGCGACCAGCGCATGGAATATGCGCAGGTCATCCCAGTCGAAGAGGGGCGCTTTGCCTGTCATCGCTTCAACCTAAACGTTTTTCGCATGGGGGGCATTCCATAATCGCAGAGGCATAGGGCGCGCCCACTTAGTAAACAAACCTTTAACACTGAACCGGGGATGAGATGCGAGACGAGTGTATGCTCTCCAGCGCCGAAGGGCCAGACGCCCTGCGGACCGAACGGCTGCGGGCCGTGCTGGAGAGGCATGCCTTCTCGCCATCGGACTGCATAATCGATATTCGCGCGGCGCTTGCGCTGGGCGCCAGCGCGCTGGGCGGCGAGCTGGTGTCGGCTGATACGGTCGCAGCCTGTCAATTGCACACCGGGCGCTGCTTTTTCATCCGCCGCGGCCCGGACGGCTCTGCGGACGGGTTTATCGCGCTTCTCTACCTTAATAATGCGGGCTATCAGGCGCTGATGTATGGCCGGTTCCGGCCCGAACAGCCCGCGCTTGATCATCTGGCATCGCCGCGCGAGCGGGCGCAGGCGATTTATGTCTGGTGCCTGGCCGGGCGCGAGGCCGACGACAAGCGCGCCGTGGTGCGCGCCGTCACCGAGGCGCGCCGCGAGGCCTTTCCCGATATCGCCCTGTTCGCCCGCCCGGTCAGCCGCGAAGGCCGGATGATGACCGCCGCGCTCGATGCGCCGTCCGCCGGCGCCGCCTGGCTGGGCTGGGTGCCCGCCGCGCCGGCGCACGGTGAGGGGGGCTGAGATGGACGGCACGCCCCTGTCAGAGTTCGAACCGCCGGTGACCGTACGCGTGGCGCGCACCATGGACGATTTGCAGCGCATCGCCGTGGTGCGGGCGCTGGTCTACATGTCTGAACAGGCCTGCCCGTATGAGGAAGAGTTCGACGGTAATGATCTGGCCGGCGCCACCCATCTGATCGCCGAGGCCGGGACCGAGCCGCTGGGCTGTCTGCGCCTGCGCTGGTTCGCCGATTTCGCGAAGGTGGAGCGGGTCTGCGTGCGTCCGGGCCATCGTCAGGGACGTGTGGCGCGCACGCTGATGACCGACGCCATCCAGCTGATCCGCCGCAAGGGCTACAGCCGGTTTGTCGGCCATGTGCAGCAGCATCTGATCCCGTACTGGAAGCGTTACGGCTTTATTCACCGCGCCGAGCGGGGCGTGTTCGTATTTTCAGATAGGGCCTATGCCGAAATGGAGGGGCGGTACGAGCCGCTTTCCAACGCCCTGAATATTGACAGCGATCCGCTGGTTCTGGATCGTCCCGAGGGGGCGTGGGACAGGCCCGGCCCTCTGGACAAGTCGGTGCAGCGCGGCGTTGCGCCCGACCAGTTCAACCGGCGGCCGGTGACGGACCCGGCCATGGCGCAGAAGGCTCAGGAAAAGGCGGACTGATATGATGCCAGGGACACCGGTCTTGCTGTGCCTTGACCTGCAGCAGGAGTTTGTCGCGCCAGGCCGCCCCTGGTCTGATCCTGACGGCGAGGATGTCGCCCTGATCTGCGCGCGCATTATCGAGGCGGCGCGCACGGCGGGATGGTCGCTGGTCCATTCCCATCTGCATCAGGGCGCGCCGATGATTGCCGGCCACGGCATGACCCAGCCCATCCCGGGCTGCGAGCCGCGTCCCGGCGAAGTGCTGCTGCGCCGGGCCGGCGTATCGGCTTACGCCCATCCCGATCTGGACGGCATTCTGGAGGGCGGCGGCGCGGCCTCGGCCTATGTGATCGGGTTTTCCGCGCCCATGTCGATGACCGCCACCCTGTTTGACGCCGCCGACCGCGTTCATGCACTCAGCCTGATCGAGGACGCCCTGGGCGCGGCGGACGTGGGCGAATGGGGTGCGGAACACACGCGCGCCCTGTGCATTGACACCGCCCGCAAGATGAACCGCGCGGTGCGTCTGGGCGATGTGAAGGGACTGGATGTGCCCGCCGTCACGGCGCCGGGCGGACGCCGCATCGCCTGATCCGGTTTTGGCGCCTCATGGCAGGCGCGCCTTGCCTTCAAGCGCCGGGAATGGTGGTCTTACGGGTATCGAAACCCGGAG
Organism: Oceanicaulis sp.; assembly: GCA_051859425.1. Classification (GTDB taxonomy): domain Bacteria; phylum Pseudomonadota; class Alphaproteobacteria; order Caulobacterales; family Maricaulaceae; genus Oceanicaulis. Next base: position 6,978 of record JBHYFR010000019.1, on the reverse strand, counting down.
AGACCGCCATGATTCGCCGCCATCTGACCACCGCCATCACCGCTGCCGCCGCCAGCCTCATGGCCGCTGCCGCTGCATCCGCCCAGGAGGACCGGCCCGCCTGGGCGCTGGTGCTGCATGGCGGCGCCGGCGTGATCGAACGCGGCGACATGGATGAGGCCACCGAGGCGGCCTATCGCAGCGCGCTGGGCGACGCCCTGGCGCTGGGCGCGTCCATGCTGGAGGCGGGCGCCCCGGCGATGGATGCGGTGGAGGCGATGATCCAGGTGCTGGAGGATGACCCGCTGTTCAATGCCGGTCGCGGCGCGGTGTTCACCTCTGACGGGCGCATCGAGCACGACGCCTCGGTCATGCGTGCGTCTGACCTGCAGGCCGGCGCCATTGCCGGGGTGCGCGGCGTGCGTCACCCGATCTCTCTGGCGCGCGCGGTGATGGAAGACAGCCCCCATGTGATGCTGCAGGGCGCCGGCGCGGAAAGCTTCGCCGATGATCAGGGGCTGGAGCGGATTGACGAGAGCTTCTTCTTCACCGAGCGGCGCTGGCAGGCCATGGAGCGTCAGGTCCGGGCCATGGGCCTGCCCGTCCCGCCGCGCCCTGACGGCGCCCCGGACCCCGAGCCGGTGCGCGAGGGATCGCTGCAGCAGATGGATCGCGAGCATCGCTTTGGCACGGTGGGCGTGGTGGCGCTGGACCGCTCCGGCGAGATGGTGGCGGGTACCTCAACCGGCGGCACCACGGCCAAGCGCTGGGGCCGGGTGGGCGATTCACCCGTGATCGGCGCGGGCACGTATGCGGGCGGCGATTGCGGCGTCTCGGCCACGGGCACGGGCGAGTATTTCATCCGCCTGTCGGTGGCCGCGCGGATCTGCGCGCGCATCGAGCTGGCCGGCGAGGACGGTCAGACTGCCGCTGACGCCGTGATCCGGGATGAGCTTACCGCCATGGGCGGCGATGGCGGCGTGGTGATGCTGCATGCCGGCGCCCCGCTGTGGAGCTTCAACACATCGGGCATGTACCGCGCCTCACAGATCGCCGGCGGCGAGCCGGTGGTGGCGATCTTTGATGATGAGGGCTAGGGGCCGGATCGCGGGTCTGCGCCTTTATTCCTTTCGCGCCGCCGCCGGATCGTCGCGCAGGCGTTCGACGGCGGCTTTGAGTTCCGGCGTGGAGGAAATCGGGAATATCTGATGCACCTCGGTATCGAGGGCAAACAGGGTGACGCCGGGAACATCCTCCATATGTCGCGCGTGGATCACGTCCACCGGGTGCGGGGCGGGATAGTAGAGATGCGCCGCGCCGCGCCAGCCCTTGAACAGCGGCTTCAGGTCCAGTGGCCGGTCCGGCATGCGGGCGTTCATCCGGTCGCGCATGATCATGACGCGATCTTCCTCGGGTGGATGATGGGTGCCGCCTGAAAACGTGATGGCGTTGGGGACCGTCGTGGTCGCGGCGAACTGGAGGGCGGGAAAACCGGAGGCGGAATTGCCTATGTAGAACGCGAACGGGTAGGGCGCAGCTTGGTTGTCTATCCAGCGAAGACCCTCCTCAAGCCGGCCGTAAAACGGGCCGAACCCCTGCTGGAAAATCATGTTCTTTCTGTCGCCCAGGATCAGCAGCGACATGTCCAGCTCCTGCAACGCGCGCCACAGGAAGAACTCGCCCCATTCCGCGCCCCTGGCCGGCCCATTGCTGCGCGTCAGCATGATCGCCAGACCGCTTTTGCCGGTCTCGTACAGACGCGCGCCATCGCGTGGCAACAAGGCCTTGCCGGTGCGCGCGAAGCGGCGCAGCTCGGCCATGTCCGTGCGCTCGATCCGGTTCTTGAACTTCCCCTCGAACACCACCGCGTCAGGCAGCGGGCTCAGCACGTCCTCGCAGGTTGCGAAAAACGTGTCTATGCCTGCACCCGAGCGTTGGCGCCAGACCGCCTCGGCCAGCTGGAAGAAATCGTAGAAGGGTGTGTAGCCGAGACGTTCAAACCGCGCGAGGCAGGCCGCCACATGGGCTTCAAGCGCCTCGCGTGACGCGTCAACAGGTAACCGGTCCATGGGCAGCGCCTGACTTGCAAATCCTGACTTGCAGGTTGTAGCCGATCGCGGGGCCGTCTCCTACGGTGATCTGGCATCCATGATGACCATGACGATCAACGCCGCCCGTCGCGGATGAAGTCGCGCGTATCGCGCGCCAGCGCCTCGATGGAGGGCTGGTGCAGATACATCATGTGCCCGGCGTCGTAATAGGTCAGCGTCACCCGCTCGCGGTCAAAGCCGGGCCGGTTGAAAACCAGCTCCACCGGATAGAAGGGCGTGGCCTGATCATAGATGCCGTTGGCCGCCAGCACGCGCAGATCATGGTTCTGGCGCATCGCCCGCTCCAGCCAGATCGCCACATTGACGTAGGAATTGCGCCCCCCGGCCTCGCCCGCATCCCAGTTCCAGCCGGGGATGCCGCCCAGCGTCACATAAGGGGTGGTGATGTCGACGCCCAGATTGCGGGTGAAGTGATCCAGCATGGCCGCCGTATAGCCGCCATCAATGCCATAGCCCGACGGATCGCCCTCGGGGCTTTCGCGTACGGCGTCGGGCTCGATGCCGGTAAATCGTGAATCAAACCGGCCCACTGACAGGCCCTGATCGCGCAGCAGCTCGGTGCGGAAGCGGGTGAGGTTCACGCGCAGATTGGCGCGGGTCACATAGTCGGCCGACAGCCCGGTGAAGGCGGCGTAACGCGCCGCGATCGCGCGCTGGCGCGCCTCGGGCAGGGACTGGCCGCGCAACAGGGCCGGCAGGTATTCGTCGCTGGCGAAGCTGCGCGCCTCGTCCAGGAAGCGCGCCCGGTCGCCGCCCCAGGCGGCCTGGTCGACCCGGTCATGATACCAGGCGGTGGCGGCGAAGCCGGGGATGGCGGCGGCGAAAGCGATCTCGTTGCCGGCATTTGTGCGGTTCAGCGAGAAGTCCAGAATCGTGGAGACCAGCACCACGCCATTGATGGACACATCATTCCAGCTGAGCTCCAGCTGGCGCATCAGCGCGCCGATACGGGTCGTGCCATAGCTTTCCCCGATCAGGTATTTGGGCGAGTTCCAGCGCCGGTGCTCCGACAGCCAGCGGCGGATGAACTGGCTGATGGCCTCTGCATCCTCGTTGACGCCCCAGAACACCGAGCCTTGCGTGTCGCCCAGCGTGCGGCTCCAGCCGGTGCCCACCGGATCGATGAACACCAGATCGGCCGCGTCCAGCAGCGTCTCGGGATTTTCGCGCACCGTGTAGGGCGCCGCGCCGTCATCGGCCGGGTCAGACGGCAGCACCACGCGCTGGGGCCCGTACATGCCCATATGCAGCCAGAGCGAGGCCGAGCCCGGCCCGCCATTGAAGATGAAGGCCACGGGCCGCGTGCGCGGATCGGTGACGCCCTCGCGCAGATAGGTGGTGTGGAAAATGGCGGCGGTGGGCGTGTTGTCAGGGTCGCGCAGGAACATCTCGCCCGCTATGGCGCGGTAGCGGATGCGCTCGCCATTGGCTGTGACCTGCCCCCGGCTCTCCCAGATGCGCGGCTCGCTCTGCTGTGGCGTGCCGGCATCGTCAGCCGCACGGGCGGTGGCGGGCGCGGCCGCAAGCAGTGTTGCGCCAAGCATCAAAATCATGAGCCGGATCATGGTGTTCCTCCCCGAACATTCTGGTCTGTCTGGCGCGCAATGGAGACGCAATGGCGCGCCCGGTCAAGCGTGCGGCGGTCACGCTGGCGTGAGGGCGGGTGTTCGCAGGCGCAAAACATTGCCATGGCGCATGGGCGCGGCTAAGCCGGATTGCGACTGTGCTTTCGACTTTCCCTGCGGACCCGCCACGCCATGACCCTGACCCTCGCCGACCCCGCCAAGACGCCTTTCCTGGCCGATCTCGAAGCGCGCGGCTTGCTGCACCAGAAAACGCCCGATCTCACCGACGCGCTGATCAACGCCGAGCGCCCGCCGCTTTATGTCGGCTTTGATCCCAGCGCGCCGAGCCTGCATGCGGGCAATCTGATCCCGCTTCTGGGCATGGACCGGTACCGGCGCCGGGGTGGTCAGGTGATCGTGCTGCTGGGCGGCGCCACCGGCATGATTGGCGATCCGTCCGGCAAGGACGCCGAGCGCAATCTGCAGGCCGAGGAGGCGGTATTGGCCAATATCGCCAGCCAGAAGGCCCAGTTCGAGGCGCTGTTCGCGGCCACGGACGGGCCGGCGCCGATCTTTGTGAATAATGCCGACTGGTACCGGGACATGGATGTGATCCGCTTCCTGCGCGAGGTGGGCAAGCATTTCTCGGTCAACGCCATGCTGCAAAAGGACTCGGTGAAAAACCGCATCGAGAACCGCGAGCAGGGCATCAGCTTCACCGAGTTCACCTATGCGCTTTTGCAGGGGTTTGACTTCGTCCACCTGTACCGGACCTATGGCTGCCGCATCCAGATGGGCGGATCGGACCAGTGGGGCAATATTGTCGGCGGCGTCGATCTGATGCGCCGCATGGAAGGCGTGGCGGCGCACGCTGTGACCTATTCCCTGCTGACCAATTCGGAAGGCAAGAAATACGGCAAGAGCGAGAAGGGCGCGGTCTGGCTCGATCCCGAACAGACCAGCGCGTACGAGTTCTACCAGTTCTGGCTCAACTCGGCCGATGCCGACACGCCCAAATTCCTGGCCTGGCTGACCGATATTGATCTGGAATGCCTGGAAGCGCTCAAAGCCGCGCCGGCCCATGAGCGCCGTCCGCAAAAGGCGCTGGCCGAGCTGCTGACGGCGCGGGTGCATGGCGCGCGCGCCGCTGCGCTGGCTGAAGAGGCGAGCGGTGTGATCTTCTCGGGCCGGTCGGATAGTCTGAGCGCCGAGCTGATCGCCATGATCGCCAAAGCCGTGCCGACGCTGGAGGCGGGCGAGGGGGCGTGCGTGCTGATCGACGCCATGGTGGCGCTGGGCGCGGCGGCCTCCAAAGGCGAGGCGCGACGGCTTATCCAGCAAAACGCCGTGTCGGCCAATGGTGTGAAACTCAACGAGGAAAGCGCTGACCTGCGTGATCACCGGGCTGGCGCGGGCGCCGTGGTGCTCTCGGTGGGCAAGGCCAAACGCTTCCTCGTCCGGTTTGATATCCGCCAGGCTTAGACAGGCGGTATAACCCTAGTAGGCCGGGCGCCAGACGCCGTCTGCGCCTTCGCACATCAGGACCTGGGCGCCATTGCCCGCGCCCATATGGCGGCAGTTGGAGCCATAGGCGGGGGCGTAGCCGGCGCCTGCGGTCTGGTATCCGGCGTGGGACTGGGGATGATAGCCATAATCTTCGCCGCCCAGGAGGCCGCCGCCGGCATAGGCGTCATAGCCGTAGCCGTAATCGTGACCGGCATAGGCGTCATAGCCGTAGCTCTGCTGCTGGTAGCCGCCGTGATAGGGCTGGTGGACATAGCCGCCCTGATAACCGCCGGCATGGCCGTAAACGGCGCGTTCGCGCGGGAACTGATTGCAATTGGTGTTGCCGATGATGGCGGCGCCCGCCAGAGCCCCGACCGCGCCGCCGGCGATGACGGCGCCGGAGTTGGACTGGCTGGAGCGCTGGGGCTGGTGGTATCCGCCGCGATATCCGCCTCTGTGTCCACGGTGGCCGCGATGATTATAGCGCGGGGGCGGAGCGGTGTTGCGCGGCTTGGTCGCATTATGGATCTGCGCACCGGCCACAGCGCCCAGAAGACCGCCGACCACGGCGCCGGTGACCTGGCGGCTCTGCTGCTGGCGCACGCACTGCTCATAGGTCATCGTCGAGGAGTGGTAGCCGTGGGATTGGGCCGAGTAGTGCTGCGCGGCGGCGTGAGGCGCGGCGAAGGCGCCAGCGGACACGGCGGCGATGGACACAAGAGCGTACTTCATGTCGGTCTCCTTGGCTGACCGGGGAGGCGGCGCCTCCGTTGGGAAATCTTACGCAAATCCTAAGCCGTTGGCGATGAGCCTGAGATGAACGGCGCATGGACCTCGTATTCATGCGCCCGGTTCACCGCTTGGACGCCGCTGCACAGGCGGCCTGACGCACAAACGGGCCCGGCGAAAGCCGGACCCGTTTGCACTGTCCCCTGAGCCCGTCCCCCCGGGCCTGACCCTTGGGATTACTGCAGGCGCGCCACCTGCCACTGACCATAATAGTCGCGGCACATGCGCACCCGGTCATAGACGACCTGGCCGTTGGGCATGAAGATTTCTGCGTCGCCCCAGCGGCACTGGCGCGAATTCCAGGTGTGATAGTCGCGGGCATAGACCACGCCGCGCACGCCCGAATGCGGATTGTGCCAGTAGAACGGGTTGCCGGTGTTGAACGACTGGTAGACGCCGTAGGTGTAGTGGCCGCGGTCGCAATCGTTCAGCGAAGCGCCGATGCCTGCCCCCAGGAGCCCGCCGCCCAGATAGCCGTACGGATCCCCGTCGGTTATGGCCGCGCCGAAGATCGCCCCGATCAGGGCGCCCGCGATCACCGCATCGCCGCGCGGACGGCAGAAGCTGTCCACATAGTTGAAGGTGTGGCGCGAGTAGTGCGTCGTGAAGCGGGTGTGGTAGCGCCAGTTATTGTGCACCGGATAGTGGTGGATGTGGCGGTAGACGACCCGCGTGCGCGGCGCGTGATGGTGGTGGTGCACCGTGCGCGAGCGGTGAGGCTGGTGCCCGTAATGACGCTGCTGGCGGTGCCGGTGCGACTGGTGACGCGGCGGGTTGTAGCGCTGCGACTGGTGGCGCTGACCCTGATACTGGCGCTGCGGCGCGCGTGACCCTTGGTGCGATCCGCGATGCTGCTGGCCGGACTGAGGCCGCCGGTTCTGCTGACCGGCCTGAGGCCGGCGCTGCTGCTGTCCCGCTTGAGGGCCGCGGCGTTGATGTTGATTGGCTTGCGGTCTGCGATTCTGCTGGCCGGCCTGGGGTCCACGCTGTTGTTGATTGGCGACAGCCGGCTGCACGCCGCCGCGCTG
>JBHYFR010000018.1:0-23596 GCA_051859425.1 Oceanicaulis sp. | reverse complement strand
GCAAGGAGGGGATGAGCCAGTGGAAATCGGCCCATGCCGCCGATACGCCCGCACGCACTCTGGCTGACGCGCTCAGCGGGGCGGACTGTTTCATCGGCCTGTCGGTGAAGGGCGCGGTGGATCAGGACATGGTCAAGTCCATGGCCGCTGATCCCATCATCTTCGCCATGGCCAATCCCGATCCCGAGATCACGCCCGAGGACGTGCGCGCGGTACGCTCCGACGCCATCATGGCCACCGGCCGGTCGGACTATCCCAACCAGGTCAATAACGTGCTGGGCTTCCCCTATATCTTCCGCGGGGCGCTGGACGTGCGCGCGCGCACCATCAATGAGGAGATGAAGATCGCCGCGGTGATGGCGCTGGCCGAGCTGGCGCGCGAGGACGTGCCCGACGAGGTGGCCGCCGCCTATCACGGCGCCCGGCCCACATTCGGCAAGGATTACATCATCCCCGCCCCCTTCGATCCGCGCCTGATCAGCCATGTCCCGCCCTATGTGGCCAAGGCTGCGATGGATTCGGGCGTGGCCCGCCGGCCGATCCCCGACATGGTCAGCTACAAGGCGTCGCTGGCGCGCCGTCTCGACCCCACCGCCGCCATCCTGCAGGGCATCCAGGACGAGATTCGCGCCCGTCCGCGCAAGACCATCGTGTTCGCCGAGGGCGAGGAGCCTGCGGTGATCCGCGCCGCCCACGCCTTCCAGAACCAGGATCTGGGCCGGGCCATCCTGATCGGGCGCGAGGAGCTGGTGCACGCCAATATGCGCCTTTTAGGCGTGGCGCCGGACGCGATCGAGATCATCAATGCACGCCTGTCAGACCAGAACGCGGACTATTCCGACTGGCTGTTCGCGCGCCTGCAGCGCCGGGGCTATCTGCGCCGCGACGTGACGCGCCTGGTCAATAATGACCGCAACGTGTTTTCCGCCTGCATGGTGGCGCTGGGCCAGGCTGACGGCATGGTCACGGGCGCCACGCGCAATTACGCCCAGGCGCTGGACGATGTGCGCCTGGCGCTGGACGCCGCGCCGGGCGAGCGGGTGATGGGGATGAGCCTCCTGCTCTCGCGCGGGCGCACGCTGTTCATCGCCGACACCAGCGTCACCGAGTTTCCCTCGCCTGAGGCGCTGGCCGACATGGCGGTGGAGGCCGCCGGCGCGGCCCGCCGCTTTGGCGTCACGCCGCGGGTGGCCTTCCTGTCCTATTCCACCTTCGGCAATCCGGCGGGCGACCGGGCGGAAAAGGTCATCGAGGCGGTGCGCCTGATGGACCAGCGCGATGTGGATTTCGAATATGAGGGCGAGCTCAACGCCGATGTGGCGCTGGACCCCGATCACCGCCGGCTCTACCCGTTCTCGCGCCTCTCCGGCCCGGCCAATATCCTGATCATGCCGGCGATCCACTCGGCCTCCATCGCCACCAAGCTGATGGGCGTGGCGGGCGGCGCCACGGTGCTGGGACCCATGCTGCTGGGCATGGAAAAGCCGGTTCAGATCGCGCGCCTGGGCGCCGGCGTCTCCGACATCCTCACCCTGGCCGCGCTGGCCGCCCACGATCTGTCGCGCGACGCGGCACAGGTGGAGGAGGGGGGCTAACCCTCTCCCGTCACCCCTGCACTGGCGCCGGGCAGTCGAACGCCTCGCCCACAGCCTCACCGGCCTCGTCCCCCCACGACCCGATGGCGCGAGCGATCTGGCAGCGCTGGGCGGCGTCAAGGCGCGGATCGGCGGCGATGTCGGCGGTGATGCGCGCGATAGAGTCCGCCCCGCGTATCAGTTCCGGTCCGCCGCCCTCAGGGCTGTCAAAGCGCATCAGCGGCCCGTCTTGGCTGGACATGGCCGGCCAGTCTAGCCCGCCCGCATCGCCGGGATCGCCGTCGCGCGCGAACGCGGCCCAATAGGCGCCCATGGACCCGGCCAGCGCCTCGCGCCCGGCCCTGTTGCTGCGGTTGAAGATCAACGAGTCCAGCCGTCCGAAAAAGTCGAAATGGTTGAACACGAAGGGAATTTCCATGGCATGGGCGGCCCCCAGCACGCGCGACAGGTCCATGGTCAGAAACGATCCCGCCTCGTCCCAGTCAAACCGGTAGGCCCACACCGCCTCGTGACCGGCCGCGCGCAGTTTCGCGGCCGCGTTATCCACCGCGCGCACGCGCCAGACCCGCGACTGGTATTCATTGATGGCGTCATAGAATTCAGGATCGCGCGGGCTCACCAGAAAGCCCAGGCGCCGGCGCGTCAGCGTCTCATTGAAGGCGTTGAACAGCTTCATCTCGTCGCGCGTGACGCCGGTGATCAGGGGCACGGCGTTGAACCCGTCCGGGCGGGTGAAGGCGCTGGCCAGCCCGTCGCGCGGCACGGTCACGCCGTCGGCGATCATGCGCGGCAGGGTGCGCAGGCCCGCATCCCCGCCAAACGCGGCGTAGACATCGCCCAGCGCCGCCGCCCGCAAGGCGCCCGCCTCCGCCTCGCCGCCGGCCATGCGCGCGCCGGCTTCCAGCGCGGTATTGCGCCCGCCCGACTGAGCCGCTTCAAGGGGGACCGAATCAAAACTGCCCGACTGGATGATGGCGCGGTGGAACAGGCCTGCCGCCTGGGGCGCGGCCATCAGCCCGGCCACGTTATGGCCACCCGCGCTCTCGCCGAAAATCGTCACCCGGCCGGCGTCGCCGCCGAACTGCGCGATATTGGCCTGCACCCAGTCCAGCGCCGCGATCAGGTCCAGCAGGGCGAAATTGCCCGCCGCGTCGTCGGGCGTTTGGGCATCCGCCATCAGGGCCGGGTGGGCGAAAAAGCCCAGCGGCCCCAGCCGGTATTGGGCGACCACCACCACCACGTCCTGATCGGCGGCCAGCTGCCCGCCATCATATTGGCTGGCATGGCCCCACACATTGGCTCCGCCATGAATCCACACCATGACCGGACGTCCGGCGTCCTCAGGCCCTGCCCCGGCGGGGGCGTAGATGTTGAGATAGAGGCAGTCTTCTGCGCCCACCAGATCGCCCGCGCGCGCGCCGCTGGCCTCCGCCGACAGGGCATTGGCGATCTGGGCGCAAGGGTCTGGATGGTGCAGCGTCTCGCGCACGCCGTCCCAGTCTTGCGCCGGGCGCGGCGCGCGCCAGCGCAGATCGCCCACAGGGGCCGCGGCGAACGGCACGCCGCGCCACACATGCACGCCCTGATCGGTGCGGGTGAAGCCGGTGACCGTCCCGTGCGCCGTGTCGCGCGCCGTGGCCGGATCGGCCACCAGGATGTCAGCCCGCCCGCCACAGGCGGCGAGCGTAAGGGCGCAGGCGAGCGCAATGGCGATGCGGATCATGTCGGATACCCCCAGGAAGGCCTCAATGGCGTTGAGGGGAGTATGGCGCCCCGTGCGCTGACCGCAAGCCGGGCTTGGCCATCGGGCGCGCGGACGGCATAAGGCGTGGCTTGTACGCCGCAGCGACCCGGACCCGCCCGATGAAGCCAGACCCCTACCGCCTGAAGCGCGAGACCTATCCGGTCTCGGTCATCGTGCCCACGCGCTTTCGCGATCTCGATACGCTGGGCCATCTCAACAATGTGGCGCTGGGCTCGTTCTACGAGGAGGGCCGCGCCCGGCTCAACCGCGCCGCCTTCCCCCAGGAAATGCGCCACGAGAGCGGGCTGCGCATGCTGATCGCGGACGTGCATATCGCCTATCTGGCCGAGGCGCATTATCCCGGTGATATCGAGGTGGCCGCAGGGGTGAGCCAGATCGGCCGGTCCAGCTACACCATCGCGCTCGCCCTGTTCCAGAACGGGGCCTGCGTGGGCACGTGCGAGACGGTGCTGGTGGTGACCGACGAAACCGGTGCGGTACCAATCCCGCCCGCCCAGCGCGCGGCGCTGGAGGGGTTGGGACTCGTTACCGGTTGAGGCGCGAAAGGCGTCAGATCGCGCTTTCCACCCACTCCACCAGCTTGCTCTTGGGCAGGGCGCCGACTTTCGTCGCAGCGATCTGGCCGTTCTTGAACAGGATCATGGTGGGGATGCCGCGCACGCCATATTTGCTGGGCGCCATCGGGTTTTCGTCGATATTGACCTTGGCCACGGTCAGCTTGCCGGCCATGTCGTTGGAGATGTCTTCCAGCGCCGGGGCGATCTGGCGGCAGGGGCCGCACCATTCGGCCCAGAAATCCACCAGCACCGGGCCGTCAGCCTTGAGCACGTCGGCGTCAAAGGAATCGTCGGTCACCGTCTTGGTCGCCATCGCAGGGTCGCTCCTTGGTTTGTCCGGGGCCGGTCCGGGGTCGGGCAGCCCTATTCATGGTCCGCATCTAGGAAAGCACGCGCGTGCGGTCAAGCGCGCCGGGCCTTGCCGATCCGCGCCAGCGTGCCGTCGAGCAGGTCTTCAGGCAGCTCCATCAGGCGCGGACCATCGGTCCACAACAGGGCGCAGCGCACCGGTTTGTTGTCGTGCAGGCCCTGCAACAGCGCGCGATAGGCGGCCATCTGGGCCAGATAGGTTGCGGGCACGTCTTCGACCCTTACCGGCGGCGGGCGGTTGGTCTTGTAGTCCACGATCAGGATTGCGTGATCGGTCACCACCAGCCGGTCGATCTGGCCGTTGATCACCACATCTTGCGGCAAGCCGGGCGCCCGGCCCGACACCGACACCTCGGCGCGCGAGCCCGGAGCGAACAGCGCCGCGAACGCCGGATCGTCCAGCACTTTGAAGGTTTCCGTCGCGATCTCGGTGCGCTGCGCATCGGTGAGATCGGCCTGTGCGGCCAGATAGCGCGCGGCGGAGGCTTCGCGGCGGGCGGGCTCCAGATCCGGCAGGGTCTGCAACAGCTTGTGGATCAGCGCCCCGCGCCGGAAGCGCGCCTCGCCGCCTTCGGCCAGCGGGGATAGCGATACCGGCGCAAACCCGCCCGCCTCGTCTTCCAGGAGCCGCGAAGGCGCGGCGGTGCGCGGGGCCGCCGGTTCAGCCGGCGCCGCGGCCTTCGCCCAGACGGGCAGGGCGGCGCGGTCCGGCCTCTCTTGCGCCGGGCCCAGCGTCTGCGGGTCGGGACCCATGCGCAGCGCCGGTTCGGGCTGCCAGCCATGGCGCTCGGCCAGCGCGTCCAGCGGGGTTCTGACCGGCCGCCAGTCCGGCCCGTGCCAGTTGCGCGCGCAGCGGTCATGCCAGCTGCCCGCACTCACCGAGCCCGCGCCATGGCCATGGCGGTGTCCGCACACCACCAGCCGGTCGCGCGCGCGGGTCAGCGCCACATAGAGCAGGCGGTGATACTCGCTGTCCTGATCAAGCTCGGCGCGTTCCTTGAGCGATTCCACCAGGCGCGGCGGCACGGAGGAATCGGGCGCCCAGATCAGCCCGGCTTGCGGATGGGGATAGAGCCCGCCCGTGCGGCTCTTGGGCAGCTGGGTGGTGTCGGGCAGGAAGACGATGGGCGCTTCCAGCCCCTTGGCGCCGTGCACGGTCATCACCCGCACCTCGCCGCGCCCGGCCTCCATCTCGCGCTTGATCTGGCCGTCGTCGGCCGCCAGCGCCGTGACGAAACGCGCCAGCGACGGCGCGCCCTCGCGCTCATGGGCCAAAGCCCGGCTCAAAAACTCCTCCACCGGATCGCGCGCCTCTTCGCCGAGGCGCGCATAGATGCGCGCCAGCCGGCTTTCGCCGGTGGCCGAGGCGCCCGTCAAAAAGCCGGCGAACAGGGCGTAGGGCGCGTCGGTCTCGACCCGGGCGCGCACCGCATCCAGCGCGGCGCGCGCTTCGGCGAAGCGCGGATCATCACAATGGCGCAGCTTGTCCCAGAGCCGGCGTCCGGGGCGCTGGCTGAGCTCAAACAGGGCGTCGTCATCAATGAGCGGCAGCGGGCCGGAGACCGGGTGGAAGACCGGGCTTTTGAGCAGTTCGGCCAGCGACAGATCGTCCTGCGGCAACAGCGCGAACCGGCCCAGCGACAATAAATCCTCCACCACCAGCTGGTCTGGCAGGGTCATGCGGTCGGCGCCGGCCACCGGCACGCCGTTGAGCTTCAGCCTGCGGATGATCTCCTCGAACAGGCCGCCGCTGCGCCGGCGCACCAGCACCAGGATATCGCCCGCGCGGGCCGGGCGCAGACGCCAGGGCCGGCCCTCCTCCCACACCCCGTCGCCGCGCGCGATGATGGCGGCGATCTCGTCGGCGACCGCCTGGGCGAGCTGATTGCGCTCGGAGCTTTCCTCGCGCGCATCCACCGGAGCGATATCGTCCAGCGCATCGGCCTCGGCACTGCCGGGACGCGGAATGGCCGGCCAGATTTCCACGCAGCCGGGCATGCCCTGGCGCGCGGCGCGATGGGGCGGGTAGCGGTGGAAGGGCAGGGGATCGCGTTCGGTCTCGGTCTCGGGGTCCGACATCAGGAATTTGCGTTCCAGCTCGGCCCCGGCGTCATCTGTCCGGGCGGCTGACAGCGCGGCCTGCTCGGCGGAAAAGGCGCTGTCCACCGCGCGCAGAATCTCCGGCGCCGAGCGGAAGGACGCATCCAGCGCCGGGCTGGCGAAGGCCAGCTCCGCCCCGCGCGCTTCGGCCTCCAGCCTCGCGCGCTGAGCCAGGAACTGGCGCGGATCGGCCTTCTGGAAGGAATAGATGGACTGCTTCTCGTCACCCACGCAGAACACCGTGCGCAGCGGCCCGTCCGCGCGCGCGCCGACGCCGGAGAAAAATTCCTCCGTGAGCGCATTGATCACCGCCCACTGGTCGGGCGCGGTGTCCTGGGCCTCGTCCACCAGCACGTGGTCCAGCCCCTCATCGAGCTTGTAGAGCACCCACGCGCCGAGCTCGGCATCGGTGAGAAGGGCGCGCGCGCGCACCACCAGATCGGCGAAATCCACCCGGCGCAGGCGATTGAGCCGCGCCTCATAGGCGTCGATGGCGGCAAATCCGATCCGCAGCGCAGCGCGGGTGGCGGCGTTGGCGCTGGCGGCGGCGATGGCGGGCAGCACCTCGTCCATGATGCGGTGGCGCTCATTGCCCTCATCGCCGTAGAGCGTGGTGAGGATGCGGTAGCGCTCGCCCAGCGCCTTGCCGTAGAAGCTGCCCGGCTTCTTGAAGGTGCGGTTCTGGGTCAGCACGAAATCCAGATATTCCAAGATCGCGTCTTCGCCGGAGACTGCAGCGGCCTCCAGCACGCCGGCCAGCGCGGCGGCGTTGCGCATCTCGGTCTTGGAGGTCCCGGCCTGAAACGCCGACAGGGCCGCTTCGAGATCATCCACCGGCGTGTCGTCCCACGCCTCCTCCAGCGCCGAGGCTTCGTTGGCGTCGGGCGCCACTTTCAGCGCCGCGCTGGCGGTGTTCATCAGCGCGTCCAGCGAGCCGGCGGCCTCCAGACAGGCGCGCAGCTCATGGCGGCGCGACAGGGCGAAGGCGGCGATCTCGCCCGGCTTGCCGGCCCCCGCCCCCAGCGCTTCGGCGATGGCGCGGGCCAGCGCCCCGCCGGAATCGCGCGCCGCCTCGCCCCAGACGGCCTGCAGCGCTTCCTGCGTGATCGCGCCCTTGACCGCATCGTCCTGCACCTCAAAACCCGGCGGCAGGCCGGCCTCCAGCGGAAAGCGCCGCAGAAGGCTTTCGCAGAAGGCGTGCAGGGTCTGGATTTTCAATCCGCCCGGCGTTTCCAGCGCGCGGGCGAACAGCTGGCGCGCTGCGGCAAGGTCTTCGGCCGCCTGCGCACCGCCGGACAGGTCCGCCATTTCGGCGCGCAGCTGATCGTCCGGCATCACCGACCAGGCGCCCAGCTTGCGGAACAGGCGGGTCTGCATCTCCCCGGCGGCGGCCTTGGTGAATGTGACGCACAAAATCCGTTCGGGCGCAGCGCCGCCTAAAAGCAAACGCGCCACACGGTCCACCAGCACGCGGGTCTTGCCCGACCCGGCATTGGCCTCCACGAATACGCTGCGCGCCGGATCGGCGGCGTCGCGCTGGGCCTGGCTGGCGGCGGCGACGACCTCGGGATCAAAGCCGGGCGTTGTCACATCTGCGCTCATGATCCGCCGCCCTCTCCGCCGTCGCCGGGCGCGCTCGCCCATTCCTTGCGCCGGGCCAGATGATCATAGGCGCCGTAGGTATTGACCCATTTGCGCCTCGGCTGGCTGGGATAGGGCGTCTCGGGGTCATCAAACCGCGTGATCCAGTCGATCAGATCCTCGCGCGCATCACGCATCAGATCGGCGGCTTCATCCGTACCCGGATTTTTGACGATGGAGGCGTCCTCGCCCGGGTCCTTGCCGCCGCCGGCTTTCAGATAAATCAGATCACCCGGCTCGTGGCGCGGACAGTCCTCAAACCCGCCCTCGGCGGCGATCAGGGCGGTCAGCGCCAGCTGCGGCGCGAAGAAGGCGGCGGCCTCTTTGGCGCTGGGCGCCTGGCCGGTCTTGTAGTCGATAATGTCCAGCGCCCCGTCCGGGCGCAGATCGATCCGGTCGGCGCGCGCGCTCAGCCTGAACGGGCCGCCCGGCGGGCCGTCGATCCACACCGCGCCGGTCCGTTCGATGATTTCGGGCAGGAAGCCTGCGCGCCGGCGCTCGCCTTCCCATGCCATGACGAAGTGCGCCGCGCGCTCAAACCGCGCCAGCTCCAGCCCCAGCAGGGCTTCGGGCATGCCCGCCTCCAGCAGCGCCTCGCGTCCCGCCGCCATCAGCCGGTCAAACGCATCACGGGGCAGGTCATCCGCACGCCCCAGGCTTTTGACCCACACCTCAAACGCCTTGTGATAGGCCGTGCCGCGCTCGGCATGGCCCGGCGCCTGGTCGGGCGCGTCCAGCTCCCTCAGGCCCAGCACATGCTTGGCGTAGATCGCATACGGATCACGCACCCAGGTGGAAATATCGGTAACCCACATCTCGCGCGGGCGCGTGTCCACGGGCGGGCGCGGCTCGGGCGGCGCCACGCCGGTGCGCGCGCCCGGCTCATCCAGCTGCCGCGCCAGCGCCAGATAGTCCGTATGCGGCGCCAGCGCCGCCCCGGCTGCATCGCCCAGCGCCCCGCGCGCCAGCGTCTGCAGCCGCCACAGCCAGCGCGACGCCACGGTGGGCGCGCCATCCACACGGGTGGCGCGGGTCAGTATCACCTCGGGCAGGCAGGCGAGCTGGGCGAAATCATGGGCGGCCAGACCAAAGCGCTGTTCGGGCGCGGCCAGTCCGGCGCGCGCGCGCATGCCCAGACTCATGAACGGGTCAGCCTTGGCGGGCGCGGGCCAGACGCCTTCATTGAGGCCCGCCAGGATCACCCGGTCGGCGCTGATCAGGCGCGCTTCCAGCGGGCCCAGCACCTGCAGGCGCGGATGTCCGCCCGCGCGCTCGCGCACCATGCGCCCGCGCGCGGCTTCCAGCCAGGCCCCGGCGAAGTCCTGCAGGCTCAGCGCGGTCAGCGCCTCGGCCTCGTGCAGGAAGGCGCGCACCAGCGCCGCCGCCGCCTCGCCCGCATCCCCGGCCCACAACCGGTCCGCGCCCGCACGGGCGTCATCGCCCGCCAGCGCCTCGCCCGCTTCGGCCAGCGCCCTGGCCCAGTCCGCACACGGATGATCGCCCGTGAGCGCCGCCAGCGGCGCCATCGTCCGGTCGATCAGGGCCAGCCAGCGTTCGCGCTGCGCCTCCACGCGTTCGGGCAGGCGCGCGGTCTCCACGGTGCGGCGCAGGGACGCCCAGTCATGACCCGGCCGGCGCCCGCGCAGCGTCCAGCGCTCCAGCGCCATCAGATCCAGCGACAGCGGCGCGCGCGCTTCGCCCAGGGCAAACAGGGGCGAGGCGGCCAGCGCGATGAAGCCCAGCGCCGATCCCGGCTCGCGCGCGGCTTCCAGTATGCGGATCAGAAAGGCGCCCGGCGGGGTGTCGGACAGGGGCGTGCCGGCGGAATCGTCCAGCGTCACGCCAAAGCGCTCCATCTCCACGATGACCCGGCGCGCCAGACCCCGGTCGGGCGTGACCAGCACGGCGCGGGCCTGCGGCGTTTCCAGCGTTTCGCGCAGGGCCAGGGCGATGGCGCGCGCTTCCTCGGCCGGGGCGGGCGCCTCGATCAGGCTCAAGCCCTCCAGGGCCTGGTTGAAGGCCTGATCGCCGCGTCCGGCCTCGATGGCGCGCACCTGATTGAGCCAGTCGCCGGTGGCGCGCGCCGGGCGCAGCGCCTCGGCGATCACCCGCGCCCGCGCCGCCTGCCGCGCGCCGGGCTCGGCGCCGGGCCAGACGGGGATGGAGGCATGGTCCAGCTCCAGCCGCGCCAGCAGCGCCTTCATGGCCCGCTGGGGGTGGGTGTCGTCCACCTCGGCCCAGGCCGCCGCGTCCATGCCTGTGTCCAGCCCCGGCAGCACCACGCAGCCCTGTTTGAGACCCGCCACCACCGCCAGCAATTCGGCCGCCGCCGGGATGGAGCCGGTGGAGCCCGCCGCGATCACCGGACCGGGC
Organism: Oceanicaulis sp.; assembly: GCA_051859425.1. Classification (GTDB taxonomy): domain Bacteria; phylum Pseudomonadota; class Alphaproteobacteria; order Caulobacterales; family Maricaulaceae; genus Oceanicaulis. The sequence goes on along the minus strand of JBHYFR010000018.1, from coordinate 13,196 downwards.
GGGGGCGTCTCGCGCCAGCGCGCGGCCAGCGCGCTTAACAGCCGCGAGCGCCGCTCGGCCGGGTCCACAAGGCCCAGCTCGTCAAGGCGCGCAGGCCAGGCCTCAAGAATGATGTCGAGAAACAGCGCCGCTTCCTGACGGTGGGCGGGCAGGGCGGCGCGGATATCACTATCCAGCGCGGACAGATCGCGCACGCCCGCCGTGGCCAGATCGTCGATCAGCCGGGCCAGGTCCCCCGCCAGCGCCAGGGCGCCCCCCGCACCCATGGACCGGCCCGCCGCCGCCTCGCGCTGCAGCACCAGGCGGGCCAGCTCGAACTGGCGTCTGGCAGGCGACACCGCGTCGGGGGCGGCCTCAGCCAGCTCGCCCGGCTCGAACGGGGGATCGTCGGCGTCCACATCGCCGATGGGGCGGATCATGGGCAAAAGCGCTGCGCCCGGCCCGCCGTCCAGCCCGGCGAAGGCGTCGGCCAAAGCCCGGCCTGCGCGGCGGGTGGGGGCCAGTACGGTCACCCCCGCCAGCGCGCCGGGATCGGGAAAGGCGCGGGTCAGGCCCCGGGCCAGCACGCTCAGAAAAGGCGCGCCCGCCGGCAGGGTGAAGACACGCGGCGCAGGGCCGCAGAACAGATCATGGGCGCTCATGACACCGAGCGTAGCCGATTCTCCGCCGCGTCACGCGCTTGCGGATCGCCCACATGCATCCAGAACGCGTCCATGACGCAGCCGAACACCCTGCCTTTGGCCAGCGCCTCATCCCACAGCCGGTTGGTGGAGAAGGGCTCGACAGCCCGGCCCGCCAGCACCCGCGGGTTCATCACCTGCACCCCGGCATAGGCGAAGGGCGCCGACGCCCGCTCGCCGCGCCGGGTCAGACGGCCCGCCGCGTCCATGAAGAAATCGCCCGGCCCGTCAAAGCCCAGCGTGTGATCGAGCCGCGCCAGCAAGAGCCGGAAATCCATCAGGTCCGGGTCGAACCCGTCGGCCAGCCGGGGGAGTTCGGCCTGCGTCCCGTCCACCCAGAGCGCATCGATATTGGCGGTGAAGATGGGCTCATCACCCAGCAGGGGCGCGGCCTTGACCAGCCCGCCGCCGGTTTCCAGCAGCTGGCTGCGCTCGTCGGAGATGAGGATGTCCGGCGCGGTGCGGGTTGAAAGATGAGCCTCCAGCGCGTCGGCGAAATGGTGCACATTGACCACCGCGCGCATGACGCCCGCGCCCGCCAGCTTGTCCAGCGTCCAGTCGATCAGCGCCTTGCCGCCCACCTCCACCAGCGCCTTGCACCGGTCATCGGTCAGCGGGCGCATGCGAGAGCCGACGCCGGCGGCCATCACCATGGCGGTGGTGATATTCAATTGTCCGCCTCCGCGTAGACGCCGGGCGCGGCGTCACGCACCAGGGCGCGCACCTCGGCCAGGGCGGGATGGGCGATGTCGCGCACGAAATGGCGCGCCACCCGGGGCAGGAGATCGAGATAGCGCGCCTTGCCGTCGCGCTTGGCCAGACGCACGAATATGCCGAGTATTTTGGCGTTGCGCTGTGCGGCGAGCACGGCGCAGGCGGCGTCAAACGCCTCGCGGTCGCTGAGCCCGGCGGCGGCGAAAAAGCGGTCGGTGAGGGGGCGGGCGAGCTCCAGCGGCACGTCGCGCCTTGCGTCTTCGATCAGGGAGATGAGGTCGTAGGCAGGATGGCCGAACAGCGCGTCCTGAAAATCCAGAAGCCCCACCTGCGCCTCGGCCTGCCGCTCGGGCAGCCAGATCAGATTCTCGGCATGGAAATCGCGCAGCACCAGACCTGGCGCATGGGCGTCCAGTACGTCAAAGGCGCGCGCCCAGGCGCCCGCCCAGTCATCGCGCATCGCCTCGTCCGGCGCCGTTCCCCGGAACGGCGCATACCAGTCGAGCATCAGCTCGGTCTCGGCCAGCAGGGCCTCGGCGTCATAGTCCTGAATGCGCCAGCTGCGCCCGAAGGCTTCGGGTTCAGCCTCGATGGTGGCGCGGTAGAGCGCGCCCAGCGTGTCGGCGGCGGCGGCGTAGAGCCGGCCCTCGTGAGCGTGATCGGGGATGGCGCGGGCATAGAGCGCGTCGCCCAGATCCTCGATCAGCAGATAGCCGGCCTCGACATCGGCGCCATAGACGCGCGGCGCAGAGAAGCCGCGTGCGGTCAGGGCGCCGGCGATGGCGGCGAAAGCGGCGGTGTTATTGCCCGCCAGCCGGGCGCGGGCGTTATAGCCCAGCGCCCTGCGGGTTTCCGGGTCCGCGTCCGGCGGGCAGGCGGGGGCTTCGGCGGCGCCGGGCGCGTCCATCAAAATGGCGCAGCGCCCGCCCTGGCTCAGGCGTACATAGGCGCGGGTGGAGGCATCACCGGGAAAGGGCGTCTCACGGGCGCCGGCCCATCCGGCCCCGGCGATCAGGGCGGCGCGGCGCGGCGCGCGGTCAGGCGAGGGCGTCAAGGCGCGTCTCCCAGCTGCCATGGGCGGCAAGATGCACATCCCGCCCGCCATCCATGGTGTCTTCAAGGCGTATGTCCAGCCGGTCAGCCGGGCGCCAGGCGCCCAGCCGGTCGGGCCACTCGATCAGCGCCGCGCCGTGATCCAGCGCCTCGTCCAGGCCCAGCTCGTCCAGCTCGCCCAGGTCTTCGAGGCGGTAGAGATCGGCGTGCAGCAGGCCGAACCCCGCCCCGGTCTCATAGCTCTGCACCAGGGTGTAGGTGGGGCTGGGCGCATCGGTCTCGCCGGTCAGCGCGGCGATGATGGCGCGCGCCAGCGTGGTCTTGCCCGCCCCCAGATCACCCTCCAGCAGCACCGCATCGCCGGTGCGAAGCCGGGCCGCGATCCGCGCGCCCAGGGCGGCGGCGGCGTCAGGACCGGCGAGATGGAGGCGGTGTTCACGCATGACCGCGCTGATAGCCCGCCGCGCCGCATCTGGGCAAGGCGCGAGAGGCGGGCGGCGTGAGCCCCCGGCTTGACTTCGCTCGCCCGGCGCGGCGTCCTTGCGGGCCTTGAAACCAGCAGAGCAGGCGGCGCGGGCGTGACAGCGGGAACCGTGATCATCGGGGCGGGGCAGGCGGGCCTGTCGGCGGCCGAGGCGCTGCGCAAGCGCGGCTATGACGCCCCGGTCACGCTGATCGGCGACGAGCCCGCCCCGCCCTATCAGCGCCCGCCCTTGTCCAAGGGCTATCTGTCGGGCGAACTGCCTGCAGAACGGTTGTGGCTGAAGCCGCAAGCCTATTTCGAGGCGGCTAAGATTGATCTCAGGACCGGCGTGCGCGTCACGGCGATTGACCGGGCGCACAAGCGGGTCATCACGGCGGACGGCGAGGCCATCGCCTATGATCATCTGATCCTCGCCACCGGCGGCGCGGCCCGGCGCCTCACCCTGCCCGGCGCAGACTTGCCCGGCGTGCACGTGCTGCGCACGCTGGCCGAAGCCGACGCCTTGTCTGACGCCCTTTCGGGGGCGCAGCGCCTGGCCATTATCGGTGCGGGCTATATTGGACTGGAGGTGGCCGCCAGCGCCCGCAAGCGCGGGCTGGAGGTCGCCGTGCTGGAAGCGGCTGAGCGGCCCATGGCGCGCACGGCCAGTCCTCTCTTGGGCGGCTGGTTCGGGGCGATGCATCGCGGCTATGGCGTAGATGTGCGCGTCAGCACAGGGGTGGCGGCGGTCACCGGCGCGGTGCGCGCCGACGGGGTGCGCCTGAGTGATGGCGAGCGTGTGGAGGCCGATCTGGTGCTGATCGCCGCCGGGCTGGTCGCGGGAACGGCGCTGGCCGAGGCCGCCGGGCTCGACTGCGATGACGGCGTTCTGGCGGATGCCCATGCGCGCACCAGCGATCCGCACATCTTCGCTATCGGCGATGTGGCGCGCTTTGACTCAGGTCTCTATGGCCGCTCCATCCGGCTGGAATCGGTCCAGAACGCCATCGAGCAGGGCCGCGCCGCGGCGGCGGCGATCTGCGGCGCGCCGGCGGTTTACGACCCCGTCCCCTGGTTCTGGTCAGACCAGTATGACCGCAAGCTGCAGATCGCCGGCCTGATCGAAGGCGCCGACCAGATGGTGCGCCGGGGCGATCCCGAAGAGGGGGCGTTCGCCCTGTTCCACCTGAAAGATGGGGTGTTGATCGCCTGCGAGGCGGTCAATTGCGCGCCTGAATTCATGGCCGCCCAGCGCATGATCGCGGCGCGCGCCCGGCCCGACCCGGAGGGTTTGCGGGATACAACAGTGGCGATGCGCGCCTTCCTGTCCTAAATACCGCCCGGCGAACATTTCCGGCCAGCAGGGGACCTGACTTCTTCATGGCGAAAATCACCTATATCGAACATTCCGGCGCGCAGCATGTGGTGGATGTGGAAACCGGCCTGACCGTGATGGAAGGCGCGATCCGCAATCTGGTGCCGGGCATTGATGCCGATTGCGGCGGCGCGTGCGCCTGCGCCACCTGCCATGTCTATGTGGACCCCGACTGGATGGCGCGCACCGGCGCGCGCGAGTCCATGGAAGAGTCCATGCTCGATTTTGCGGGCGATGTGCGGGACAATTCGCGCCTTTCGTGCCAGATTAAGGTCAGCGAGGCGCTCGACGGTCTGATCGTGCGCCTGCCCGAGCAGCAGGGCTGACACGCCAACGCCTGTGATCGCGCGGGGGGCGCGCGCAGGCGGCGGTCCACGGTGCTGCGCCCGGGCGCCAGCGAGGGGACGCGCAATGGCTTTATCAGAACGGGCAGACTCACGGTTGTCCAGGTCAGCGACCGCCCACGGCGCTCTGGCGCTGATCATGGCGGCGGCGCTGGCGGCCTGTTCGCGCGAGGGCGCCGCCCCGCGCACCGTGACGGTGGGCGAGACCGCCTATCCGGTCCACCATCTGGTCAGCCTCACCGATCCCTGGACCGATCTCTACATTGCGCCGGACCAGGGCGTGTTCATCGAATTTGGCCGCGCCGAGCCGGTGATCGCGTGTGAGGCCGCCGGCAAGCATTGCCAGGAATGGCCCTTCGTCTTTTCGTTTCCGCTGCGCGGCCGGGCGCCCGAGGCCGGCTGGCGCGCGGGCGGGTATGAGTTTCGCATCGTGGAACAGGTGGAGCGGCGCTTTTGCGGCCGCGCCCGCCAGGCCTATCTCATCGAAGGCGCCAATGAGGCCGGCTGGGCCACACGGGTCTGGTACCATCCCGACTTTGGCGTCTATGCGGTGATGAGCGGCCAGGCGTCTGACGGCGAGCTGGTCACGGTGGAACGCGCCTACACCACCTGCGACCGGGGGCTCTACGCGCGCGAAGGCGGCGGGCTGGCGAGTTGGTGGCCGTTCTAGGCTGTCTGCGGCCTAAGCCGTGCGCCAGGCGAGCTTTTTCAGCTGCCGGTCGAACACCGCCAGCACCGCGTCCAGCTCATGGCCGCGTTTCAGGATGGCGCCGCCTCCGCCGACCACTTTCCAGGCGCCCTGACGGCGCGCATCGGCGGGCGTCTTGACGATGCGGTAGAGCGGAAATTCGGCCGCGTGGCGGAAGATTGAAAACTCCGCCCGGTCCTTTAGCCCGTCTATCGCGTAGTCGCGCCATTCCCCGCCAGCGACCATCATGCCGTAAAGCCAGAGCATGCGGTCGAGCTCGGCGCGCTCGAACATGATCCTGTCGTCGCGCGGAGCCGTCGGGGACTGTGGCGTCATAAAACCATCCATTGCGACATCACAACAAGCTTACAGAGATTTCACATTGCGCCGCAATCCGGCCATGTTTTGGTCCTTGCGCAGCCCCACCCGGCCACCAACTTGAATCTCGCCGGTCAGTGCGGTCAAGACCGCCGGGTCTGGATTCACAGCCCCCCCAGCCCCCCGGATCCGGAGGGTTCGCACTGACCGGTGCTTTACCCTCCATTATCGCAATTGCGCCAACCTGCTGCTTCTCGCCGCGCCTGGCGCTTGAGCGGTGGCGCATGGCTGCGCCATGCGATATCGCTGGTGCGTCCCGATTATTCCAGCTTGCGGACGCGCCATGATCCTCGCTGAGTCCCTGGTCAAGACCTTTGCCGGCAAACCGGCGGTGGACCATGTCAGCTTTGAGGTCCGCCAGGGCGAGGTGCTGGGTTTTCTCGGCCCCAATGGCGCGGGCAAATCCACCACCATGCGCATGATCGCGGGCTGTCTGGAGCCCGATGGCGGCAAGGCCATGGTGGCCGGGTTCGACAGCGCCATGCAGCGCCGGCTGGCGCAGGCCCGGCTGGGTTATCTGCCCGAGGGCGCCCCCGCCTACCCGGCCATGACGGCGCGCGGTTTTGTGCGCTTCTGCCTGCGCGCCCGGGGGTTTTCCGGCGACGGTCTGGAGGCGGCGTGCGCGCGCGCGCTGGACCGCGCCAATCTGGGCGAGGCCGCCGACAAGGCCATCGGCACATTGTCCAAGGGATACAAGCGCCGCGCCGCGCTCGCCGCGGCCATCGCCCACGATCCGCCGGTGCTGATTCTCGACGAGCCGACGGACGGGCTGGACCCCAACCAGAAAGACGGGGTGCGCGCGCTGATCACCGCCATGGCGCCCGACAAGGCGATCATCATCTCTACCCATCTGCTGGATGAGGTGGAGGCGATCTGCACGCGCGCCATCGTCATCGCCGGCGGGCGCATTCTGGCCGACGACACCCCCGCCGCCCTGGCCGGCCTCAGCCCGGACGGGGATATCCGCTCGGCCTTCCGCGCGCTGACGGCGATGAGCGGCGAGGCGATCTCCAGCCGGCCCCGCAGGCGCGCCCCGTGACCGGCCTCAATGCGATATACCGCCGCGAGCTGGCGGCCTATTTCCAGACGCCTCTGGCCTGGGTCTTCCTGACCGTGTTCGCCATCGCCGCGCCCAGCCTGACCTGGCAGACCGGGCGCATGTTCGAGACCGGACGGGCCGATCTGGCGCCCTTGTTCGACTATCTGCCCTGGCTGCTTCTGGTGCTGATGCCGGCGCTGGCCATGCGCGCCTGGGCCGAGGAGCGCGACCGCGGCACGCTGGAAACCCTGTTGGCGAGCCCCGTCGCCCTGTGGGAGGTGGCGGCGGGCAAGTTTCTGGCCGCCTGGACGGTGGCGGGTCTCGCGCTGGCGCTGACCTTCCCCTTGTGGATCGCCATCAACTGGCTGGGCTCGCCCGACAACGCCGCCACCGCCACCGCCTATTTCGGCGCGCTCCTGCTGGCCGGGGGGTATCTCGCCATCGGTCAGGCCCTGTCGGCCACCACCACCAATCAGGTGATCGCGTTCGTGCTGGGCGCGGCCGCCTGCCTTCTGATCACGCTGGCGGGCCTGCCGCTGGTGCTGGACGCGCTGTCGGCGTATCTGCCCGGCGCGGCGGCCGAGGCGCTGGCCGAGCTGTCGGCCCTGTCGCGCTTTGAATCGCTGCGCCGGGGCGTCATCAGCCTGCCCGACATCGCCTATTTCCTCAGCCTGATCGCGCTGGGGCTGGCGTGCGCCATGACCTTGATCGATGCGCGCCGGGGAGGCGGACGATGAGCGCGGGCCGGTTCATTGCGGTGATGATCGCCAGCCTCATTCTGGGCTTTGCCGGGCTGAACCTGTTCATGCGCGCCACGCTGGAAGGCGTGCGCCTGGACCTCACCGAGGGCCAGCTCTACCGCCTGTCGCCGGGCGCCCTGGCCATGATCGACCGCCTCGACGAGCCGGTGAGCCTGACCTTCTATTACTCGCGCAGCGAGGCGGCGCATTACCCGGCGGTGCGCGCCTATGGCGCGCGGGTGCGCGAGTTGCTGCGCACGCTGGCCGCACGCTCGGGCGGGCGCCTGATCCTGCAGGAGATTGACCCCGCGCCATTTTCGGCGGCGGAGGATGCGGCCATCGCGGCGGGCCTGTCGCCGCTGCCCACAGACGATGGCGGGCAGATTTTCTTCGGCCTGACCGCGCGCAACGCCATCGACGAGGCCCGGCGCATCGCCTTCTTCGATCCGCGCGACGAAGCCCGCCTGGAATACGAGATCGTGCGCGCGATCACCGAGCTGGAGCGCGCGCGCACGCCGGTCATCGCCATTGCGACCTCCCTGCCGCTGGCGCCCGCGCGCGGGGCGGCGGCGTCCAACCCGATCATCGCCGATTTGGACGAGACCTATGACATCGTCTGGCTGGACGCCGATTTTGACGCCATACCGCCTGAGGCCGACGCGCTGTTCCTGATCCATCCCGAACCGCTGAGCGCGGCCCAGACCTATCTGGTGGACCAGTTCGTCCTGTCACGCGGGCGGGTGCTGGCGGCGGTGGACCCTCTGTCGCACTACGCCCTGAAGCCGGGGCCCGACGGGCTGCCGCCCCTGCGCGCGCGGCGCGAGTCCGATCTGGGTGGGCTGTTGTCCCACTGGGGCGTCATGTACGACGTCAACACCGTGGCCATGGACGCCGAGGCGGGCCTGCCGGTGCAGATTCAAGAGGGCGGGCGCACGCGCATGCGCGCCTACCCGCTGTGGTTCTCGGTGCCGCCTGCGGGTCTCGACCGTGATCTGCCCGCCGTGGCCGCCCTGCAGCGCGGCGTCAATCTGGGCTCGCCCGGCGCCCTCAGCCCCGCGCCGGGACTGGAGGACCGGTTCGAGGCGCTGATCGCCACCGGACCTGGCGCGGCGCGCCTGGACGTGGACCGGGCCGCCGCCTCGCCCTCGCCCGAAGACATCATGCGCGTCTATGCGCCCGCCCTTGATGCGCCCCTGGTGCTGGGCGCGCGGGTCTCGGGCCGCTTCGCCAGCGCCTTCCCCGACGGCCCCCCGGCGGGCGAAGGCGTGTTCGCGCCCGGTGATCATCTGGCCCAGTCACAGGTGCGCGCGGAGATCGTGATCCTGGCGGACTCAGATCTGTTCGATCCGGCCTTCTTCCAGCGCAATGATCCGGTGCAGGGCCAGCAGCTGGTCGCCGACAATCTGGCGCTCGTGCTCAATCTGGCTGACTGGCTGGCGGGGGATCCGGCGCTGGTGGGCCTGCGCGCGCGCGCCAGCTCGGCCCGGCCCATGGTGCGCGTCGACCGGCTGCGCAGCGAGGCCGAAGCGCGCTATCTGACCCTGGAAGACCAGTTGCAGGCCAGCCTGCAGGACGCCGAAGCGCGCCTGGCCGAGCTCAGCCGGACGGGGCGCGCCTCCGCGCTGGGCGGGGTGGAGGGGGCAGAGACCTCGGAAGCCGACGCCCTTCGCGCCACCATCGCCGATGCGCGCGCCCGCCTGCGCGGGATAGAGCGGGGCTTCCGCGTGGAGATTGATGCGCTGGAGCGCGCCCTGATGATCTGGACATTGTGGGTTCCGGCTGGCGGCGTGATCCTCGCCGGCGCCGGTTTCGGCCTTTACCGGCGCTGGAGGCGGCCATGACAGAGACCGGCGCGCAGCCCGCTGCAGAACCGGCCGCCGCCCCGCTGACCGCGCCCGCCCTGCGCCGGCGCCGCCAGGCCCTGACAGCGGTCCTGACCGCCGGCGTGCTGGTGCTGGCCGGCGCGCTGGCCCTGTGGCGTGAAGCGGCCACCGGCGCGCCGCCGGGCGTGTCGGGACCGGTGGCGCCGGGCTGGGCGGCCGAGGCGCCGCGCGCCGACCGGATCGAGATCATGAGCGCGGATCATCAGTTCGTCCTGCAGCGCACGCCCGACGGCTGGATCATGCCCTCGCGCGGCGGCTATGACGTGCGCCCCGAACGCATCGCCGAGCTGGATGAAGCGCTGCGCGCCCTGACCTTCGCGCGCGCCCTGACCCGTGACCCGGACCGGTTCGCCCGCCTGGGCGTGGATGACCCGGCCGAGGGCGGGGCGGGGGTGCGCCTGAGCGTGCTGGACGCCCAGGACCGGGTGCTGGTCTCGCTGATCGCCGGGTCGCGCCGGGGCGATGCCGGTCAGTATGTGCGCACCGCCGGATCGCCGCGCGCCTTCGCCGCTGACGGGACCCTGCCCGAGCTGGCCGATCCGGGCCGCTGGCTGGGGCTGGAGTTCTGGGACATCGATCCCGGCTCGGTCGCCCGCGCCGACGTGCGCCCCGCGCGCGGCCCGGCCTACGCTCTTGGCCGCGAGGCGCCCACCGACCGCCACCACGCCCTGACCTCGCCGGCCGGCTGGCGCCTGATCACGGCGGGGGCGGGCAATGGCGTCGCCACCGCCGGGGCTCGGCTGCGCTTTCGCGATGTGCGCCCCGACCAGACCCTGACCGGCGCCTTCACCGCGCGCCATTCCGGCGTCAGCTTTGACGGCCTGGCCTGGCGGCTCGACTTCCTGGCCGAGGGCGAGGAGCGCTGGGCCCGCATCGAGTTGCGCGCCTTGGCGCCCGAGGCCGAGGCGCGCGCCGCGGAGCTGAACGCGCGCACCAGAGGCTGGGCGTTTCTGGTCAGCGCCGACGCGTATGAACGCCTGACCCGGCCGCTGGCTGATCTGGCTGAACCGGGACGCGACTGACGCGCGATCGCCGCGCTGATCGGGCCGGTGTGGCGGCGGGGTGCGCCGGGCGGACGGGGCTGAACTCCAAAACCGCCCGCCTTGAACTCGTAGAGCCCGATTTTGAACTCCCTGGACGGGGTTTTGAACTCCTGGGACCGGGCTTTGAACCTGTAACGTCCAGGTGACGACACCCTCTATCCCCCGCCGCCGTGATATCTGTCCCGCCCGCTATCTCTGCCTGGGCGCCCGGTCAGCGGAGCGTTAACGCTCTCATGGCATACCCGGATCATGAGCACCGACGCCCCTTCCGCACCCGACGCCAACAGCGTTCTGGACGCCCTGAGCGAGATGGTCGTGGTGCGCGGCGCAGACGGGCGCGTGGTCCGGGTCAACGCGGCTTTTCTGGCGGCGTTTGGCGGCCAGGCTGAAGACTGGGCCGGGCGCTGGTTCGCGGTTGCGCCGGGGCTGGGCGAGACCAGGCAGATCCGACGCTTCGATGCCGCCATGCAGACCCGCGCAGGCGCGCGCTTCATCGAATGGTCCGAAACCCCGCTGGAGGGCGGCGGCGCGGTGGCGCTGGGCCGCGATGTCACGGCGGAACGCCAGGCCCGCGCTGCGGCCAGCGAGGCGGCGCAGGGCAAGACGGTGTTTTTCGCCTCGGTGACCCATGAGCTGCGCACCCCTCTGGCCGGTGCGCTGGGGGCGGCGGACCTGTTGCGCGAGACCCGGCTGAAGCCCGACCAGCACGCCTATCTCGACGTGATGCGCACCAGCACCGAGCATGCCCTGAAGCTGATCGACGACATTCTGGATTTGTCGCGTCTGGAGGCCGGCCAGCTCGCCCTGCGGCCCGAGCCGGTGGATGTGCGCGCCCTGGTGGAGGACGCCTGCGAACTGCTGGCCCTGCGCGCCGCCGAGAAGGGTCTGACGCTGGATCATGTGATTCATCCGCAAGTGCCTGAGCGCCTTGCCCTGGATCCTGCGCGGGTCCGGCAGATCCTGTTCAATCTGGCCGGCAACGCCGTGAAATTCACCGCTTCGGGCGGCATTCTGGTGGAAGCCGATTATATCGATGGCGCAGTGCGCTTGAGCGTGCGCGATACCGGGCCAGGCATCAGCGAGAGCGATCAGGCGCGCCTGTTCGAGCAGTTTGAGCGCGGCGCCCAGGAAGGCTCCGGCGCGCCTGGCGCCGGGCTGGGTCTGGCCATGGTGCGCCGCCTGGTTCAGGCCGCTGGCGGCGATGTGGGCGTTGAGTCGCGCCTCGGCGAGGGTGCTTCATTTTGGTGCGCCTGGCCCTGCGAGCCTATTGAGCCAGCCCCCGCTGCCAGGCCCCTGCAGGGGCGTACGGTTCTGGTTGTCGTGCCGTCGCGGCTGCAGCGCGACGCGCTTGCGGCTCAGGCGGCTGCGCTGGGCGCCAGCGTCATTTGCGCCGAAGGACCGCGCGACGCCATGCGCCAGGCGGCCCGGATGCGCGAGAACCTGACCGTGATCCTTAGCGAGCGCTGGGCGGCGGAAGCGCGCGCGGTCAAGGCGGCGGCGCCGCGTGCGCGCCTGATGGCGCTGGCGCGGCCCCAGACCAAGGACTTGTTCAGCGCTGCGGCGCGTCCCGCCGGTTTTGACGGCTGGCTCGTGGCGCCCGTGCGCCTGGCGTCTCTGGCGCGGCCCCAGACCAAGGACTTGTTCAGCGCTGCGGCGCGTCCCGCCGGTTTTGACGGCTGGCTCGTGGCGCCCGTGCGCCTGGCGTCTCTGGCGGCCTTTGCAGCCAGCCATGAGGCGCAAGACCGCAGATCTGAGCGGCCGGAGCCTGCGTCGGCCTCCACCGTTACGTCTCCGGGCCGCGCCGCCCGGCCGCTCAAGGGGTTGTCGGTGATCCTGGCCGAGGATGATCCGGTCAACGCATTGATTGCGAGCACGGTTCTGGCCCGGCTGGGGGCGGAGGTGCTGCACGTCACCGACGGCCAGTCTGCCGTGGACGCGGCGGCCACCGGGGTCCATGACGCGGCGCTTCTGGACCTGCGCATGCCGGTGATGGACGGGCTGGCGGCGGCGCGCGCGATCCGCGCCCTGACCGGCGCCGGGGCCGGCCTGCCGCTGGCTGCGTTGACCGCCAACGCCACCGAAGCTGATCGCCTGGCCTGTCTGGCCGCCGGCATGGATGCGTTTCTGGCCAAACCCCTCAACGCCGATATGCTGGCCGATACCCTGACCGGCTTGTGCGCGCCGCAATACCGCGCAAGGCTCGCCTGAACCCGTGGAAGCGATCTGGCCATCCCGACATGACTGATCTGCCTCTTGATGACGCACCAGCGCCCCGTCTGACGATCTGGCGGGCGCTTGCCAGTCTGGGTTGGCGCCGGGCGGGGGTGATGCTGCTTCTGGGCTTTGCCGCCGGCCTGCCGATATTGCTGGTTTTTTCAACACTATCCGCCTGGCTCAGGATCGAGGGCGTGTCGCGCACCGAGATTGGCTTCTTCGCCTGGGCGGGCCTGGCATACACGTTCAAATTCGTCTGGGCGCCGCTGGTGGACCGCATACAGCTGCCGCTTCTCGACGGGCTGCTGGGGCGGCGCAGATCCTGGATCCTGTTCGCTCAGGCCATTGTGATCGGGGCGATCCTTCTGGCCGCCTCAGCCAGTCCCGCCGACGGGCTTGTCGTGATCGCCATCGCGACCGTGCTGATCGGGTTCGGCTCGGCGACGCAGGATATCGCGCTGGACGCCTGGCGCATCGACATCGCCGAAGACCGGCTTCAGGCGCTCCTCGTGGCGATCTATCAGTGGGGCTACCGTTTCGGCATGATTGCGGCCGGCGCCGGCGCGCTGGTGATGGCCGATT
>JBHYFR010000017.1:0-23686 GCA_051859425.1 Oceanicaulis sp. | reverse complement strand
TGCTGGACGCGGTCGCGGCCCAGGATCCCGGTCCCTACACCTATGAAGTCGTGATTGTGGATTCTGGCTCCACGGACGATACGCTGAAGATCGCCCAGGCGCATGGCTGCCGGATCACCCATATCAAGAAATCCGATTTCACCTTTGGCCGCTCGCTCAATATCGGTTGCGAGGCGGCGCAGGGGCGCTTCCTGGTCTTCATTTCAGGCCATTGCATCCCGGTGGGCACGCGCTGGCTGCATGATCTGATCAAGCCGCTCGACGACGGGCTGTGCGCCTATGTCTACGGACGCCAGCAGGGCAAGCCGGGCCTGACCAAGTTTTCCGAAGAGCAGCTCTTCCGCAAATATTTCCCCGAACGTTCGGACCTGCCCCAGGAGGGCTTCTTCTGCAACAACGCCAATTCGGCCATCCTGAAATCGGTGTGGGAGACCCGCCCCTTTGACGAGACGGTGACGGGGCTGGAAGATATGGTTCTGGCCAAGCATCTGGTCGGCGAGGGGATGAAGATTGGCTATGTCGCCGATGCCTCGGTGATCCACATCCACGAAGAGAGCTGGTCCAAGGTCAAGACGCGCTATGAGCGCGAAGCCGTGGCGTTGCAGGACATCATGCCCGAGGTTCATGTCGGTTTCGGCGATTTTCTGCGCTACACCCTGGCCGGGATCATGCACGACTGGGGCGAGGCGCTGGACCAGCGCGTGTTCTGGAAGGAGGCGGGCAATATCGTGATGTTCCGCTTCAACCAGTACTGGGGCAGCTATCAGGGCAACAACAATCACCGCAAGCTGTCGCAAGCCCGCAAGGACCGCTATTTCTATCCGCGCTGACGCCCGTCATCGCGCTTTGTCATCACTGGAGACCCCCATGTCCGAGCCGTTCAAGCTCGTCGCCCTTTTGCCGATGAAGGCGCACTCCGCGCGCGTCACGTCCAAGAATTTCCGTGAATTCGCCGGCAAGCCTCTGTTCCGCTGGATCCTCGACACGCTTCTGAGCATGGAGGAGATCGACCGGGTGGTGATCAATACCGACGCGCGCGAGATCCTGGCGGAGAAGGGCCTGAAAGACGGAGACGGCGATGGCCGGGTGATGATCCGCGACCGCAAGCCGGAGATTTGCGGCGATTTCGTCTCCATGAATCTGGTGCTGGCCGATGACGTCGCGAATGTCGCCTCTGACGCCTACCTCATGACCCACACCACGAACCCGCTCCTGTCGGCGGACGCCATGCGCGGCGCGCTGGCCAAGTATCACGCGGCGAAAGCGGCGGGCGAGGCCGACAGCCTGTTTGCGGTCAACCGCATCCAGACCCGCTTCTACCGCGAGGATATGAGCCCGGTGAATCATGACCCGGACAATCTGATCCGCACCCAGGACCTGGAGCCCTGGTATGAGGAAAACTCCAATCTCTACCTGTTCAACCGCGAGAGCTTTGCAGCGACCAACGCACGCATCGGCAAACGGCCGGCCATGTATGTGACCCCAGCGCTGGAATCCATCGATATCGACGATGCCGACCAGTGGGCGCTCGCCGAGGCGGTTGCGCTGTACAACGTCCGCAAAGGAAGCTGACCCATGCGTGTTCTGGTCACCTGTCCGCCCATGCTGGGCATGATCGACGAGTTCCGCCCTGTCTTCGCCAGCAGCGGTGTGGAGCTTGAGGCCCCCAAGGTCGTCCAGACCCTGTCCGAAGACGAGCTGATCGCGCTTCTGCCCGGCTTTGACGGCTGGATTATCGGCGATGACCCGGCCAGCGCGCGGGTGCTGGAAGCGGGCGCGGCGGGCAAACTCAAGGCCATCGTGAAATGGGGCGTGGGGGTCGATAATGTGGACTTCGCCGCCGCCAAGCGCCTGAACCTGCCCGCCGTCAACACGCCGGGCGTGTTTGGCCGCGAGGTCGCCGATCTGGCGGTCAATTACGTCAACGGGCTGGCGCGCGAGAGCTATCTGATCGACCGGGAAATCCGGCTCAACAAAACCTGGCCCAAACCGCGCGGCATTTCGCTGGCGGGCCGCACGGCGGGCATTATCGGCTTTGGCGATATCGGGCGCTGCACCGCCTTGCGCCTCCTGGCCGCCGAGATGCGCATCATCGCCTATGACCCCGCCTTCCGCCCGCTGGACGGTCATCAGGTGGAGAACAAGCCCTGGCCTGAGGGCGTGGAGGAGGCCGACTTCCTGGTCTTCACCGCCCCGCTGAACGCACATACGCGCCATATGTTCAATGAGGATGTGCTGGCCCGGGTGAAGCCCGGCGTGCGAATCGTCAATGTGGGCCGGGGGCCGGTGGTCAAGGAAACCGCCCTGCTGGACGGTCTCGCCTCGGGCCGGATTCATTCCGCCGCGCTGGACGTGTTCGAGATCGAGCCATTGGCGCCGGACAATCCCTTACGCGGCTATGAGCGGTGCATTTTTGGCTCGCACAACGCCTCCAATACCGAAGACGCGGTGCGCCGGGTCAGCCTGCAGGCCATCGGGCATATGTTTGACTTCCTGGGCGTCAAACAGGCAGGCGCCTGATGCGCGCCGCGCTCGTTACCGGGATTTCGGGCGGTATCGGCTCGGCGCTGGGCGCTGCGTTCAGGGCGGCGGGCTACCGCGTCATCGGCACAGGCCGCATCCCGGGTGATGGCGATGCGTGCGACGCCTTTGTGGAGGCCGACCTCAACGCCATCGCCGAGGATGACGCCGCGCTGGCGGCGTTCGCCAAAGCCGCGCGCAGCGCGCTGGACGGGGCGCAGCTGACCGTCCTCATCAACAACGCCGCCGCGCAGATACTGGCGCCGGTCGATACGCTGACCATGGACGCCTGGCGGCGCACGATGAACGTCAATCTCACCGCGCCCTTCCGCCTGGTGCAGACCTTCCTGCCCGAGCTCGAAGCGGCTCGCGGCTGCGTCATCAATATAGGCAGCGTCCACGCCCAGGCCACCAAGCCGGAGTTTGCCGCCTACGCCACCTCCAAGGCCGCCCTGCACGGGCTGACCCGGGCGCTGGCGGTGGATCTGGGCGCGCGGGTGCGCGTGACCTGCCTTGCCCCCGCTGCGATCTCCACCCCGATGCTGATGGCCGGTTTCGAGGGCCGCGAGGCCGCGTTTCAGGCGCTGGAGGCCTGCCATCCGCTGAACCGCATCGGCGCTCCGGAAGAGGCGGCGCAGGCAGCCGTGTTCCTGGCTTCTCCCGGCGCGGCCTTCGCGACGGGAACCACCTTCTATCTTGATGGCGGCGTGCTCTCGCGCCTGCATGATCCGGTATGAGCGCCGCGCTGAAGGCCGGTGCGCCCGAGTGCGTCTGGGATGCGCGCGCCATCCTGGGCGAAGGCCCGGTCTGGGACGGGCGCGCGGTGTGGTGGACCGACATCAAGGCGCCCGCCCTGCATCGCTATGAGCCGCAGACCGGCCGCAAGGCCAGCTGGGACGCACCCGAAGCGGTGGGCTCATTCGTGATCGAGCCGGACGGTCGCTTGCTGGCGGCGATGAAGTCCGGCTTTGCCCGGCTGACGCTGGAGGCGGACGGCGGCGCCGTGGCGGTCGAGCCGGTCTGCCAGCCCGAGGCCTACCTGCCCGGCAACCGTTTCAATGACGGCAAGCGTGCTCCGGACGGCAGTTTCTGGGCCGGGACCATGGACGATGGCGAGACGCAGGCCAGCGGCGCCTGGTGGCGTCTGGACCCGTCCGGAGAAGCGCGCCAGCTCGACGCCGGCTACCGCGTCACTAATGGCCCGGCTTTCGATGCAGTGCGCGGGCGGGTGTATCTGACCGACTCGGCGCACCAGACCGTGTTTGTGGCGGACCTGACCGGAAATGGAGCCGGGTTTTCGAACAAGCGCATCTTTGCTCAATTCGGCGAAGGCGACGGCTATCCCGACGGCATGGAGGTCGACGCCGGCGGCTGCCTGTGGATCGCATTCTGGGATGGCTGGCGGATTGATCGCTATGACCCGGAGGGCCGGTTGCTGGCTCGTATCGAGATGCCGGTGGCGCGCCCGACCAGCCTCGCCTTCGCCGGCGATGCGATCTACGTCACCTCCGCCTCCATTGGGCTGGCCGATCAGGCGCTGGCGGGCGGGTTGTTCAGGATCGCGCTGGAATCGGCTTAGTCCGCATCCGGACGGTCATCTTCATACTCTTCAAGCCGCGCGCGGATATCTTCAAGCTGGGCCTCCAGTTCCATGTGGCGCAGCTCGCGTGATGCCTCGCGCCGGTGCAACTCGGCCAGATGGCGGTGGGCGTCCATCAGAAGACGGCGCGATTTGATCGCCACGGCTGCTGTGGAAGCGAACGCTATCGCAAACAGGGCCAGCGGCCACAGCCAGGGCCGGAAGGGTTCTGCGGGCGGGCTGGCCAGCGCGGCTGCGCCCAGTACGGTCACAAGGGTCATAGGCAGTGTGAAGCGGCGATTGCGCCAGAGCGACAGCAAAGACTGGCGCAAGGGCGCCGGGGCGCGGTTGATCCAGGCCTCGACGCCGGCCTGACCGGACGGCGGCGGGGCAGCGGCGGCGGTGGCCGCAGCGCGCGCCTTGATGATCATCCCGGCGTCGGGATCGAACAGTGAGTTGAAATCAACCTTGTCGAAGACATCCAGCGCGCCGTCGACCGTGGCGTCAAACACCTTTACCCCGCGCGCCTCCAGCGCCTGGCGGGCGATGCGGTAGTGCTCCACCATCATCTCGGTCCGGGGCGCATGCCATTTGCGGCCCTTGCCGAAATAGGCCGGATCGAAATGATTGGCGTCATCGTCGCGGGTGGAGACCAGCGCCAGGCCCTCGCCATCTTCCTCCTTGACCGTCGCGGGCACGGTGTAGCGCGTGTCGCAGCCGATCAGATAAATCTCGGAGAAGCCCATATAGGCGGCGATCTGCAGCATGGTGATCGCCACAGTGCGCGGCTGGATCACATGTTGGTCTATATCCGCCGAGAACATCGAGTCCGGCAGGTTGTCCAGCGTGCCGTGGGCTTCATTGAAATAGAACCGGTTGCGGCCCGTGGGCACGATGGCGCGGGTGGGGTAGCGGCGCTTTTCGCCGGTATGCTCTTCGACCTCGGAAGGGAAGAAGGCGGTGATCGACGGGTTCTGCGCCAGCATGGCCGTGATGTCGCCGGCGCGGTCCGGCAGGACGCGTGAATCGACACAGGTATAATAGGTCGGTCGCCAGCTGATCCGGTCGAACAGGAGGAAGGCGGAATTGCACGCAAAGACGGTTTCGCCTTCCAGAAGGTCCAGATCGGTGCGGTTCAATGACGGGCCATTGCCCATGATGAAACAGCGCTGGCCGGTATGGACCCCGGCAAACCGTTCCAGAAGGCTCGGCGCCCGGGCGCGTTCGAGCGCGTCGGCGAACACCCGTGTATCCACCGGCGCATTGCGCGATTTGCGCGCCTTCGGGTTCAGGCTGGCCGGGCGGATGATGGGCGGATCGCAGGCCGACAGCTCGGCATGGCGCGCCAGACGTGTTTCATCGTCCAGCGTCACCGGAGCGTCGGGCACCAGGGCGCCGAAGGCGTCGCGGAAGGCGGGTTCCACCGCCTCCAGCTCGCGGGCCAGAATGTCCTTGGCTTCGCTCTCATAGCGCGTCTTGTAGACGATGGAGCGCTGGCCCGGGCGCACGCGGAAACAGCCCAGATGCCGGTCAACGGTATGAAGCTCCGCATGGCGGAAGAAGCGGCACCACAATTCAAAATCATTGGCCAGGCGGAAGTCCGTGTCCAGACGGCCCCCGGCGCGCTCCCACAGGCTGCGCCGCCAGAAGGTGGATTCCTGCTGGATCCATTGATTGTCGCCGGCCAGGAAGCGCAGCCGGGACCAGGGCCGGGTCTGGCCCATCCACTCGATGACCCCGTCGGCGTTCATGCTGGAAGGCCGGCCGGTGATCCATTCAATATCGGGGCGTGCTTCAAACACGCGTGCGACAAAGGACAGCGTGCCCGGCAGGATGACGTCGTCGGAATTGATCCAGCCCATCAGCTCGCCGGTGGAGGCGGCGAAACCCTTGTTGAGCGCATCGGCATGGCCGTTGTCGGGTTCGCTGATAATGGTGGCGACCCGGTCGCGGTATTCATCGATCAGAAGGCGCGAGCCATCGGTGCTCGCCCCGTCCGCAATGATGTACTCCAGCTCGGGATAATTCTGCTCCAGCACCGATTCCAGGCAGGGGCGCAGATAGGCCCGCCCGTTCCAGTTTGGCGTCACGATGGAAAAGCGCGGGCGCGTCGCGGCGGCGGACATCAGCGGCTCCGGATGGGGTGCAGGGCGACAGACAGGGTCGATTTGACGGCGTTCCAGGGTCCGGCATGGCGATTGACCAGCCGGGCGATCTCGCTCAGCCGGCGCGGCGTGACGTCGGCCGTCTTGGTGCCCGTTCCCATGTAGACGTGTGACAGCGTCCGGTCGATGCGCATGAACCGCACCCCGGCGGCATACAGCCGGACCCACAGCTCCCAGTCCATGGTGTAGACCAGCGATGCATCAATGCCGCCCACGGCGTCCACGCTGGTTCGCCGCACAAAGCAGGAGGGCTGCGAGATCAGATTGGACCGGTAAAGCAGCGGTCCGGCCTCGTCGACATGGTCGTGAATGCCAATGACCTGACCGGTTTCATCGATGAAGTCGGACCCGCCGTGAACCACATCGGTGTCAGGATTTTCATCGAAGGTCTGCGCGACGAGGGCCAGCGCGCCGGGGACCAGCAGGTCATCGGCATTGAGCCAGCCCAGGAGCGGCGCGCGTGTGTTGGCCCATCCTTCGGCGATGGCTGCAGCCTGTCCGGCGTCGGGACCGGTGCGCCGGTAGGTGAACGCCAGGCCGCTGGCGTCCAGGGCTTCGGCCACGCGCGGATCGTCCGAGGCGTCCAGAAAGGCGATTTCGAGGGGTATGTCCTGGCGCGCCAGGCTGTCGAGCGCGGCCGGCAGGAGCGGATGCCACGCCCCCACCGGCATGGCGATGGCGAAGCGAGGTGCGCCGTTGATCAGGTTTTGGCCGGTCGCGGTCATATTGCGCGTTCTAGGCTCGGGCGCGGCGCGGTGCAATGAGAAGCGGCCTCAGTCATGAACTGAAATGTTTTGTCGATGGCGTCTCACTGGCGCCGGGCATGCAGGGCTGACTATAACCGGTTCGAGTCCGGACGGGTGCGGGAGGCATACGCAATGTGCGGTATTGTTGGTGTTGCAGGGCGCGCAGACGCCGCTGACGTGCTCGTGGAAGGCCTGCGGCGGCTGGAATATCGCGGCTATGATTCAGCGGGTGTCTGTGTCGCCGGGCAGGATGGCGCCCTGGCCGCCGAGCGCGCGGCTGGCAAGGTGTCGGCGCTGGCTGACAAGCTGAGCGCGCGCGGCGGGCTGGCGGGTATGAGCGGCATCGCCCATACGCGCTGGGCGACCCATGGGGCGGCGGAGGAACGCAACGCCCATCCCCACCGCGCCGGATGTGTCGCGCTGGTCCATAACGGGATTATCGAAAATCACGCCGCCCTCAAGGCGGACCTGCAAGCCGAAGGCCGGGTCTTCCTGTCCGACACCGATTCCGAGGTGGTCGCTCATCTGTTCGACGCGGCGCTGGCGGACCATGGCGATCCGCATGACGCCTGGCGCTCCGTAGTCGCCAGATTGCAAGGCGCCTTTGCGCTGGCGGCGGTGAGTGAAACCGCGCCGGGCCTGGTGTTCGGCGCGCGCAAGGCTGCGCCGCTGCTGGCCGCACTGGGGCCGGGGGCGGGCTATATCGCCTCGGACGCCATGGCCCTGCCCGAGGGCGCAGCCACGCTGATCTATCTGGAAGACGGCGATACGGTGGTGGTGGGCCCCGGCACAGCCGATGTGCGCGATACGCAAGGCCGCCCCGCCCAGCGCAAGCAGGCCGCCGGTCCCGGCGTATTCGGACGCGTGGACAAGGGCCCGTTCCGCCACTTCATGGAAAAGGAGATCCACGAACAGCCCGAAGTCGTGGGCCGCACTATTGCGGCTTATGTCAATCTGGCCGACGGCGCGGTGAACCTGCCGGCGGCGGTGAATTTCGCGGTGATGAACCGCTTGCTGATCGTGGCGTGCGGCACGGCGGCCTATGCCGGCATGGTGGCGCGCTATTGGTTCGAGGGCATGGCCGGCTTGCCATGCGAGGTCGATATCGCGTCCGAGTTCCGCTATCGCGACCCGGCGTTCTCGCCGGGCGATGCGGCGCTGTTCATCTCCCAGTCGGGCGAAACCGCCGACACGCTCGAAGTCCTGCGCCTGTGCCAGCGGGCGGGCCTGACCACTATTGCGCTGACCAACACGCCCCATTCCACCATGGCGCGCGAGGCCGATATCGTTCTGCCGACCTTGGCCGGGCCGGAAATCGGCGTCGCCTCCACCAAGGCCTTCACCTGCCAGTTGGCTGCCCTGGCCGCGCTCGCCATCGCGGCGGGGGCCCAGCGCGGGCGTATGGACGGGAGCGCCGTCAGCGCGGCTATCGCAGACCTTTCCGCCGCACCGCGCCTGATGGGCGAGGCGTTGAGCCTGCGTCAGGGCGTGGACGCGCTGGCGCTGGATCTGGCGCGCAGCGACATCGTCTTGTTCCTGGGGCGCAATTCGCTCTTCCCGATGGCGCTGGAAGGCGCGCTGAAACTGAAGGAAATCAGCTATATCCACGCCGAGGGCTATGCCGCCGGCGAGCTCAAGCACGGCCCTATCGCTCTCATTGAGGAAGGCGTGGCGGTGATCGTGCTGGCGCCCATGGATACCCTGTTCGACAAGACCCGCTCGTCCATCGAGCAGGTGCGCGCGCGCGGCGCCCGGGTGATTGCAGTGGCGGACGCGGCGGCTGCGGCAGCGCTGACAGACCAGAGCGCGCTCACCTTGATGACGCCGGACGCCGGACGCCTGGCCACGCCGCTGGTGATGGCGGTGGCGGTGCAGCTGATCGCTTATCTCACCGCCGTGCACAAAGGCACCGACGTGGACCAGCCGCGCAATCTGGCCAAATCGGTCACTGTCGAATAGGGCAATGAAACGTGACTTAAACCCGTGCGCGGGCCCGGCTATACGCGCCGCGGTGAACCGCCTGCAACAGGATACCGAGCGCATGATCCCCTTTATCGACCTGGCCGCCCAGCGCGCCCGCATCCAGGATCGGCTCGACGCCGCCATCGCCAAGGTGATCGAGGAGGGCAAGTATATTCTGGGGCCTGAAGTCACCGAGCTGGAATCCCGGCTCAAGAGCTTCGGACAGACCGCCCACGCCCTGACCTGCGCCAACGGCACCGATGCGATCCTCTTGCCGCTGATGGCCTGGAAAATCAGCAAGGGCGATGCGGTGTTCGTGCCCAGCTTCACCTTCGCCTCCACCGCCGAAGTGGTGCTTCTGGCCGGGGCGACGCCGGTGTTCGTGGATATCGATCCGGACACCTATTGCATGGACCCGGCGAGCCTGGAGCGCGCCATTGAGTGGGCCCAGCGCGAAGGCGGGCTGACCCCGCGCGCGGTGATCGCCGTGGATCTGTTCGGCCAGCCGGCGGATTATCCCGCCATCAGCGCCATCACCCGCGCCCACGGGCTGAAACTCGTCTCCGACAGCGCGCAGGGGTTTGGCTGCACATTGGGTGGAAAGCACCCGGCCCACTGGGCCGATGTGGCCACTATCAGCTTTTATCCGGCCAAGCCGCTGGGCTGTTATGGCGATGGCGGGGCGGTGGTGACCAATGATGACGCGCTGTCCGCCCTGTTCGCCTCGCTGCGCAATCACGGCCAGGGCGAAGAGCGCTACGCCTACGACCGCATCGGGCTGAATTCGCGCCTGGACACGATCCAGGCGGCGATCCTGCTGGAAAAGCTGGAGATTTTCCCTGACGAGATCATCCATCGCAATCATGCAGCTGACGCCTACGCCGCCGGTTTTGGCGATGTGGTCAAGGCGCCGGTGGTGATTGAGGGCGGGGTGTCCACCTGGGCGCAATACACGATCGAGGTCGATGAACGTGACGCCTTCCGGGCGCGCCTGACCGAAAAGGGCGTGCCCACGGCGGTGTATTATCCCGTCCCGATGCATGTACAGGAGCCCTATGCGCACTGCCTGCTGGCGCCGGGCGGCCTGCCCGTCACGGAGCGGGCCATGGCGCGCGTGGTGTCCCTGCCCATGGACGCTTATCTGGCCGGTGACCGCCAGGAGCAGGTGATCGCAGCGGTGCGCGCCAGCCTGTAGCGCGCGGGCCTCGCCAGAGCGGGCGCAAGCCGTTACAAAAAGGCGCAAATCACCCGCTCAGGAAGGCTGTCCGCCGTGCGTCATCTTCAGGCCAGCATTATCACACGGCGCCTCAAGCGCCCCTTCGTCATCGCCACTGGCGCGCGCACCGAGCAGGCCTCGATCGCCATCACGCTGAGCCAGGGCTCGGATGTGGGCTATGGCGAGGCGGTGGGGGTGAGCTATCGCGGCGAAACGCCTGAAACCATGCTGTCTGAAATCGAGGCGGTGCGCGGCGCCATCGAGGATGGCGCTGACCGGATGCGCCTGATGCAGCTCCTGCCGCCTGGCGGCGCGCGCGCGGCGCTGGATGCGGCGTTGTGGGATCTTGAAGCGCGCCGGGCCGATATGACGGTCGCCGCCCTGTGCGGACTTGCCGGACCTGTGCAGCCCGTAGTCACCGCCTTCACCATTTCGCTGGATGACCCGGACGGCATGGAGGCGCAGGCGCGCGCCGCCGCCCACCGCCCGCTGCTCAAGGTCAAGCTCGGCCGGCGTGACGGGCTGGACGGCGCGCGCGCCGCCGCTGTGCGCCGGGGCGCGCCGGACGCGGTGCTGGTCGCCGACGCCAATTGCGGCTGGACCCGCGAGGATCTACCCCATCACGCCCATGAGCTGGCTGAGCTGGACTTCAAGCTGCTCGAACAGCCATTGCCGCCCGAACAGGATCATCTGCTGGATGATTTCCGTTCGCCCCTGCCGCTGTGCGGAGATGAGAGCTGCCAGTCCATGGCCGAGCTGGAGCGCGCAGCCCGGCGCTATGACGTGATCAATATCAAGCTGGACAAGTGCGGCGGGCTCACCCACGCGCTGGAGATGCGCTCGCGGCTGAAGGCGCTGGGCAAGGGCGTGTTCGTGGGTTGCATGATTTGCGGCGTGCGCGCCATCGCGCCCGCGCTGATCCTGGCCCAGGACGCTGATTTCGTGGACGTGGACGGGCCGGTCTGGCTCGCCGAGGACATCGCCCCCATGGAGCTGGACGATCTGGGCCGGCTGGGCCCGGTCCCGCCGGGCGTGTGGGGCGGCATGGGAGAGACTTTGTCATGATCGCACTGCCCTATCTGGTGTTTCTGGGCGATGCGGACCGTGAGGTCGGCGTGAAGACCGCGCAAGGGGTGCTCTACTGGCGCCCGGACCAGGTGGTCGGCCAGCACCGCCTGCCCGGCTGCGAGCTGGACCTGGGCATCCCCGACATGGACTATGAGGCCGCAGTGAAGGCGGGTGCGCGCAGCGTGCTCATCGGCATCGCCAACCGGGGCGGCATCCTGCCCGAACGCTGGATCGAGCCTTTGCGCCAGGCGCTGGAAGCCGGGCTCGATATCGCCAGCGGGCTGCACCAGCGGCTGAGCTCGTTTGCGGTGCTGAAGGAAACCGCAGACCGGCTGGGCCGCCAGCTCCATGACGTGCGCCACTGGTCCGGCCCGCCGATTGCGCTGGGCACGGGCGAGCGGCGCCCGGGCAAGCGCGTGCTGATGGTGGGGACGGACTGCAATATCGGCAAGAAATTCGCCGCCCTCGCCGTGGCGCGCGAGATGGCGGCGCGCGGCGTCAAATCCACCTTCCGGGCCACGGGTCAGACAGGGCTGCTCATCGCGGGCGAGGGCGTCGCCATTGACGCGATCCCGGCCGATTTCGTCTCCGGCGCGGTGGAGATGCTCTGCCCGGCCAACACCGAAGAGCACTGGGACGTGATCGAGGGCCAGGCCAGCGTGCTGCATCCTTTTTTCGGCCAGGTCACCCATGGCCTGGTGCTGGGCGCCCAGCCGGACGTGCTGGTGCTCTGTCATGAGGCCGGACGCACGCATATCCGCGGCATGCCCCACCGCCCCCTGCCGAGCCTGACCTCAACGCTGGAGGCCCATCTGGCCGCCGCGCGGATCAATAATCCGGGTGTGCGGGCGGCCGCTGTGAGCGTGAATACCGGCGGGCTCAGCCCCGAAGCGGCTGAAGCGGCGCTGGAGGCTGCGCGGGCCGAGACAGGCCTGCCCGCCACAGACCCGATCCGTCACGGCGCAGGGGTGATCGTGGATGCGGTGCTGAAGACGGGCTGAAGGCTTAGTCCTCCGCCCCTTCCACATCCAGCAAATCCCCCGGGCGGCATTGAAGCGCGGCGCACAGCCGGGCCAGGGTTTCAAAGCGCACGCCCTTCACCTTGCCGGACCGCAAGAGGGAGAGATTGGCCTCGGTGATGCCGATCTGTGCGGCGAGATCCTTGGCCTTCATCTTGCGCCGCGCCAGCATCACATCGAGCGTGACGATGATGGGCGGGACTTCGCCGTCAGCGCCGTCCTGTTCCAGCTCAGACAATGGAGTCGTGCTCGCTCTGCAGGGCGTGGGCGCGTTGCATGGCGTAGGCCATGGCGGTGGTGAACAGCCCGCCTGCAGCCAGCGCCAGCCCGGCGGCGTCAACATTGATATCAATGCCGCGCGACACGCCGCCGACCCAGTCCAGCAAAGTGGGCTGGATCACAATCACCGCCGCCGCCGCCCAAGCCAGCGCCTCGCCGAAGCTGCGGATGCGTTTGGCGTTCTTCGCGGTGAACATCTCCCCGCGCCCGTAAGCGGCGCCCAGTGCGGCCATCGCCGCCAGTCCGTTGATCAGGAACAGCAGCGGCATGGCGTCAATAACGCCGAGGAAGAGGGCGTTGAGTGTGCCGAGCCCTCCTTCCGCTCCGACAGGTCCAGCCGAGACCCGCTCGGCCAGGTGTATGGCGGCATGTATCAGGCAGAGCATGAGGGCGAGATAGCCGCCCACTTCCATCACCCGGCCGAGAGTGCGCATGCGATTATCAGCGGTCATGTGTCATCTCCTGATCGACCATACCGCCTTATAACAAGAAATTTCTGTCTTACAATAATTTTTTATCGCATTAAGAATATTTCATGGGCATGGACTCACTCCGCCATCACCCACCCGCCCAAAACATCGCGCCAGGCGCCGGGCAGGGGCGTGGGGCGGCGGGTCGCCCGGTCCACATAGACATGGACGAAAAAGCCTTCCGCGATGGCCGCGTCCTCGTCCGGGTGGAAAATCGCCAGCTCGTAGCGCACCGAGCTGGTCCCGATGCGCGCGACTTTCAGCCCGGCTTCCAGCGCGTCGGGAAATGCGGCCGACGCGTGATAACGGCAGCCGGTCTCCACCACCAGGCCGATCACCTCGCCCCCGGTGATGTCCAGCAGCCCCGCCCGCGAAAGGCGCCGGTTCACGGCGGTGTCGAAGAAGGCGTAATAGACCACGTTATTGACATGGCCATAGGCGTCATTATCCGCCCAGCGCGTCTCGATGGGCTCGAACACGGCGAAGTCTGAGCGGGTGACGCGGCTGCGCCCGGTCAAGGGGTGTCTCCGACAATGGAATCGAGTGCAGCGATCAGCGCTGGGAATTCACCACGTACGATCTCGATCAGATAGTCGATCTCGATCTTTGTGTAGCCGTGGGCCAGTTTGTTGCGCAGCCGGATCACCTCGCGCCAAGGCAGCTCGTGGTGGATGGCGACCAGTTGTGGATCATCCTCCGAGACGGCGCGCATGGCTTCGCCCATAATCTCGACGGCGCGTTCGAGAGCCATACAGGCGTCAACATCTCCGGGCAGGCTGTCGCCGAATCGCTCAAGCACGCCAAGCGCTCGTGACGCATAGAGCCGGGCGTCCGCAAGGCGCTGACGGGATTTCGGCCTCATAGCGTTATGCGCCGGCCAACCCGCTCGATCTGATCGCGCAAATACGGCTCCACAGCACCAGGCGTCAGCACGTCCACGTCGCGCATGAACAAATCCCCGAGGGCATCCTCCACATCCAGCAGCTCCCGGAAGGTGGCGGGACGCGGTTCGATAACCAGGTCCACATCGCTGAAGTCGGTGTGCAAGCCCTCTGCAAAGGAGCCGAAAATCGTCACGGTCTCGATCCCGAGTGCACGCAACTCCGGCGCGGCCTGATTGAGGCGCGCGGTGATATCTTCAAGATCGGCCACAGGCGGCGCAAAGTCTCTCATGGCCCCAGATTACTGGATTTCCTCGAACATGGCCACGATGGAGGCGTAATCCATCTCGCGCGGATTGTTCGGCAGGAGGCGGTCATTGGCGGCCACGTCGGCGGCCATGGCCGGAATGTCGTTATGGCTGATGCCCAGCTGGGACAGGCGCCGCTCAATGCCCACTTCTTCCGCGATCCGGTCCATTTCCGCAATCAGCCCGTCCGAGGAGGCATGCAGGCCCAGATGGGCGGCGATCTCGGCGTAGAGCGGCTCGGCGGCGGGTGCGTTGAAGCGCAGCACCGGCGGCAGCACCACCGCGTTTGAGAGCCCATGGGGCACGTGAAACATGCCGCCCAGCGGATAGGCCATGGCGTGAACGCCGGCGCACGGGGAGTTGGAGAAGGCCTGCCCGGCCAGCATGGCGCCCAGCAGCATGTCGCCGCGCGCCTCGCGGTCCGATCCGTTGGCGCAGGCGCGCAGTATCGAGCCGTGCAGCTTTTTCAGCGCCGCCAGCGCCAGCGCGTCCGAGGCCGGGTTTTTCGAGCGCCGGTTGGTGAACGCCTCGATGGCGTGGACCATGGCGTCAATGCCGGTATAGGCGGTGGGATGGCGCGGCAGGCCCAGCGTCAGGTCCGGGTCCAGGATGGCCATGTCGGCATAGAGCGGATCGGCCGCGATACCTCGCTTGGAGGTGGCGCCCGTGGTGATCACGGCCACATTGGTCACTTCCGATCCGGTTCCGGCGGTGGTGGGCGCCAGAATGAGCGGCGGGCGCGCGGCGCGCACCTGCTGCACGCCATACATGGCCGATAGCGGCTGTTCGCCGGACATCAGAACCGCGACCACCTTGGCGGCATCCATCGGGCTGCCCCCGCCAAAGCCGATCACGGCTTCGGCGCGGAAGCTCCTCGCGGCCTCCACCGCCTCGATCACGGCTGATTCGGGCGGGTCGGGGATGATTGCGTCATGGACCAGCACCTCCAGCCCGTCCGCCTCGAGCCCCGCCAGCGCGCCATCGCACAGGCCCGCTCCGCGCACGCCCTTGTCGGTGATGAACATGATGCGCCGCGCGCCTTTCAGCGCCGGGGCGGCGGTGGCGGCGAGCCGCGCGCTGGCGCCGGGCTCGAACAGAATGTGGGGCACGGTCTTGAAGGAAAAGGCGGCGGTCATGGCTCTCTCCGGACAATGCGTCGCGCAGCCGGTTTGTGGCGGGCGAAGCGGGGCTCATGCTAGAAGGAGGGCCTCACACAGGACAAGGTGAAAGCCATGGCCGAAGACATCAGCCCCGCCACGTCGCAGCGCGCCATCCCGCAAATGGGAGACGCCTATTTCGATCCGCTGCTGCAGGACGCAGGCGAAGGGCTGGAGGGACCGGGCGGCGCCATGCACCGCTATGCCCGCCGGCCTGAAGGCTTCACGCTGGGCGCGGATGATTTCGATCCTGACACCTGGCTGCTCTCGCGCCAGCCCACCTATACCGAGGCCGAGCATCACCGCTGGCGTCTCCTGTTTGAAAACCAGCGCAAGATGCTGCCCGGACGCGCCTGCAGTGATTTTCTGAAGGGCTTCGCCGCGCTGGAAGGCGCCATGAAGGACGGCATTCCCGATTTCGCTGATCTCAACAAGGTGCTGGAGCCCGCTACGGGCTGGCAGGTCGTGGCGGTGCCCGAGCTGATCCCGGACAATGTCTTCTTCTGGCATCTGGAGAACCGGCGCTTCCCGGCGGGCGCCTTCATCCGCGGTGGCAAGCCGAAGACGGCCAGGGTGCGCAAGGCCAATGAGGGTCTGGCGCCCGAGCACATCGCCTACACCGAAGTGGAGGACGATCTGTTCTACCTGCAGGAGCCGGACATTTTCCACGATGTGTTCGGCCATGTGCCCATGCTCATGGACCCGTTCTTTGCCGACTATATCGCCGCCTATGGCGCTGGCGGGCGCCGGGCCATCGAGCATAACCGGCTGAAGAATTTCGGCGCGATCTACTGGTACACGGTGGAGTTCGGCCTGATCCAGGAGGCCGACGGCCTGCGCATCTATGGCGCTGGCATTCTCTCCTCGCCCGACGAGACCCTGTTCTCGCTCTATTCAGACAGCCCGCACCGCATTGCGCTCAATGTCGACCGGGTGATGCGCACCGATTATGTGATCAGCGATTTCCAGGACACGTATTTCGTCATCGACTCGTTCGAGGCCCTGCACAAGGCCACGGCCGGGCGCGATTTCGGGCCGATCTATCAGCGCCTGCCCGCCGGCTTCACCTACGCCACCACGGCGCTTCTGGACACCGATACGGTGATCAATTCGGGCACGCAGGAATACAAGTTCAATGGCGGCAAGGGCAAACCGCGCGCCATGGCCCATATGGACCGCCTGCGCAAAGCGCACGGGCGTTGAGGCGAAGCGGGCTTATGGTGCCGGCGGCTGACACGCGCGCAAATCCGCCGGTGCAGGATAGCGTTCAGCCAGATCCGGGTCTGACAGGATCAGGCTATCTACATAAATGAACGCCGTCGTCTCGTTAAACGGGGGCAGGGGCGCGTCTGAGAACGGGCTCCGGCCTGTCTGACCTACGCGCGCCGTGCCGTAGCTGTCCGCGCTGCCCACTCTCTGTACGGTAAAGGAGGGCATCAGGGTAGGGAAGCCATCACTCACGAAGTTCGGCCCCCGCCAGGGCCCGCGCTCTGCGGAGTGTTCAAACAGGTCGATCACCAGCGCGCCGGACTGGCAGTCAAAGGTCGACATGGGATGAGTGTATGTCAGACGGTTCTCGGGGTTTCTGACGATGATCGCCCGGTAACGCGCGTGATTGTCGCCAGTGATGCGCACCACGCTGGCCGCGCGCGCCTGGGCGATGCCCTGGGCCAGCGCCGGCGCCACATCGGGCCGGCGGCCATACTCGCTGTCTGCAGCCGCTTCCCAGTCGGCCAGCGCCATACGCGGCAATCCCATATGATAACGCGCATTGCCCCGCTGGGCCTGGGTTTCGGGATCGGGGGCATGGAGAAAGGCGCGTGAATAGGCCGCTTCCGCCGCGCGCCAATTGCCCGCCCCGCCTTCCAGCTGTACGGCGCGGATCAGCAGGGTCACCCTCTCGCTCACGGGGCCGATGGACACCTCGAACGCCTCGGTCAGATAGCCGGCGGCTTGCGCCGGGCGTCCGGCGGCGGCCATCAGCTCGGACAGCACGATGCGCAGCTCCACGCTGTTCGGGCGCAGGGTCAGGCCCTGATTGAGGCGATTGAGGGCCGTCTGGCCCTGCCCGGCCTGCATGTCCAGCCGCGCCAGTCCGGCGATGGCGTAGGTTTCACGCGGATCAAGCTGCAGCGCCCGTTCAAACTGGGCGCGCGCCATCTGGGGATTGGCGCCCGCCGTCAGCATGCCCGCCGCCACGCGCGGCTCGGCCCGGTCGGGGTGGGATTCAAACAGGGCGTTGAGCCGGGCCAAGGCGGCTTGCTGATTGCCTTGCGCCAGCAAGGCCTCCACTTCCAACAGCGGCTCAAACCGCTCCGCGATGGGGCGTTCGGGGCTGTCATCCACGACACGCCCGCCGCCCTGGGCGAACAGGGCGGAGGTGAGGAGGCTGGCGGCGAGACCCGCCAGAACCAGGGTGCGCCCGCCCCGAAAGACCGGGCGCGCCAGGGCGATAAGAGCGGTAAAACTCATGGTCCAGCGTCCTTTCTCAGAGAGGCGGCGCTTGGAAACCGCCCCTCATCTGAAGAGTATGGCGCTTTTCCCGCACCGCGCCCTCCCCTTTTCAGGGGGTGCGGCCGGCGCTAAGCCTTGATCCATGACCGAGCTCTACCTCCTCACCCCGCCGCGTATTGATTCCGGCTTTGAAGACCTGCTGGCGCGCACCCTGGCGGCGGGCCGCGTGGCCGCGCTGCAGATCCGGCTGAAGGACCACGCCCCGGACGAAATCCGGGCGCTGGCGCCGGGACTGATCAAGGCGGCGCGCGCGCGCGGCGTCACGGTCATACTCAATGATGATCCGCAGCTGGCCGCCGCACTCGGCTGCGACGGGGTGCATATCGGCCAGGAAGACGCCAGCTATTCTGCGGCGCGCGGTGCGATGGGCCCCAAGGGTCTGGTCGGCGTGACCTGCCATGACAGCCGGCATCTGGCCATGCTCGCGGGCGAACGCGGGGCGGACTATGTCGCCTTCGGCTCGGTGTACGCCACCGCCACGAAAACGCCCAAGACATCAGCGCCTTTAGAGCTGATCAGCTGGTGGCGCGAATTGTTCGAGCTACCCTGCGTGGCCATTGGCGGCATCACGCCGGACAATGCCGGCCCGGTGATCGAAGCCGGCGCCGATTACATCGCCGTGTGCGCCGGCGTCTGGTCGCACCCGAAAGGACCTGAATACGCATGCGAGGCCTTCTCCCTATTGCTGGACTGATCCTCGCCGCCGGCCTGGCCAGCGCGACGTGCGCATCCGCCCGTGCGGACGAGACGCCGGCCCTGCCGCCAGGCCTGTCCGATCTGATCGAGCGCGACCGCAGCGCCGATCCGGTGGAGGGGCGCTCGCTGACCCTGGACGCCATGGCCAGCGCGTCCAACGCCTATGTGAACCGCGATTACGCCATGGCGCTCTTGCATGCCGAGCGCGCCTCTGCGGGCGGCGAGCCGCGCGGAGCGACGCTGGCGGGTCATATTCTGTTGCATGGCCTGTCGGGCGAGCCGGACGAGGAGGGCGCCGTGCGCTGGCTGCGCCGGGCGGCCGATCTCAACGAGCCGGATGCGCTGATCATTCTGGCGCGCCTTGCCGAAGCGGGCCGGGCCGGCCTCGCCCCCTGGCAGGCGCGCGAATACTTCTCCCGCGCCGCTGAAGCCGGTGATGGCCGCGCCGCCCATGAATACGGGCTCTATCTCATGGAGCGCACCGATCCCGGCGCGGCGTCCACCGCGATGGATTGGCTGCGCCTCGCCGCCGAAAGCGGGCGCGAGGAAGCCTATGTTGACTACGCCTATGCGCTGGGCGAATGGGCTCATGGCCCCCACGATCTGACCGCCGCACGCCGCTGGTATGAGCGCGCCGGCGAGGCGGGCGTGGCCTATGGCGCGCTGATGGCCGGGACCATGCATCTCGAAGGCGAGGGCGCCGACCCCGATCCTGAACGCGGCGCCCAGCTGGTGCGCGTGGCGGCTGAATCCGGGCTTGTCCCGGCCATGGGCCAGTATGCGCTTTTGCTGTTTCAGGGCGCGCCGGGCCTGGCGGCCGATCCGGCCAACGCCGCCCACTGGGCCCGCCAGGGCGCCCAGCGTGGCGATCCCGAAAGCCAGTTCCTCTACGCCTATGCGCTGGCTGTGGGCGACGGGACCGAACGCGATCTGGAAGAGGCCTATGTCTGGGTGGTGCGCGCCGGCCTCACCCGTGACGGCGAGATGGCCGATGATCCAGACCGGATGCGCCTCGAAGCGGCGCTGGCCAATGGGCTGGATGCCGACACCGCCGGGCGCTTGCGGGTGCGCGCCGCCCTGCCGCCGGAGACCCGTCCGCGCTGAGGCGTCAGGGATTTCAACCCTCCCGCCGGGCCTCCACGATTTCAATCGCGGCGCGGATGGCCTGGTCTTGCGTGAGGTCGCTGGTGTCCAGCTCGACCGCGTCATCGGCTTTCATCATGGGGGCGTCGGCGCGGCTGGCGTCGCGGGCGTCGCGCTGGCGCAGCTGGTCGAGCACCTGGTCAAAGCCGATCTGCTCGCCGCGATTGATCAGCTCGCCATGGCGGCGGGCGGCGCGTACATCGGCGCGGGCGGTGACGAAGAGTTTCACCTGCGCATGGGGCGCGATCACCGTGCCGATATCACGTCCGTCCAGCACCGCGCCGCCGGGCTGGCCCGCGAAATCACGCTGCAGCTGAAGCAGCGCGGCGCGCACGCCAGGATGGGCCGAGACAATGCTGGCGGCCACCCCGGCGCCCGCGCTGCGGATGCGGCTCTCGTCGATGGCTGCGATATCCAGCGCCAGCGCCGCAGTTTCGGCGGCGACCGCGTCTTCGGGCTGCTTGCCCGCA
The DNA here is from genome assembly GCA_051859425.1 of Oceanicaulis sp. Taxonomy (GTDB): domain Bacteria; phylum Pseudomonadota; class Alphaproteobacteria; order Caulobacterales; family Maricaulaceae; genus Oceanicaulis. The sequence continues at coordinate 3,493 of JBHYFR010000017.1, read as the reverse complement.
TCGGCCACGGCCACGGCCACCGCGCGGTAGAGCGTGCCGGTGTCGAGATGGGGCAGGGCGAAATGGGCCGCCAGGGCGCGGGCAATGGTGCCCTTGCCCGAAGCCAGCGGGCCGTCGACGGCGATGATCATGGCGTCAGGACCCTCCAAAGGGACCGGTCAGGAAGCAAGCTTGTCCATCTCCGCATCGGAAATGTCGAAATTGGCGAACACCTCGCTCACATCGTCGAGGTCTTCAAGCGCTTCCATGAGCTTCATCAAGGTGGCGGCCTTCTCGCCATCCACCTCGATCAGGTTTTGCGGCTTCCAGATGATATTGGCCGATTTGGCCTCGCCAAAGTTCGCCTGCAGGGCGGCTGACACCTCGGCCAGGTCTTCGCGGGCGCACAGGATCACGTGCTCGCGCGCCGGCTCGCCGTCATCATCGGTGACGTCCTCCTGGCTCACATCCTCGGCGCCCGCTTCAATAGCCGCTTCCAGCATGGCGTCCTCACCGGCCACCGAAGCCGGGAAGCGGATTTCGCCGAACTGGTCGAACATAAAGGAGACCGAGCCGGTTTCGCCCAGATTGCCGCCATTGCGCGAGAACGCCGAGCGCACTTCGGACGCCGCGCGATTGCGGTTGTCGGTCGCCGCTTCAACGATCAGACCGATGCCGCCGGGACCAAAACCCTCATAGCGGATCTCGAAATATTCCTCGACATCGCCGCCCTGGCCTTTCTTGATCGCCCGCTCGATATTGTCCTTGGGCATGGACTGGCCCTTGGCGTTGGCCACCGCCAGACGCAGGCGCGGGTTCATGTCCGGATCAGGACCGCCCATTTTCGAGGCGATGGTGATTTCCTTGGACAGCTTGGTGAACAGCTTGGCGCGGGCCTTGTCCTGGCGGCCCTTGCGGTGCTGGATATTGGCCCATTTGGAATGGCCGGCCATGCGTATGCCTCCGCAACAGAATGTCTGGCGCGCCGGGGCCGGGCCCGGTCGCAAGACGCGCCTTCTAACCCATCCCCGCGCGTCCGGCAAAGGGGGCGGCGCCCTTGGCGGGGCCGGGCGGTTCATGGCAATGAAAGATGCGCCTGCCGTGCGCCAGAGGCTAATCCATGTCCGTCATCGCCGTCATCCCCGCCCGCTTTGGCTCAACGCGGTTTCCCGGCAAGCCGCTGCATGCGATCGTCGGCGTGCCCATGGTCGAGCGCGTGCGCCGGCTCGCCGCCGCTGCGCCCTCGGTCAGCCGGGTGCTGGTGGCCACCGATGATGCGCGCATCGCCAACGCCGTGACCGGGTTTGGCGGCGAGGCGGTGATGACGCCGGAAAGCTGCCGCAACGGCACCGAGCGGGTGTATGAGGCGGTCAAGGCTTTCGCCGGCCCCGATGATGTGATCGTCAATCTGCAGGGCGATGCGCCCCTGACCCCGCCCTGGGTGATCGAGGCGGCGGCTGGCGCCATGGCCGCCGATCCGTCCCTGCAGCTGGCCACCCCCGCCGTGGCGCTTGAGGAGACGGCGCTCGAACTGCTCAGCGCCGCCAAGGCGGCCGGCGAGGTGGGCGGGACCAGCGTGGTGTTCGATCACGCCATGAACGCGCTCTATTTCTCCAAGGCGATCATCCCGTTCCGGCGCGAGAGGGACGCGGCGCGCATCTACAAGCATATCGGGCTTTACGCCTACCGCTTCGCCACGCTGGAGCGGCTGGTGAGCCTGGAGCCCGGACCGCTGGAGCTGGCTGAAAGCCTGGAACAGCTGCGCGCGCTGGAAAACGGCATACCGATCCGGGTGGTGCTCACCGATTATCGCGGGCGCACGCCCTGCTCGGTGGATTCCCCGCGCGATGCGGAAATGGCTGCGCAGATCATCGCAGCGGAAGGCGAGCTGGTCTGATGCGCCTGATCCTGGCCCGTCACGGCAATACGTTCGAGGCAGGCGAGACACCGGTCTGGGTCGGCGCGCGCGAGGATTATCCCCTGACCTCAAAGGGCGAGGACCAGTCGCGCGCCATCGGCGCGGCGCTCAAACACGCGGGCATTGTTCCGGCGCGGGTCATCGCCGGACCGCTCAAGCGCACGCGCGAGGGCGCCAGGCTGGCTGCGGCGGAATGCGGGTTTGACGGCGCGGTCGAGATCAATGCGCGCCTGAAGGAGCTTGATTACGGGCTTTGGGGCGGGCGCAGCGATGCCGAGATCGCGGCTGAGTGGGGCGCAGACGCCATCGAGGCCTGGCGCGAGCGCTCCATCGTACCCGAAGGCGCAGGCTGGACCCCGTCCCCGGCTGAAGCTGTGGCCAACGCCGGCGCCGTGCTGGAGGACGTCAGGGCCCATGGGCGCGGCGATATGCTCCTGATCAGCTCCAACGGCATACTGCGCTATTTCCACACCCTGATCGCAGGCGCGGGCGCGCCGCCGGAAGACGCCAAGGTCAAGACCGGCCATATGGGCGCGGCCCGGCTGGAGGGCGGCGCCTGGCGGCTCGTGTTCTGGAACCAGCCCCCTGATGGCGCGCGCGAGGCTTTGAAGTCATGACAGTTGCGGCGCGATACCGGCTGGGCGTGTTTCTGGTCTTTGCGCTGTTCAGCATTTTTCTGACCGGGGCGGGCGGGCTGGGCCTGTCTTCTTCGGTGGGGTTTATCGGCCTGCTCAGTCTGCCCTTGCTGGCGGCGCCGGGCTGGCAGGCGGTGCGGGCCGCGCCGCTGGCGCCGGTCTTGAGCGCGGCGGCCATCGCCTGGTTCTGCATCACGTATGCCTGGTCGGTGCATCCGCGCGCAGACGAAGTCTACAAGCTGATCCTGCTCACCCCGCTCTACGTGGCGGCGGTGTATGCGTGCGTGCGCATGGGCGAGCCGGAGGCGCGGTTTGCGCGCCCGGTCCTGCTTGCAGGCGCGGTGGGTCTTGGCGTTTTCTTCGCCATCGAGGCGCTGGCCGGCCTGCCCATCGCTGTCATGTTCCAGGGCTTGCTGCATGACGTGACCGATCCCGAAGGCGCGCTGGGCGTCGCCATGCGCCGCCTGTCGCGCGGCGCCACCGCCTTCATCATGCTGGCCGCCCCCGCCGGGCTCTGGTTCTGGCTGAGGGGCGGGTATGTCAACCGCGCCGCCGCCCTGTGTCTTCTGGCGGCCGGTGTCATTGCTGCTGCGGGTTTTGGCGTGGCGGCCAATGTGGCGGGACTGGTCTTTGGCCTGGTGGTGATGGCGTCGGCCCTGCGTTGGCCACGTGTGACGCTGCAGACAATTCTGATCGCGACAGCGCTGTTCATTCTGGCCTCACCGCTGATCATGAGCGCGTTCGTCGCGCTGTTTCCTGACACGCTGGCCGAGCGCCTGCCGCTGTCCTGGCACTGGCGGCTGGAGATCTGGAGCTTCGCGGTGGAGCGCATCGCGGAGAAGCCGGTGCTTGGCCACGGCCTGGATTCAGGACGCACCTTGTCCGAGACCGTCATGCTGCGCGGCATGGAGATCGAGCGCATGCCGATCCACGCTCATAACGCCGGATTGCATATCTGGAT
>JBHYFR010000016.1:0-24253 GCA_051859425.1 Oceanicaulis sp. | reverse complement strand
GCGACCAGGCCCACAGGCCGGTGTCCAGCACCTTCCCCCGGTTCGCCGGATCCTTGCGAAACGCGGTCAGCTGGGCGTCAGCCAGCGCTTCCATCACCACGCCGGCCAGCCACACGGCGGCGCCGATCCACAACAGAACTGGCAGCACTGGCGGGCTGGTGACCGCCAGTGCGACAATCACCGGCAGGGCGACGACAACCATGACATGGCCCTGGAGGAGGAAGACACGGGTGAGTGAAAAGCGCGCGAACGAACCGTCCCCGGCGGTGACCCAGGTTCTCAGCTTCGCATAGCGCGCATCCTCGCCATGGCCCCAGTTTCGCTGGAGGATGTAAACGGTATAGCGCAGCGCCCACAGTGCCGGCATCGCGGTGAGCGCAATTCCGTAGAGTGTCTGCGGCCGGTTGATTGCATAGAGCGCGAGCGCGATCAGCGCGAACCCGGCGCCCCAGAACATGTCGATAATGCTGACATCGCGGATTTTGATGCTGATCGCCCATAAGATGAGGACACAGGCCATCACAAGGGCGTAGGCGACTGCGAGATTGATCGCGATCTGTGTAAGCAGGTCCATCATGATGCGGTCTCCGAAGCGTGGGTGGTGAAATCCATGAAGGCGGCTGTTGCGCCAGGAAAGCTGCGCGCGCCGTCCATGGCGCCGGCCAGAATCAGGTCGGCCTCTACGGGTGCGGCGGGCAGTTTCGCCCCGGTCCCTTCCATGACAGCTGCCCGGCGCGCATGGTTCGCGCCGGTGACCCATATCTCGCCGGTGCGCCCGCAGTCCTCGCTTGCCAGGAAGGCGGCCAGGCCGGCAGCGGCTTCAGGCGAAAAGCGCTCAGCCACTTCGCCGCTGAAGGCCTCGCCTGTCATGCGCGTGGCGGCATACGGCGCCAGAATATTCACCCGAACTGGTCCGCGGCGCTCCTCCTGGGCCAGCGCCATGGCGAAGGCGTTCAGCGCTGCTTTGGAAGCGCTGTAGGGTGTGCGGCCCGATATGCCATAAAGGCCTGCAGAAGAGGATATGAAGACCATACGCCCTCCGGCGCTGGCGCGGAGGTATGGCAGCGCCACTCGGGCAAGGCGCATCTGGGCGGTGAAGTTCACGGCCATTACCGTGTCAAAGGCCTCCTCGGGCATCTCGCCGAATCGCGCCGCCGGTCCGTTCACTCCGGCGTTGAAGACAATGCTGTCCAGCCGCCCGAACGCAGTCAGGGCCGCTTCGATCATGGCCTGCGCTGCGCCTGCGCCGGTGATATCGGAGTGTTCTGCGATGGCGGTTCCGCCAGCCGCAACAATGGCGTCAACGGTCTGCGCCGCGCTGTCATCAGCGCCCTCACGGACGCGATTATTGACAATGACCGTGTCGCCGCGCGCCGCACAAGCCAGCGCAAAGGCGCGGCCCAGCCCTTTTCCCGCGCCGGTGACCAGCGTTACCCGGTGCGAATGCCCATCCCTAGCCATGCTTTAACTCCCGTTGTGACCCGGGAAAGCTAGTGGGTATGATTATGAAAGTCTAGGCGCCCTGGGCCCGGATTTGCTCTTGAGTGCGGCGCATGGGGCGGATGTGGAACTCGACTTCATCCGGGGCGAGCGGCTGATGACAGCACGAGCAGGCCATCACCGGATCCAGCGGCATGCCGGTCTGGCGATGGTGCAGCAAAAGGGGCGGGCCTTCGGGCGTGCCGTACCAGCGATCGCCCCAGGTCATCAGCATGACCAGCACCGGATAATAGTCGATGCCGGTTTCGGTCAGCCGGTATTCGTACCGGGCGGGGTTCTCTGAATACAGGCGCTTGGTGATCAGACCCATGCCGGTGAGCCATTGCAGCCGATCGGCCAGAATATTGGTCGCGATCGCTGCATCCTTCTGGATCTCGTCATACCGCCGGAATCCGGTGAAAATGGACCGCAGGATCAGCGACGCCCAGCGGTCCCCGAGAACCTGGACGATCATGTCCAGCAGATTGCTGTCCTGGCGTTCATTATCCGTGCGCTGCTTGCGCCGCCGGCTGTGGCGCGGCGCGATCCAGCCCATTCCCGGACCGTGGGTCCAGCTCACATCGCGTGCAGTGAAGGGCTTTTGTGCCGAGCGGCTGTAAGGAATGGCGTCAATATTGCGCGCGCCGCACGCCTTGTGGTCCAACTGCACGGTGAACTTGGCCGCCGCCGCCCCCCAGCGCTTCTCCCAGCGCAGCATGGCCAATGCGACCCAGTAAAGGTCGCGGCCCTTGGCGGTCAGCCAGTACTCAAAACGCGCAGGGCGGTCGGAATACTGACGCTTCTCCATCAGCCCGGCTTCGGTCATGGCCTTCAGGCGCTGGCTCAACAGGGCCTTGAGCAGACCCGTGCGCTGCTGCAACCCGTCAAAGCGGCGCTCTCCGAGCCAGAACGCCTCCAGGATCAGCATGGTCGGCACGTCGCCGACCGTCTCAAGCGCACGCCAGATGGAACAGCTGCGGATGAGCTTGAGGTCTGACGGCGGGTTCGCGATCGCAGGCGGCATGCCTTGTTGTATAGGCCATGCTGGCGCCAATGTCACAGCTGGAAATTGGGCTTTCGGGCCCGGTTTCAGCAGCTCCACCCGCGATAGGGCTTGGCAGACGCGGCGGGAGTTGGTTTGATTGTGCAAGTAACACAGAGCGCACGCCAGATGCGCTGCCGCTTACCGGAGGACACCAGACATGAACCGCACACAGCAGGCGCAGACGCGTCATCAGGCCTATAGGGACAAGGGCTGGTGGGACGGTCGCACATTGCACGGCGTGTTTGACGCGGCGGTCAACGCCGCCGGGGACCGGACCGCGCTGGTCGATCCGCTTGACTGCGAGGCGCTGATCGGACGTCCGCCGATGCGCCTGAGCTGGGCAGAGATGCGCAACGCCGCCGACCATCTGGCGCTGAAGATGAAAGCGGCCGGCATTGGACGCGGCGATTCAGTGCTGGTTCAACTGCCCAACACCGCTGAGCTGACCACGCTTTACATCGCCCTGTCCCGGCTTGGCGCGATCATCAGCCCGATCGCCATGCAATACGGCCGTCACGAGGTCGCACACACGTCGGCGGCGCTCGGGGCGAAGGCCTTCATCGGCATCAGCGCATTCAAGGGCGAGGCGGCTGCTGGCGCCGTGGCCGGGGCGCTGCCCGCCGGGACGCAGCGGTTCGCCTTCGGCGCGCCTGTGGACGGGTTTGAGCCGCTGGCCCTGGATGTGACGGCGCCGGCGCAGCGCCCCGCCAGCGAAGGCCAGGGCGAGGATATTGTCACGATTTGCTGGACGTCCGGCACTACCGGGACGCCCAAGGGCGTGCCGCGCCATCACGGTCACTGGTTCACGCAAGGGCGCGCCGTCGCCGATGCGGTGCCCTTGCCCAAGGGATCGGCCATGCTCAACCCGTTCCCGCTGATCAATATGGCCGCGCTGGCGGGCTTCCTTGTCTACTGGCTGGAGAATGAGGGCACGCTGGTGCTCCATCACCCGTTCGACCTGCCGGGGTTCTTGCGCCAGCTCGTCGTGGAGAAGATCGCCTACACGATTGCGCCGCCGGCGGTGCTCAACATGTTCCTCCAGAACGAGGCGCTGCATGGACAGGTCGATCTGTCGGGCGTGCGGTATATTGCGTCCGGCTCGGCGCCGCTGGATCCCTGGATGACCAAGGGGTTCAAGGAGAAGTTCGGCGTGGAGATCGTGAACTTTTTCGGCTCCAACGAAGGCATCGGCCTCGTCGGCGGTCCGGGTGAGGTGCCAGATCCGGAGCAACGCGCCGTGGTCTTCCCCCGCTTCGGCGCGCCTGGTCTTGAATGGTCGAACGGTTTTGCGACCTATTTTGAGAGCAAGCTGGTCGACTGGCAGAATGGCGATGCGCTGATCGAAGGGCCGGGCGTGACCGGGGAATTGCTCATCCGCGGGCCCAATGTATTCGACGGCTATCTGGGCGGCGCTGATGACGAGGTGTTTGACGCTGAAGGGTTCTTCCGAACCGGCGACCTGTTCGAGATCGCAGGCGACGGGGAGATGGCGCGCTTCTTCCGTTTCAAGGGGCGGCGCAAGGATGTGATCATCCGCGGCGGGGTGAATATCTCGCCTGAGGAACTCGATGGCGTTTTGAACGCTCACCCGGCCATCCTGGAAGCGGCGGTGTGCGGATATGAAGACCGCATCATGGGCGAGAAAGTCTGCCTGTTCGCTGTGCTCAAACCGGGCGAGACGCTGGACCTTGAGAGCGTGAAGGCGTTCCTGGAAGAGAAGGGTGTGGCCCGGTTCAAATGGCCCGAGCGCCTGGAGATCATAGACCGGCTGCCGCGCAACCCGCTCAACAAGGTCGTGCGCCCCGAGCTGAAGCAACAGCTGGAGTCTGCCGCCGGATGACCGTCCTCTACATCGCCGGGATCTCCATGACCGCGATGGGCAAGCGTCCTGAGGCCAGCGTCAAATCCCTGACAGCCGAGGCTGTCAGGGCGGCGCTGGCGGATGCAGGCATTGGCGCAGACCGGATCGAGGCGGCCTGGTTCTCCAACACGCGCCAGCCCATGCTGGAAGGTCAGAACACCATACGCGGCCAGGTGGCCCTGCGCGCCATGGGCATCGGGGGCATCCCGGTGGTCAATGTGGAGAATGCCTGCGCCTCCGGCTCCACCGCTGTGATCCAGGCCGCCGCCGCCATCCGGGCCGGGATGTGCTCGTGCGCGCTGGTGGTGGGCGCCGAGAAAATGTTCTTCCCCGACCGGCCGGAGCAGGTCGCGGCGGCCTTTCGCGGCGGCACGGATATCGAGACGGTTGACCGGGTTCATGCCGAGATATCCGGTCTCGCCAGCGAGCTCATTCCCGAGGCGCTGCGCGGTCAGGAGGCCCAAACCCGCAGCTTCTTCATGGACAGCTACGCCGCCTTTGCGCGTCTGCACATGAAGACGTTCGGCTCCACCCAGCGCCAGCTGGCCGCCGTGGCGTCAAAGAATCATGGTCATTCGACGCTGAACCCGCTGGCCCAGTACCGCTCGGCGATGAGCATTGAGGCGGTGCTGGCCGACAAGCTGATCGTTTGGCCCTTCACCCGCGCCATGTGCGCCCCGATCAGTGACGGCGCTGCAGCCCTGGTGCTGATGGCGGGCGAGGCCATGCCGCAGGCGGCACGGGCGCGGGCGGTGAAGCTGCGCGGATTTGCACTGGGCAGCGGGGCGGGTCGCGCGCCCGATGACTTCGCCGCCCATGTGGGGCGCCGCGTTGCGCTATCGGCATATGAGGCGGCCGCGATCGGCCCCGAGGACATTGATGTGGCCGAGGTGCATGACGCCACGTCCTATGCCGAGATCCAGCAGGTGGAGAATCTCGGCCTGTGTCCGATAGGCGAGGGTGGTGCGTTTGCGGAAGCCGGTCACACCACGCTGGGCGGGCGCGTTCCGGTCAACCCGTCGGGCGGCCTGGTGTCCAAGGGGCATCCGGTGGGCGCCACCGGCATCGCCCAGCTTTATGAGCTTTGCCTGCACCTGCGCGCCGAGGCCGGCGCCCGGCAAGTGGAGGGCGCCCGTATCGCCGTGGCCGAAAATGGCGGCGGCTTCCTGCAGTGCGAAGAGGCCGCCACCGCTGTGACCGTGCTGGAGCGCCCGGCATGAAGGCGCCCATTGCGCGTTTCCTGGAGGCCGCGCAGCGCTGGCCAGACGCCATTGCGCTGGACGATGATCTGGGCGCGCGGCTGAGCTATCGAGAGCTGGCGCGGCGCGCCATGGCGCTCGGCGCAGGCCTGCGCCAGCGTCTGGGAGATGGCCCTGGTACAGTCGTCGCCATCGCCGCGCGCAATCATGCCGATCATGTGGTGGCGATGTTTGGCGTGTTCATGGCCGGTCACGCCTGGCTGCCGCTCAATCCCAAAAGCGCCCCGGCGCTGAATGATGAAATCTGCCGCACGCTGCAGCCGGCGCTGATCCTGGTGGATGAAGCCTGCAAGGCCTGTCTCAATGATGGCGGGGCGCCAGTGGCGCTGTTTCGCGCCGGAGACCCGTCAGGCCTTGATGGGCTCAGCGCGCCAGCGCAAACCTTCACCCTGCCGGTGCTGGCGCCCGATGACCTTATGAGCATCAAGCTCACCGGGGGCACCACGGGGCGGCCCAAGGCGGTGGCGCAGACCCAGCGCGTGATCGCGACGGTCGTGGACGATATCACCCGGGTCTTTGCGGTGACGCAGCGCGACGTCAATCTGGCCGCCGCGCCTTTGTCCCATGGCGCCTTTCATTTTCTCCTGCCGGTCCTGATTGCGGGCGGGCGCCATTCCATTGCGTCTGACCTCTCGCCTGCGCCCTTGCTCGATACCATGGAGCGCGCGGGCGTGACGCTCGCCTTCATGCCGCCCACGCTGATCATCAAGCTGACTGAGAGCGGACTGGCCCGTCCTGAGCGTTTTGCCGCCTTGCGGGAGCTGATCTACTCGGCGGCGCCCATGGCGCCGGCCCAGATCCGGCGGGCCTGGGAGGCTTTTGGGACGAAGCTGGCGGCCATGTACGGCCAGGTCGAAGCGCCCATGGTGCTGTGCGCCATGACCGCGGGGGAGATGGCGGCGACCGGCAAGCTGGAGAGCGCCGGACGGGCCTGTCCGTCCGTGCAGCTGCGCATCGATCAGCCTGACGCAGAGGGGACCGGAGAGATTCTCGCGCGCGGTCCCGTGGTGGCGCCGCGCTATCTCACCGGGGAGGCGCTCGCGACGCATGACGGCTGGCTGCATACCGGCGATCTGGGCTGGATCGACCCGGAGGGACATGTGTTCATCCGCGGGCGCTCGCGCGAGATGCTGATCACGGGCGGGTTCAATGTCTACCCGGTGGAGGTCGAGCGCGCCCTGCTCGCTGTGGACGGGGTCAGCGAGGTCTGCGTGTTCGGTGCGCCCGACGCCTATTGGGGCGAGCGGGTCGAGGCTGCGGTCGTCGCATCGGCCGGCGTATCCGAAGAGGCTTTGCGCGCAGCGGTCTCCAGCGCCATCGGCCCGGTGGCGGCGCCCAAGGCATTCCACCGGGTGGAGGCGCTGCCGCGCAATCCCGTAGGCAAGATCGTCCGGCGTGAGGTGGCGGCCCTGTTCAGTCAGCAGGCCGGGGCCTGATCATCATGCCGGCGGTGCCGGATGCGTGAACTCCGGCGTCCGAGGACACCGTGCACTCCGCGATCGCCAGCGTGCGCCCCTGATGAATGATGCGGGCGTGGGCAGTCAGGCGCGGGGTGGAGATCGGGGCTGCGCGGACATAGCGGATCTGCAGATCGGTGGTGGCGAAGCGCTGACCTGCATCAAGCCGCGTCAGCAGGGCGCACCCCGTCGCGGCGTCCATCAGACCGGCCATCACGCCCCCATGCACGCCCGCCATAAGATTGGCGTGGTCTGGCATGACCGGACACTCCAGACGCGCCTCGCCGTCTGAAAACGCCGCCACGTCAAAACCCAGAAGGCTGGCAAAGCCGGCAATGCGTCCGGCGTTGCGCCAGGCAGCGAGGATTTCCAGCCCCGAACCTTCGAACCTGACAGCGCTCACTGCGCAGCTCCGGCCGGCACAGGCTCGCGGAACTGGACGATGCGGAACCGGTTGGCCACGAACGCCAGATCGGCCAGGCACGCATTGCCGGCCGGGTTCAGCCCGGTGACGTGGTAATCTGAATACGCCGCCGCAAAATTGATCGGCATGCGGTCATCCATATTGATCCACAGCGATGCGCCGGCCTCGGCGAACCGGTCCTGGGCGCCGGCGATGAAGTGCCGGTCCGCCGAATAAAGATAGGACGAGATGGCGCCGCGTTCTGCGGCGATGCGCGCGGCGTTCTCAAGGGCTGCGTCACGGGAATCTTCCCGGATGAGGAAGCAGACCGGGGCGAACACCTCTTCGCCGTAGAGGTCGATCTGGCCGGCGTCGACCGAAACCACAAGCGGCGTGGCCGTGCGCGCGTTGGGAAAATCGGGGTGGGGGTAGGGCCGGGAGTCCAGCAGCACTTGCCCGCCAGAGGCTAGCACGCGCGCGCGCACCTCCTTGATCAACTCCAGCGATTGCTCGGCCTGAACGGCGGCGCACAAGCCTGCGGCGCGCGCCGGGCTGGCGGTGCGCTCTGCGATGGCCTCTGCGATGCGCGCGGCGACCGCTTCGAAATTCAGCGTCTCTTCCTGGACGCGCACGCCCTGAGCGGGGATGTGGATGTTTTGCGGGCTGGTGCACATCTGGGCGGAGAAGCCGCACAATCCATTGGCCAGCCCGCCAAGGCAGGCGTCGATATCGTCGAAGCTGTCCAGGACAACCGCATTGCATCCGGCGGTCTCGGTATAGACCAGCCGGTCTGCGCAATGCGCCTCGATCCAGGCGCCGAAACGCTGGCTGCCGGTATAGTCAATGATGGCGCAAGCCGGGTGTTTGAGAAGCTCGATCGTGACCGGGGCCTCGCGCTCGTCGGCAGCCAGCAGCACCATGTTGGGGTCGAGCCCGGCCTGGACGAGCACCTCGCGCATGCGCCGCACGGCCAGCGCCACCGGCAGAATGCCGTTGGGGTGGGGCTTCAGGATGGCGGCATTACCCGTCATCAGGTTGGCGAACACCGCCGGATAGGCGTTCCACAAAGGGAAGGTCGCGCAGCACACCACGACCGCAACGCCGCGCGGACGCAGGCGGAAGCTCTTCTTGAGGCGCACCCGGCCAGTGCGTCCGAAGTCCTTCTCCCACTCGGCGGCGCGCGGCACGTCCGCCATCGCCTTGTAGGCATAGGCGAGCGCTTCCACCCCGCGATCAAGTGCATTGGCGCCGCTGCCCGAGAACGCCATCAGATAGCCCTGACCGGCGGTGTGCATGGTGGCGTGGGCGTTGACGAAGGCCTGCTCCTCCAGCGCGAACGCCATCTCGAAACACACACCGGCGCGCTGGTCCGGGGTCAGCGTGTCCCAATGTTTCATCGCCGCGCGGGCGGCGTCGAACAGCGCGTCGGGATCAGACTTCGGATAGTCAATCCCGAGCGGCTCGAGCGTGTAGGGCGAGATCTCGTGACCAACCGTGCCCACCGTGCCGGGCTGGTTGAGTTCAAAGGCTCTTCCGAGCAGCGCCTCGAAACCGGCCTTGCCTTCAGCCGGGCGCGCCTCACCATGGATTTTCGAACTGGGCGACTCCTTGAACGGGCTCCATTGCTCACGCGTGGCGCAGGCGTTCAGAGCCGCCTGGAGCTGCGGTGCATGGCGTTTGGCGAGGTCTTCAGGCGACGCGGTCATATCGGGCTCCGGGGCAGTCATGGCTGTAGCGTCCTCCATGGTGGCGCAGTCGGGTATGGTTGTGCAAGCGACTTGGTCGGTCTACGGTTTCTCCTTCAACAGATCAGGGAGGAGAAGCCCGTGAGCCTGTCCAAGACCATCAATTTCTATGGCCGTTTCCTGATCCCGTTCTCGCGCATCGGATTTGCTTTCAAAGGTCTGAAAACGCCAGAGCAATATCCCGGGCTTGAAGGCCGCACGATCCTGATCACCGGCGCGACCGGAGGCATCGGGGCAGCGCTGGCGATCGGGGCTGCCAAAAGCGGAGCGACCGCATTGGCCGTGGGCCGGAGCGCCGCCAAGCTGGACCAGCTTGTTGCGCGCGCCGAAGGTCTTCCGGGCCGGATCGAGCCGCTGCAGGCCGATCTGTCCTTGGCCTCGGACAGTCTTGCCCTGGCGCAATCGCTCGCTGACCGGCCAGGCGGCGTGGACGCGCTGGTCAATAATGTCGGCATCCTCAACCATGCGTTCGAGCAGACCGCAGAGGGTATTGACGCGATGTATGCGGTCAACATCCTCAACCCATATATTCTGACCGAGGCGCTGATCGCATCGGGCGCGCTGGCGCCTGGCGCGGCGATTGTGAACATGGCGTCGGGCGGCATGTACAACGCGCCGCAGAACCTTGTTTTCATGGAGCAGGGTGCGCAGAATTATAATGGCTTTGCCGCCTACGCGACCCACAAGCGCGCCCAAATGGTCCTGTCCGATGACTGGACCAGCCGGGGACTGGACGCCTACACCATGCATCCCGGCTGGGTGGATACCAACGGGGTGAAGCGCTCGCTTCCCAAGTTCCGAAAAGTGTTGCGGTCAGTGCTGCGCAACGAGGCCCAGGGCGCCGACACTGCGCTGTGGCTGATTGGCGAGCGCCCCCAGCCGCGGCCTGGCGGACTGTGGTTTGACCGCGGCGCCCGCGCCGCCCACGCTTTCAAACACACCCGTACCCCGCTCGCGAGCGACGAGGCGATCCGGACCAAGCTGGCTGCGGACGCCGACGCCTTGAAAACCCGACTTGAAACCGGAGATGCGGCATGAGCCATTTGCAGAAATTTCTTGATCTGGTCGCAGACTGGAAACGCGGCGATCTGGATGCCGTGGCGGCGCGATTGTCGCCGGACGTCGTCTGGCATTTTTCCGCTGCCACCAAGCCGCCAGCCATCGGACGCGAGGCGTCGGTCGCCTTTCTCAAGGCCTACGGCGCCGTCTCCTCGAACAGCCGGCTGCGTGTGTTCACCTATGCCGAGACCGCCGACCGGCTGTTTTATGAGGCGGCCGAGGATTTCGATGCGCCCGACGGACGTCAGGTGCTGGTGCCCTATGCCGGGATCGTGGACTTTGGGCCGGACGGGCTGATCACCGCGTGGCGCGATTATTTCGACCGGGCGCTGATTGACGGGCAAGTCGCCGGCACAGCCGAGCTGCCCGACTTCGCCCGCGACCTTGTCGACAGGCCGGGCCTGAGCTCAACGCACGCGCCCCCCGCGCGGGGTGGCGCGGGGGCCGCTGACGGGCCGGATGATATGCCCCGGCCAAACGTCTAGAAGCGCAGCGACGCCTGGATGCCGATTGAGCGCGGACGCAGCGGCACGGCATATTGTGCATTGGCGCCGACCGAGCTGGCGAACGGCACATTGGCGGCGAAGGTCAGAACGTCTTCATCCAGAAGATTGCGGCCCAGCACGGCGAGCTGCCAGTTCTGTGATCCGATCGCCACGCGCAGATCCACCATCGTGTATCCATCCACCTCGCCCAGCGCGTCGAGATTGTCGTGGATATTGTGCGAGCCGGTATAGCCGATATTGAGCACGCCGGAGAAATCCAGCGTATCGGTCAGGGCCCGGTCATAGGACAGGCGCGCAAATGCGCTCCATTCCGGGGTGAAGCGTCCCCGCCGTCCCGTGTAGTCGCACAAGGTCACACCATTGACTACATCCCCGTTGGGGGTCTGCTGGAAGGCGCAATTGCCGCGCCGGAAATCGGTGTACTCGAAATCCAGATACGAGGCGCCGGCGGCCAGCATCAGGTTTTCGGTGATGGCGAGGCGTCCGTCCATGTCGATGCCGGAGATCTCGGTTTCCCCTGCATTGCCCACGTTAAAGCCGATGGTGCCGTCAAACTGACTGATCTGGAGGTCGTTGTACCGGGCGAAATAGGCGGTGGCGTTGAACTGCGCCCGCCCGCCAAGGAGCTCGGTGCGCAGGCCCGCCTCATAGCTCCTCACCGTTTCTTCATTGAATTCGAAGAAGGCGGTGCGGTTGCCACGCACATCAAACCCGCCGCCCTTGAAGCCTTCCTTGTAGGCGGCGAACAGCATCAGGTCGTCGGTGGCGTCAAACTCGACCGTGACCGACGGGGTCAACCGGCTTTCAGAGCGCGACTGGTTGAGGTTGTGGCCTGAGCCGCCGCCGGGATTGTTCAATTCCACGCCAAGACCGCCCTGGATCACGGCCAAGGTGACCGGATCGGTGATCAGCGGTGCGTTGAAGGCCAGCGGGTTCGAGGTGGCGGCGACGACGCGCGTCGCGTCCTTGTCCTCTGTGGTCCAGCGCAGGCCGCCAATTAGGCGCAGGCGTTCAGTCAGATCATAGGTCAGCTCGCCAAATACCGCGAACGCGGTGGAATCGGTGCGGTAGTCGCGCTGCAGGCCCACATTGGCCAGCGGCGCAAAGCCGAGATTGGCGATCGCTGGGCCAAAGCCGGTTATGTCTGAGTTGTTCAGAGTGCTCGACTGGTAGAATGCGCCACCGATCCAGCGCAGCCGCTGGTCCTGATTGGACACGATGCGCACTTCCTGGGTGAACTGCTCGTAGGATTCATCGATCAGCCCGGTGAGGATGAAGTAGTTGGTGAAATCGAGATCAGCCAGCTCGTCCCGGCTATAGTCGACATAGCCGGTGATTGAGGTCAGCGTGCCGAAGCCCAGATCGTAATTGGCGGTGAGTGTCGCGTTGAAGATCTGGTTATCGGCGAACTCCTCGGAATCGGCGTCCCGCACGAAATTGAACTCGCTGGTGGTGATGGCTCCGGGCAGACCGGCGCCGGCCAACGCGTTCGCGTAGGTCAGCGGCACGCCGCCGGGCAGGGTGACGGTATTGACGTCGCGAACCACCTCGATCTCGCGGCCCCGGGCGTCGAAGCGGTTGTGCTCCAGCTTCAGCGTCACGTCGAAACGGTCCGTGGGTTCGAAGGCGAGCGTGCCGCGGATCGCAAAATCATCGCGGCGCGGCTCGTCGCGGCCGCGATTGGGGTTGGAGACAAAGCCGTCTCCGGCGGCGTAGCGGATCGCAACGCGGCCCCTCAACTGGTCTGACAACGGTCCGGAGACGGCCGCCTCTGCCTGGCGTTCGCCAAACTCGGGCATCCAGGTGAGCGTGGCTGACGCCTGCATTTCCTGGGTCGGGGCCGCCGTGATCAGGCTCAGCGCGCCCGCAACCGTATTCTTGCCGAACAGCACCGACTGCGGACCACGCAGAACTTCCACGCGCTCGATGTCGAAGAAGGGCGCGCGGATAAGCTGGGCGCGGCCATAGCTCACGCCGTCGATGAACTGGGCGACCGATTGCTCGAAGGCCGGATCATTGCCGGTGCCGATGCCGCGAATATACATCTGGGTGCCGATGCCGGTCTGAGTGACCTGGAGGTTCGGCACGGTGAGCTGAAGGTCGTCCAGCGTGTCGATGCTGAACTCGCTCAGCGTCTGGCCCTCCACCACGACAATCGCGATGGGCACGTCGGTCACGGCTTGTTCGCGGCGCTGGGCAGTTACGGTGACCACGTCGAGTTGCTGGGCCAGCGCTTCGGCGCCGTCGATCGCGACGATCAACGCGGCCATGCCTGCGCCGATGAGATAGCGAGATGCTTTCATAATACTCTCCCCTGACTGAGAACTCGGCGATCCGGGCCGCCGTTGAGCGCAGATTGTCATAGTTGGTATGATAATAAAAGTGATAAATGGATAGTGCGCCAACCCCGCGAAAAGGTTGTGCACATTGCCCTTCACCTCGATCCGGAAATTCAGGTAGTCGCTTGCGTACGGCGAAGCTCGGCGCTGACCGGTCTGAAAACGGCAATCGCGAGCCGGCTATGGGCGGCTCGGTTGCAATCGCCCGACTGGACACCTTTGCCGGAACTCCTGCGCCGGGCTGGCGTTACCCCATTTCTGCGGCGCTCCCTGCGCCGCTGCGCAAAAAGGAACTCCCATGGATATTGTACGCATCATTTTCGCCATCCTCCTGCCGCCGCTGGGCGTCTTTCTGCAGGTGGGGATCGGCGTCCAGTTCTGGATCAATATCCTTTTGACGCTGCTGGGCTACATCCCCGGCATCGTGCACGCGGTATGGATCATCGCGCGGCGCTAGCAGGGCCCGGTCGTCATCCGGCCCGCAGCGCCAAGACCTGCTCGCGGGCCGGATGAAATTGATTGGCCTCACCGGCTTCGTGGTGGATAAGGCGGATCGCCTCGCTTTCCAGGACAATCTCGTTGAACCCCGCCGGTTCGATCCGGGTGCGCCCGGAGAAGGCGGTCGAGGCGCCGACAAACCAGCATGTATTCGCCTGCGTCTCCACCGGCACGGCGAAAGTGCGGTGCAGGTGCCCGGTCAGCACCAGGCTGCAATGGCGCGCCAGCTCGGCGGCGGTTTCCGGCCCGCGCTGGGTCCGGCCCCGGCCCGCGCCGCCCTGCGGCGTGATCAGCGGGTGGTGACAGGCGGCGATGCGCAGGGCCGGGTCACCCGGATCAAACCGGGCCACCAGATCCTTGACATCACGCCGCGAGACGCGGCCCAGCGACCAGTCCAGGCGCCATTGCGCGCGCCGCGCCGTGTGCAGGGTCTCCACATGGAAGGCGCCGGTCTTCAGGCGTGGCGAGACGACCGGCCCCACCAGGCGGTGAAAGCGTTGCCAGGGTGTCATGAAGCGGTGATCCAGCGCATAGACCGGCACATCATGATTGCCCGGCGCGCCCACCACGGGAACGTTCAGCGTGTCGAAGAAGGCGCGCGCTTGGGCAAATTCCCGGCGCCGGCCGGCCTGAGTGAAGTCGCCGGTGGCGATCACGGCGTCGGGCGGATGGCGGAGGCAATACTCGGTCAGGGAGTCGACCAGCGGCCGGCTTTCGTCGCCGAAATGCAGATCAGCGATGTGCAACAGGCGCGTCATGCCTTCGGGGACATGACACACAGCCCGTTCTCGATCAACTCGAACACCACCGGCGCGGCCAGCTCCACCGGCTCGCCATCGATGATGAGCGGGATGCGCCGCCTGGCATTGGCCTCGATCCGGTGCGCGGTCGTGCGCCAGGCGCGCGGCTGGTTTTCAAAATCATTGAAAGCGGCCCGCGCCACCATGACCGACAGGTCTATGACGCCGTGCGGCCGGCCTGCATAAATCTCCAGTAGCGGCGCAAACGCCGATTCACCGTCGCGCGCATGGGCGTCGCCCATCCGACCTACCGAGATATAGGCCGCCTTGGCCGGGCGGTAGCGTGTCTCATCATCGACCAGAAAGCCGATATAGCGGGTGGACAGGCTGCGCATCCCTGCCTGCAGATGGCGCCAGACAGCGGCTATGCGTCCGCCGCGGGGCGGCTCCCGCAGCAGTTCGCGCGCCTTGGCGAAAGCGGGGGTGATCCCCACGGCGGCAGCAATCAGAAACACCCGGTCCTCAACCCGGCCAACCGGTATATGGCGCGGCGCCCAGTCGGCGGATGCGGCGATGACAGAGGCCATGTCCGCCTCGCCACTAATGCGCCGGGCGAGCAGATTGGCCGTGCCTGCCGGCAAAACCAGCAAGGGCGGCGGGTTGTCCAGGGCGGTCAGTGCTGTGGCCAGCGCCGCGACCGTGCCGTCGCCGGCAGCGACGGCGATGCTGGCGTGCGCCTCGCTCACGGCCTGGGCGATGCCCGCTTCGATATCGTCGGTGATGTCGGCGACAGTGATCGGTGACCAGCCTGCGCTTTCCAGCCCGCTCACCACTTCGTGCACGGTCAGGGCGCCGGTGAAAGCGCCGGCGCTTCGGTTGACCAGCAGATGCAGGCTACGCGACATGGGCGCTCCTTAAGCATGAGAGATATACGGCAGAGAACGCGGGCAGCACGCAATTGGTTTCGCGAGTTGAGCCGTCGACGCGCTCATCGCGGGCTTGCCCTGTCCGGGTGCGCCTTACACTTGCGCCTCAAGCCGCGTGATTGCTGCGGCGATGATGCTGCGCGGCGCCGGGTCGGTCTCTTGGTCCCTTGTCTGCCTCATGGCCGCGAGCGCCGCCGGATCGCCGCGCTCCGCCAGCGCCTGTGCGATATAGGTGCGGGTCAGCCACTGGGCGCTGCTGAGGCCGCCTGCAATGTCCTCACCATAACGCGGCGGCGCATGGGTCAGCACGTCCTTGAGATACGTCTGCGCCTCAGCAATGTCGTCGCTCGTATCGCCATCCCATTCAGGTGTCGCGTCCCGCTCGCGCGCCAGCGCGTCGAGCCGGGAGATGGCGTCGCGGATTTCAGCCACCCCGCATCGTTCGCCGGCCCAGCGCGCCCGTGCCTTTCCGGTCCAGCCAGGCAAGTTATACGGGTCGCGCGCGTCTTTCAGCAGCGTTTCCAGCGAGGATATCCGGACAATGACCGGTCCGGGCCATTCGCGCCGAATTTCGGCGGCTATGGTTTCTCCCTCGCTCACCCATGCACGCTCGGCCTCCACGGTATCAAAACAGGATCCCGCCGGATGATCAAAGCGGTAGAGGGCCTGAAAGTCGCCGTCCCAGGCATGGATGCGCGCGACGAGAGCCTCGCTCAGTCCCAGCTCCTCGGCGACCAGCATATTCCCGGTGGCATCGTCCCAGAGCGGCAGGCAGTGAAACTCTGGCGCCAGCCGTAGCCGCTCAGGCGGCGGGGGCGGTTCAGCGCTGCTGGAGGCCGAAAAGCGGTTCGCCTGGTGCGTTGTTGGCCGCCGACCGCCCGGGCGGCGGAGAATGATAACGGCGGCCGCCAGCGTCACTGCCGTGATGGCGCCAAGCTCCAGAATGGCGGGCTCCAGCCAGGCGCGCCAAGCCTGCGCATAATCGAGATAGATCGCGAGCCCCAGGGTCGCGAGATAGAGCATGAGGGCGCGAAGAGTGGCGGCGCGTCCGCCGCGCTCGGGCGCATCCTCTGGCGGGCGGGTGCGCGCGGCCCAGATCAGGAACCCGCCCTGCAGTATCGCATTGCATGCCAAAATCAGAACCGTCCAGCGCGACATGGCCATCAGCGACAGGCCTGAGGCGAGTGTCAGTGCTGCGCCTGCGGTCATGATGCGCGTGTGCAGGCGCTCCCGACCAGCCTGCGCGCTGTTCATCGCGTACAAGAGTTCATCCACCATGGCGGCCATCACGAGCTGGCGCATGTGGAGAATCCCGCCGACGATATAGAGCACGCTCAACGCGCTTGAAATCACAACAGATAGGGTCATTCGCGCCTCCGGCCCGGCTCCACAATACGAGCGCGCGCAGCCAAGGCGCTCCCCTGTTCAGGGTGGTGCGCATGGGAAGAACACAGGGCGCAATGATCTCTCAGGTGCACTGCGCCAGCGCCGCCCCATTGCACGGCGCGCTGGCATGGCTAAACCCCACCCATGCTCACGATCACAAACCTTGATTACCGCATTGGCGCGCGCTCTCTGTTCGAGAATGCGTCTGCGCAGATTTCCGGCGGCTGGAAAGTCGGCCTGGTCGGGCGCAACGGCACGGGCAAGTCGACCTTGCTCAAGCTGATCCGCGAGGAGATCGAGAGCCCGTCGCCGGATTCTGCGATCCGGCTGAACAAGGGCGCGCGCATGGGCTGGGTCGCCCAGGAGGTGGAGCCGTCGGACGAGACCATTCTGGACGTGGTGCTGGCCACGGACGCCGAGCGCCATGCCCTGATGCAGGAAGCCGAAACGGCGATGGATCCCGACCGGATCGGCGAGATCCACATGCGTCTGGCCGATATCGACGCCTGGTCGGCCGAGGCGCGCGCGGCTGACGTCCTCATGGGCCTGGGTTTCACCCACGCCGATCTCTACCGGCCGACCCGGGAGTTTTCCGGCGGCTGGCGCATGCGCGCCGCCATTGCCGGGGTGCTGTTCTCCGAGCCCGACCTGCTCTTGCTGGACGAGCCGACCAACTACCTCGATCTGGAGGGAGCGGCCTGGCTTGAGACCTATCTCAGGAAATATCCCCACACCGTGCTCATCGTATCCCATGACCGGGAGATGCTGAACCGCTGCGTCACTCACACCATGGCGCTGGAGCACAGGCAGTTGTCAGTCTCGCCGGGCGGCTATGACGCCTGGCTGAAGCTGCGCGCGGCCAAGACCGCTCTGCTGGAAAGCCAGCGCGCCAAGCAGGAGGCCGACCGCGCCCATCTGCAGGCCTTCATCGACCGCTTCCGCGCCAAGGCGTCCAAGGCCACCCAGGCCCAGTCGCGCGTGAAGATGCTGGAAAAGATGCAGGAGATCACGGTCCCCCTGGCCGAGCGCGCGACGCCCTTCTCGTTTCCCACCTGCACGGACAAGCTCTCCCCGCCGCTCTTGCAGCTGCGCGACGCGTCAGTGGGCTATGGCGAGGATGCGGTGATCCTGAGAGGGGTCGATCTGCGCCTGGACCCTGAAGACCGCATCGCCATTGTCGGCGCCAACGGCCAGGGCAAGACCACGCTGGTCAAATCCATCGCCAAGCGTCTGGAGCTGTTGTCAGGCGACAGGGTGGCGCCGCGCTCGCTGCGCATCGGCTATTTCTCACAAGACCAGATGGATGAATTGCGCACCGGCGAAACGGTGCTGGACCATGTGCGCGACGCCTTGCCCGAAGGCACGCCGCCGGCCCGCCAGCGCGCGGCCGCCGCTGCCATGGGCTTTTCCCACGAGAAGGTGGACACCCAAATCGAAAAGCTGTCCGGCGGCGAAAAAGTGCGCCTGCTGCTGGGCCTGATGGCGATGGAAAAGCCCCATATCCTGATCCTGGACGAGCCCACCTCGCACCTTGATATCGACAGCCGCGAGGCGCTGATCTACGCCCTCAACGAGTATACCGGCGCGGTTGTCCTGATCACCCACGACGTCTATCTGGCCGAAGGCACAGCCGATCAGCTCTGGCTGGTCAAGGACGGCAAGGCCTCGCGCTATGACGGCGATCTGAACGATTACCGCAAGCTGGTGCTGCAGGCGGACCGGGCTACGGGATAGGCGCCTCGCTTTTCAACGCTCAAGCACGTTGCGGATCCAGGGTCCGAAGGGCGAACCGCCCAGCCAGGCCAGCTGCGCGTCCCGGCTGGCGTCATTGATGGCGAGCTGAGGCCGCACGCCCGGATGCACCGCCACGCGCAGCGGCCGCGCGCCACGCGGGCTGGCGATCACACCCGCGATCGCGTGCGGGATATCCATCGGATCGGTACCGCCACCCCCGCCGCGCGCTTCGCCCATCCCGGCGGTCAGCTCGGGATAGGCGGCCAGAGTCTCTTCCGGCGTGCGGTCACGCAGCGCCGCGCCCAGCGCGCTGGCATTATTCCAGATTTCAGTCGGGTAGCCGCCTGGCTGGATAATCGTCACGTCAATGCCGTGGGGGACCAGCTCATAGGCCATCGCCTCGCTCATGGCCTCAAGCGCGAACTTGGTCGGCGAGTAATGGCCCAGGCCCGGCGCAATAACCCGGCCGAGCTGGGAGGATATCTGCACGATCAGGCCGTGACCCGCCGCGCGCATCGCTGGCAGGACGGCGCGCGCCATGCGATGGGGGCCGTAGGTATTGGTCTCGAACATGAGGCGCGTCGCCTCCATGTCCTGCACCTCGACCGGACTGCCCAGCCCGATGCCGGCATTGTTGATCAGCACGTCCAGCGTACCGCCCGTCGCCTCCAGGACAGACGCCACGCCGCGCGCAACGCTGTCGTCGGACGTGACGTCGATCTCCACCACCTCGATGGCGAGCCCCTCGGCCTCGGCCAGCGCCGTCAGCTCATCGGCCTCTGGCCGGGGCAGGTTGCGCATGGAGGCAAAGACCCGCGCGCCCAGACGCGCATAATGCTCGGCCCCCAGCCGCCCGAACCCGGAAGAAGCGCCGGTGATCAATATGGTCTGGCCCTCCAGGGAGAGCTCGCCCTCGCGCGCTGCGCCCAGCGCCGCTGGCATCGCCCCCAGAGCCCCCGCCGCACCCATGATCGCTGCCGAGGAGCGCATCAGATCACGTCGGTTTACATCCTGTCTGGCCATGTCTGTCGCTTTCCTGATGCCTCGTTTCCAGCGGCCAGGATAGGCGGGGAGGGGGCGAATACAAAGAGGCTGAGGCCACAGCCAGGCTGGTGAATGCTCTTGCGCATCAGCAACGAGGACGCGGCGGCTCACTGCGGGAACAAGCGATGCACCGGTCCTGTGCAGGACAGCAGCTCGCAACATGGCGCAGTCGTATCCGCGAGGGGCTGACCGTACAGCCCTGGAGAAGGTCAGACACGCAAAGCGAACAAGGGGCATAACCGGCGGCATTGCGCCCGTGAGCAATACCTTGCGGGAACGATTCTTACTGTTGGCCGTTATCAAGACTGAGCATGCGTGCCTTCTGGCGCGAAACAATTGTCTCGCCGGCACGTAACGCCCCCGATGCTGCGCCATTTCCGAGGCGTGCGAAGAGAGACTGGACGGTCAGGCAGCCGTCAATGCGATATGGAACGTCCCTCCCCGCTCTCCAGAGGCATGGCGGCGTTTTACCCGGCTTGGCTGTCCAGTCTGCCTGTTCAGGCGTGATGCCTGGTCCTTGGCCACAATGAGCAGGCGACGCGGAACTGGGTGAGGTTCCAGGCGTTTCAAGTCCAACACAAGGGAGACTTCGCCATGAAAATGTTTCTGACCTGCGTTTTCGCTTCGATGACCATCTTTGTCGCCAGCTGCAACACCATCGCCGGCGCTGGCCGCGACACACAGCGTGCTGGTGAAGCGATTGAAGACGCCGCAGAAAACAACAGCTAGACAACAGCCAAGCGGCAATCCCACAAACCGTTCGGCTGATAAGCCGTCGAACGGTTTGTGGGGACGCGCCGTGCGAAGCGCTAAGGGTTTTCAGCCCGCCGCAATTGCGCTTCCGTCGAGCTGGGCGCCGGTCGTTGAGCGCTCACCGCAACATGACCGCGCTAGGCGCGGACGCAGGCGGACCGCAATCACGCACCCCCCTGTTTTGCTCCGCGTGGCTGCGCGCGCATACGTCGCGCGCGGATCCAATTCGCCGCATTGCAACATTTTCATTGCAGTGAGCATGGATTGACGCCCACACTCTGCGAGAGCTGGAGGCAGGGTGTGATGTTTTTCGATGAAATGACCGGGCATGGCGGCGCCGGACAGGTGCGCGAAAGCTATCGCGCGCTGTCGAAATGGCTCGCGGACTCGCCACCCGACCTGCTGGAGGCGCGCTCGAAGCAGGCGGAGTTTTTCTTCCGGCGCATGGGCATCACGTTTGCCGTCTATGGCGAGGCCAATGCCAGCGAGCGCCTGATCCCGTTTGATATCGTGCCGCGCATATTGTCCGCGTCCGAATGGCTGCTGCTGGAAGCCGGGCTGGTGCAGCGGGTGGCGGCGCTGAACCTGTTTCTCAAGGACATTTACGGCGCGCAGGAATGCATCCGCGCCGGGATCATCCCGGCCGATATCGTGCTGACCAATCCCCATTTCCGGCCCGAAATGACCGGCAGGCGCCCGCCCCAGGATGTCTGGGTGCACATCGCCGGCGTCGATCTGGTGCGCACGGACGAAGAT
Source organism: Oceanicaulis sp. (assembly GCA_051859425.1). GTDB lineage: Bacteria > Pseudomonadota > Alphaproteobacteria > Caulobacterales > Maricaulaceae > Oceanicaulis. Next base: position 3,263 of record JBHYFR010000016.1, on the reverse strand, counting down.
GCGTTCTACGTGCTGGAGGACAATGCGCGCACCCCGTCGGGCGTCTCATACATGCTGGAAAACCGCGACATGATGATGCGGCTGTTTCCCGACCTGTTCAGCGAATACCCGGTGCGGCCGGTGGAAAACTACACCGACATGCTGCTGCATTCGCTCAAGACCTGCGCGCCCGACAGCGCGGCCAGGGACCCCGGTGTGGTGGTGCTGACGCCGGGGCCGTTCAACTCGGCCTATTACGAGCACTCGTTTCTGGCCGACAAGCTGGGCGTGGAACTGGTGGAGGGGTCCGACCTCTATGTCGACGACGCCACGGTCTATATGCGCACTACCGAAGGCCCACGCCGGGTGGATGTGATCTACCGGCGGGTGGATGACGATTTCCTTGATCCGCTCACCTTCAATCCCGACAGCGCGCTGGGCGTGCCCGGCCTGATGCTGGCCTATCAGGCGGGCAATGTGACGCTGGCCAATGCGGTGGGGACCGGGGTGGCCGATGACAAGGCGGTCTATACCTATATGCCCGAAATCATTCGCTTTTTTACCGGCGAGGATCCCATCCTGCACAATGTGCCCACCTGGCGCTGCCGCGAGGCCGATGCCCTCAAGGAGGTGCTCTCGCGCCTCGATGAAGTGGTTGTGAAGGAGGTGGGCGGGTCTGGCGGCTATAGCATGCTGGTGGGTCCGGCGGCGACGAAGGCCGAGATCGAGATATTCAGGAAGAAGCTGATCGCCGATCCGGCAGCTTTCATCGCCCAGCCGACATTGCAATTGCCCACTGCGCCGACCTTTTGCGGCTCGCAATTGTCCGGGTGCCATGTGGATTTGCGTCCCTTCGTGCTGACCGGCCCGCAGGGGGTTCAGGTCACGCCCGGCGGCCTGACCCGGGTGGCGCTCAAGGAAGGGTCGCTGGTCGTCAACTCAAGTCAGGGAGGCGGCACCAAGGACACCTGGGTGCTGGATGTGTGATGCTCTCTCGCACCGCTGACAGTCTGTACTGGGTAGGCCGCTATGTGGAGCGGGCCGATTTTCTCGCCCGCATCCTGGAATCCACCTTGCGTCTGGCCGCTGTGCCGGCGCGGGATGGCGGGGCCGAAGCGGCCTGGCGGACCGCGCTGAGCTCGGCCGGTGTCGCAGGGGCGTTTGACGCCAGCGGGCGCAGCGCGACGGAAATGTCGGTGCGCGACTATCTCGCCTTCAGCCCCGACAATCCCTCGTCGATCTCCAATTGCATCAACCGGGCGCGCACCAATGCCCGCTCGGTGCGCACCGCGCTGACCGTGGAGCTGTGGGAGGCCATCAACGGGGCCTGGAACGCGCTGGGAGAGCAGGGCCAGCCCGCCCAGCGCGCCGAGTTCGCCGAGTTTCTGGGCTGGGTGAAGTCGGTCACCTTGCTGGTGGAGGGCTCGGCCAGCCGCTCCATGCTGCGCAATGACGCCTACTGGTTCCTGCGCCTGGGCGCCGCGCTGGAGCGCGCCGACAACACCGCCCGCCTGCTGGATGCGAAATACCATCTTCTGCTGCCCGAGGGTGAGCCCGTGGGCGGGCAGCTGGACTATTTCCAGTGGGCTGCGCTGCTGCGCCAGGTCTCGGCCCTGACCGCCTATCGCTGGGTCTATCGTGACAGCGTCAAGCCCTGGCTGGTGGCCGATCTCCTGGTGCTGAACCGCCAGATGCCGCGCTCGCTGGCCAGCTGCCAGGCGTCGATCGTGGAATATCTGGAGCATCTGGCCGCCGATTATGGCCGCAGGGGGCCGGCCCAGCGCATCGCCTCGGCCAGGCTCGGTCAGCTGGAGGAGGCGTCCATGACCGTGATCTTCCAGTCGGGTCTGCATGAGTACATTGAAGACTTCCTGGCCGAGAACGCCCGGCTCAGCCAGGCCGTCACCGAGCAATACCTGACCTGAAGGGGGGGGCTGCATGCTGATCCGTGTCGATCACGCGACCCGCTACCGCTACGACCGCGCACCGCGCTTCGTCATCCAGGTGCTGCGCAAGACGCCGCGCTCGTGCGACCGCCAGCATGTGCGCCGCTGGCGCATCGACACCGATGTGGACGCGCGTATCCGCCAGAGCGAGGACGCGTTCGGCAATATTATCCACGCCATCTACACCGAAAAACCCGTCGACAGCCTGACCGTCAGCGTGTCCGGCGAAGTGGAGACCGGCGACTCCTCCGGCCTGCTGGACGGCTGGCCCGAGCGCCAGCCGCCGCTGGTCTATCTGCGCACCACGCCGCTGACAGCGCCGGATGAGGCTATCCGCCAGTTTGCGGCTGAAATCGCGGGCGGAGACAGGCTGGACATGTTGCACGCCCTGATGAGCGCGATCCACGCGCGGATCGGCTTTGACACCGGCGCCACCGGGGTCGCCCATACGGCCGCAGAGGCGTTCGCGCTGGGCCGGGGCGTGTGCCAGGACCATGCCCATGTTTTCGTGGCTGCGGCGCGCTGTCTGGGCGTGCCCGCGCGCTATGTGTCGGGTCATTTGCGCCGGGCCGATGGCGAGACCGAGCAGGAGGCCGCCCATGCCTGGGCCGAAGCGCTGGTCGACGGCCTGGGCTGGGTCGGATTTGATGCGGCCAACGGCGTCTGCCCGGACGAGAGCTATGTGCGCATCGCATCGGCGCTGGATTATCTGGGCGCGGCCCCGGTGCGCGGCGCCAGCTATGGCGGGCTGGGCGAGCGCATGAGTGTCAGCCTGCAGGTGCGCAGCCATCCCCAGGCGCAGGGGCAGCAATAGGGCGCGCCAACGGGCGGAATCGGCTAACACTGCGCGTCGTAACCGGACCCTGCGCGTTGGAGCGCCGCATCCATGACGTATTGCGTTGGCATGTTGCTGAATGACGGGCTGGCGATGATTGCGGACACCCGCACCAATGCCGGCGTGGACAATATCGCGATCTACAAGAAGCTGTTCGTCACCGAGATTCCCGGCGAGCGGGTCATCGCCATTGCGACGGCGGGCAATCTCTCGGTCACCCAGACCGCGCTCAACCGGCTCAAGGCCGGCATCAAGCTGCCCGATTCCGACCGGCCGGAGACGCTGGAAACGGCGCCGACCCTGTTTCGCGCGGTGCAGCTGGTGGGCCACGCCATCAAGACTGTGCGCATCGACTTTGAGGCCGGGCTGGAAGCCGAAAGCGTCTCCATGGGCGCCACGGTTCTGCTGGGCGGCCAGATCAAGGGCGGCGCGCTGGGCCTCTACCTGATCTACGCCGAAGGCAACGCCATTCAGTGCGGTCCCGATACGCCCTATCTGCAGGT
>JBHYFR010000015.1:2912-24425 GCA_051859425.1 Oceanicaulis sp. | reverse complement strand
TTCCACCCAGTCGATCACCGCCGCCACCGCAGCGTTGAAATCCATCTGTTCCTCGATGAAGCGCGGCATGTTGTTGGCGTGGCCCATCCAGTCCACCGCGCCGCCCTCGATCATGATGAAGAAGCCGTCGGGGTTCTGGTTGAGCACGTTGAGCGAGGCCAGGCTCATGGTGGCCAGATCCGGCACATCGGGGTTGAAGGCCATGCCCGAGGGATTGGACGGGTCTTCAGGATAATCCATGCGCAGGGCCTGGGTGGCGGCGTTGGAGCGCACAATGCCGACGAGTTTGTCCGGCAAGCCCCGGCGTCCCTCGGCCAGCGCCTCGAAGTCCTCTCGCGCCTCGATGAAGGCGTAGCCGTTATGGCCCGCCTCGCCGGTGAGCGCATCCCAGGTCTCGCGCCCGCCCACAAAGCGGAAATCGCGATCTGCAGGCTCGGCCACCGGGCGTCCGCCGCCATCAAAGAAGGGGTGGCCTGCGCCCATCATCACATCCAGGCGGCCATCGGCCATTTGCCGGAAAATCTCGGCATACATGCCGCGATGCTGGACCTGCGCCCAGACCGAGCCGGGGGTGGCGTGGGAGACCTGCACCGTGGCGATGGCGCCGGTGGCGCGGCCCTGCTCATGGGCGATATGGGCGATGGTTTCCAGCGCCTGCGTGCCGTCCCAGTTCATGTTGAGGCGCCCGGGCGAGGTCTTGCGGCCCGAGTGCAGCGCCGTACCGGCGGCGGCGGAGTCGGTGTAGGAGGTGTATGCGATCGAGACATCGCCAAAATCATTGGCGAAGGCGCCTTCCAGCCGCGTCCAGCGGTCGCGCGGATCGTAATACTGCTCCTCCACCCCGCGCGCGGCGTCGATCTGGTCATTGGCCAGCACCGCGCCGCCACCATCGATCAGGCGCAGCGCATAATGGGCCGAGGCGCCGATATAGGGCGCCGTGCCATCGGGCCGCGTCACCTGGTAGGGCTGGGCGCCGGCGCGGCCTTCGTAATAATCGGCCGCGAGCCAGCCATTAAAGCCGATCCCGTCGGAGATCATCAGGATCACATTGCGCGCCTGGGGCGCCTCGGCCGCGAATGCGGATGCGGGGGCCAGCGCCAGGGCGGCGGCTGCGGCGAGATAATGAATGCGGATCATGGGCGGCGACGCCTCCGTTTTGCATCTGGTGGGGATGTAACCAAGCCTATCGGGGGTTTGTCACGCCATCATGACATGGGCCGTTAAAGCGCTCCGGCCAGCGCATGCGGGCGTAAGGGGGGCGCTTCCTTCTTTCCCTCCCCTTGATGGGGAGGGTGGGCGGGGGTGTAGCCCCGGGTCGGGTGGGGTGAAGCGCCATGCTTTACAGGATTTTATCCGCCGCCTGACGGCGGCGCCCCCACCCGGCTTCGCTAACGCGAATCCACCCTCCCCACAGGGGGGAGGGAAAGAGAGGCGGCGCGATTTCACTGGCAGGACGCCAGCCTTACCCGAACCGGCGGGCCATGTTGTCGGTGGCGCGCACCAGGGCGTCTATCGTGCCCGGTTCGCCAGCGGCGTGGCCGGCGTCGGGGATGATGTCCAGGCGCGCGGCGGGCCAGGCTTGGGCCAGGCGCCAGGCGGTCTGGACCGGGGTGACCATGTCATAGCGGCCCTGCACGATGATGCCGGGAATGTCCTTGAGATGACCGGTTTCCTCCAGCAGCACGCCGTCATAGTCCAGAAAACCGCCATGGATGAAGTAATGGGTCTCCATGCGCGCCAGCGCGTCGGCGCGGCGCGGCTCGGGCGAGGCGGCTGAAGGATCGGCGTGCAGGCTGATCAGGGCGCTTTCCCAGCGCGCCCACTCGATCGCGTCCTCGCGGCGCGCCGCCACATCGCGCGACAGGCGCTGGTGGTAGGCTTTGAGCACGTCCTCGCGTTCGGCGCTGGTGAGGCGTCCGGTCAGGCGCTCCCAGGCGTCGGGGAAAAGGCGGTTGGCGCCGTCGCGGTAAAACCAGTCGATCTCGCTGCGCGTGCATGCGAACACCCCGCGCAGGATCATCGCCACCACCCGGTCACGGCAGGCGCGCGCATAGGCCAGCGCCAGCGTGGCGCCCCATGATCCGCCGAACACCACCCAGCGGTCGACGCCCAGATGGGTGCGCAGGCGCTCCATGTCGGCGATGAGGCGCGGTGTGTCATTGGCTTCCACCGCGCCATGGGGCGATGACCGGCCACAGCCGCGCTGGTCGAAAATGATGATGCGGTAGAGGCGCGGATCGAAGAAGCGGCGCATGGCCGGCGCCGCGCCGCCGCCGGGACCGCCATGGAGCGCCACCACGGGCAGGCCGTCGCTGCGCCCGCATTCCTCGTAATAGACCCGGTGGCCTTCGCCGACATCCAGATGTCCGCTGTGGACAGCGTCAATGGGAGGATAAAGCCCCACACGCCTTGTATTGCGTTGCGTATCCATGCCTCAGGCCCGTCCCCACGCCCCCGGGTGTATTGGACGCGGTGCGTCCTGCCGGTGATATTTTCCTTTTGTTAAGCCAGACAGTATGCCCTTTTATATCGAGTTGAAAGCGGTGTCGGAGGGGGCTCGGCGCCGCGAATGCGAGGGAAGACGCGTGCGTTCAACAAAGGTGATGCGGTCCTGCCTGGTTGCTGGCGCGCTCCTGGCGGCCGGTGGTCTGGCGGGGTGCGCCGGTGCGCCCATGGACATGTCGGCCGGCTTTAACGGCGCATCCGCGCCAGCCGCCCAAGCCGAGCTTCACCGCACGGCGGCGCGCTTGCGCACCATGATCGAAACGCAAGGCTGGAGCCTGGGCGAGACCAGATTGATGTCGCGCCTGATCCGCGGCCATGACAGCAGCGGTGACCGCGCCGTGGCCCGGTATCTAGAGGCGATTGAAGACAGCCCGTCCGACGCGCTGGCGGTGGATGCGGGGATGGTTGCCGACCTGTCGCGCGAGACCGCCTCCCTGGCGCTGCGGGCGGCGTCGGGCCGCGACGCTGGCGCCGATACGCTGGCGTCCGATCTGGCGGTTGTGGAGAGCGCGCTGGCGGCTGTGCGCCGGGCCAAGGTGTTCTTCACCGCCGCAGCCGGCGAGGCGCAGGCCGATGATGCGCGCGTGACGGCGGCCTTCGTGGAGCTGGGCGAGGCCGAGCAGCATCTGGCGCTGGCCGCCGATGCGCTGGCCGAGCGCCGCTGGGCCGTGCGCCACGGCGCCGTCAGCTAGGCTGCGCCCCGTCATGACCCTGGCCATACCGGGCGACCGGCTCGATCCCCAATCGGTCAAAGGCTTTCTGGCGCCCGACGAAGGCGAGGCGCTGGCTGCGCGCGCGCTCGACGCCGCCGCCGCTGCGCCAGGCGCCATGGTGGAGATCGGCTCCTGGTGCGGGCGCTCCAGCGTCTATCTCGGGCGTGCGGCGCGTGAGGCGGGGCGGCTCCTGTTCGCCGTGGATCACCATCGCGGCTCGGAAGAGCACCAGCCCGGCGAGGGCTATCACGATGCGGAGCTGTTTGACGCGCAGCTGGGCCGGGTGGAGACGCTGCCCGCCCTGCGCCGCACTTTGGCGCTGGCGGATCTGGAGCGCTTTGTGATCCCGGTGGTGGGGCCGTCAGCGGCGGTGGGCGCGGCCTGGTCCGGGCCGCTAGCTTTTGTGTTCATCGATGGCGGCCACGCCATGGACACCGCGCTGGCCGACTATCGCGCCTGGGCCGGGCATGTGGCGCGCGGCGGATTGTTGGCGATCCATGACGTGTTCCCCGACCCGAAGGATGGCGGGCGCCCGCCTTATGAAATCTGGAAGCTGGCCGTGGCCTCGGGCCTGTTTGAGCCGGCGGGCCGGATCAATACGCTCGAGTTTCTGCGCCGGGTTTGAGCCAGGCGTCAGGGCGGGCGTGACGCACCATCAGATCATGGCCGGGCGCCAGCGCGAACAGCGCGTCAGCAGCCAGCACCACAGCCGCCGAGGTCCAGCCCGGGCGTTCCTTGGGCCAGATCATGCCCAGATCAAACTGCCAGCCCATCCAGTAGCCGCCGCCCCCACGCGCCAGCGGGGCGAGATCGCTGATCAGGGTGAGCGCCCGGTCACGCCACCCCACCGACAGGCAGGCCATGGCGAGCTCTGCGGTTTCAGCCGCCGTGATCCAGGGCTCTTCTGCCACGCAGCGGCAGCCCAGATCGGCGACTACGAAGCGCGTCCATCCCGCCTCCAGGCGTGCGCGCGCCGCCTCGCCGCGGATCGCGCCGGTGAGCACGGGATAATACCAGTCCATGGCGTAGCGTGTGCGGTCCTCGCCCAGCCGGTCGAAGCGCTCGGGCGCATGGTTGAAGGCGTGGGCGACCGCCTGACGCGCGCGCGCCCAGTCGGGCTTGCGCTGGTCCAGCGCGTCTGCGATGCGAAGGCCCGCCTCAAAGCTTTTGAACAGCGACGCGTTGCCCGCGCGCAGGGAGTCGATCTCTTCCAGCGGCTGGCCGGGATCGGGATCGCGCCAGACGATATCGCCAGCTTCGGTCTGGCGCGCGGCCACCCAGTCCAGCGCGCGCGTCACCATTGGCGCGTGGCGCGCGATCAGGCGCGGCTCGTCCAGCGCCAGCGCGCAGCGCAGCACGGTCACGGCGGCATACCCGGTGAAATTGGTGTCGCGCGCGGTGACGGGCATGGCCGGCGGCGCGATGCGCTCGCCGCTCTCGTCCATGGGCACGCCCGCGCCCAGCTCGCCGGTCCAGCCGCCATCGGCCTCCTGACGGTCCGCCAGCGCGTCCAGCGCCCGGGCTGCAGCCTCGCCGCGCCCGGCCACCGCCAGCGCCATGGCGCTCTCGCCATGGTTCCACGGGTCCCACACCCCGGCCTCGACCCAGGGAATCGTCCCGTCACGGCGCTGCAGCGCCTCGATCCGGTCAGCACAGGCGGCGACATCGACGCCCAGATGCAGCGCGCGCGGGCTCATGGTGCGCCTTTCGTGAAATACATGGCCACCGACTTGCCCATGAGCGGGTTCAGCGCAGCCTCCAGCCAGCGCGTCAGGCGCGGGCGCTTCATCAGATCCCATTCCAGGAAGCGTTTGTAGAGCGCCACCGTGCGGCTTTCCTCCTGGCGCGCCCATTTGGCGCAGCGCAGCCACCAATAGGGGCTATGCAGGGCGTGGGCATGGTGGCGCTTGTAGGCGGCAAGCCCGCGCGCCTCCACCTGACGGCGCAGCGCCTTGGGGCGGAAAATGCGCACATGGCCGCCGGGCGTGTTGCTGTAATCGTCTGACAGGCGCCAGCAAATGGCTTCTGGCCAGTAGCGCGGCACCGACAGGGCGAAGCGCCCGCCGGGTTTGAGGATGCGGGTGATTTCAGCCAGCGCCGCGTCCACATCGGGCAGGTGTTCGAGCACCTCCGAACAGATCACCACGTCAAAGCTGGCGTCCGGCCAGGGCAGGCGCGCCGCATCGCCCACGCACCACACCGCGCTGCGCGGCGGATGTTGCGGCGGCGGGGGCAGTTCGAAGAAGCCGTCGACGGCGCCTTTGAGGTCTTCCAGCGACAGATCCAGCATGACCACGTCCAGCGCCTTGTCATGCCAGTAGAGCGCATGGGAATGGCGGCCCCGCCCGCAGCCGAGATCGAGCACGCGCTGACCGTCTTTCAGGTCCAGCGCATCGAGGCGCAGCGTGACCATCATGCCGGGATCCTCATCGGGCAGGTGCGCCTTCGCGCGCGGCCAGAACCTCGTCATAGAGCGCGATGGCGGCCCGGGCATGATCCTCCCAGCGGAAGGCGGCGCGGGCGCGCGCGGCGCAGGCTTCGCCCACCGCCGCACGCCGGACCGGATTATCCATCAGGCCGGCGATCGCTTCGGCCAGCGCGGCGCTGTCGCCCGCCGGCGTCACGATCCCGGCGTTTCCGGCGACTTCCGGCAGGGCGCCGCCATCGGACACGATCACCGGCGCGCCGCAGGCCATGGCCTCGGCGGCGGGAAAGCCGAAGCCTTCAAAGCGCGACGCCGACACGAAGATCGTGCAGCGCCGGTAGAGCCCGGCGATGGCCTCGCGGGTCAGGCCGGAGACGAACTCCACCTGTTCCATCAGCCCGGCGCGCTCCAGCGCGCGCTTGGCCTGACCCTCGCGCAGCTGGCCGATCACGGTGAGCCGGATCTGGCGGCCCTCGTTCTTCAGCGCATGCAGCGCCTCAATCAGCACGTCGAGCCCCTTGATGGGCACGTCCGCTGACGCCAGGGCGACCAGCCGGTCCTCGTCGCGCGCGATGGAGGGGTCGGGGTAATAGACCGCGTGATCAATGCCGTTATGGGCGACATGGATGCGCGCAGGGTCCACGCCGCAACGCTGCGCATAGGCCAGGCGCGACGCCTCTGACACGCACAGGAAGGGTTCCAGCCTTCGGGCGGCGCGCGCCTGCACCTCCACAAAGGAATGCCAGCGCCGCGACAGGATGCGCCCCATGCGGGTCGCGGCCCCGGCCACGGCGAAATCGCGGTCAATGGCGATGGGGTGGTGCAGCGTGGTGATCACCGGCGTGCGCCGCGCGATGCGCGCCAGCGGCAGGGCCAGGGTCTGGTTGTCGTGGATGACATCGAACCGGCCGGCATTGGCGGCCATGAACGCCTCCAGCCGCAGGGCGAAGGCGGTCATCTCCCCGAACGCGCCAGTATTGTGCGCGGCCCATTCATGGCGATCCGCCGCTGACATCAGATGGCGCCAGCGCAGCGCCTTGAAGGCGTTGGGCGCGCTGAACAAATCCAGCGACGGCAGTTTTTCCAGCGCAACGCCGTCATCCAGTTCAGGGTAAGGCGGGCCGGACGCCACCGTCACCTCGCACCCTTCGCGCGCCAGAGACCGCGTCAATTCACGCACATACACACCCTGCCCGCCGACATGGGGGTGGGAGCGGTAGCTCGTGACCAGCACCCGCAAGGGTGCGGACCGGCGAGGAGGGGCGAGGGCGTCTTTCATCGGCGCGGGACGCTATAGCGCGCGGGGACGAAGGCCAAGAGCAAACGCTGTTCACCCGGGCCAGTGCGGCTGCGTTGCCCGGTTGAAGCGTCTTTGCCCCGCTGAAGAGGCAAAGCATTCGCATTTGAGGCTGGCATTCTTACTCCCTCCCCTTGAGGGGGTCGGACGCCGAAGGCGTTTGACGGGGGTGGGGTGTGCGGCGGTGACGGGTGACGTGATGGTTGCTGAACCTGCATGCCCCCCACCCCAGACCTCCCTCGGTGGGGGAGGGAGTCCGGACAGCGCTGTCATCCCCCAAATCCTGCAATGCGGGCCCAGATGCGTTTGCCCTGCATGGTTGTGGGGGAGAGGGGGCTTCTGGCGCAGCATTTTACTTTTTGAGCGAGGGGTATGGCGCTTCCCGGCGTCCGCCCGGCAAGCGCGCACGTCTCGATTCCCTCCCACCTGATGACGTGAGAAGGCGCTGCCGCCTTTCGCAAATCCCCGCAGCGCGCTAGAGGCTTGCGGTCATGGAATTGCGCCTTTTCCCCCTGCCGCGCCCGGCGCGTTTTGCGCTGTTTTACAGTGCCTTCTATATCGGCTTTGGCGCCTATCTGCCCTACATGCCGGTCTGGTTCGAGGCGCGTGGCTTAAGTCCTGAAATGATTGGCGCGGCGGGCGCTGCGGCCATGGCGGGGCGGGTGCTGGCGGCGCCGCTGGGGGCGTATCTGGCCGACCGCGCGCCGCGCCGGCGCATGGCGGTGGCGGCGTTCTCCATCGCCGCGCTGATGATCTTTCTGGCGCATATTCCCGCGCATGAGCCCTGGCTCATTGTGGCGCTCGCGGGGCTGGCGGGGGGCGCCTATACCGGCATCAACCCGATCATCGACGCGTTCGCCATGGGCGAATCACGCAGGCGCGGATTTGCCTTCGGCCCGCCGCGCGCTATCGGATCGGCGGCGGTCATCCTGGGCAATGTGGGCTGCGGCGCGCTGATCTCGGCGCTGGGCGGAGAGGCGGCCTTGTACTGGACGCTGGCCGGGGCCGGGCTGATGGTGATGGCTTCGTTCTGGCTGCCCGAGGGCCGGCGCGCGCCCGCCCCGCCGGCGGGGACGCCGCGTACAGGCGTGCGCGCCGCGCTGATGGCCGGCGGCATGCCGCTGGCGTTCGCTGCGTCGGCGCTGATTCAGGGCGCGCATGGATTTTACTATACTTTTTCGGCCGTTGCCTGGAAGGCGCAGGGCATCGCTCCAGCCTGGATCGGGGCGCTCTGGGCCACCGGCGTGGCCGCCGAGATCGTGTTCTTCACTTTGTCAGCGCGTTTTGCCGCGCGCTTCCCGCCCGCCCTGCTGATGGCGGTGGGCGGCGGGGCGGCGGTCCTGCGCTGGGGCCTTCTGTCCCTGTCGCCGCCGCTGGCGGCGCTGTTCGCGCTGCAAGGCCTGCATGCGCTCAGCTTTGGCGCAACCTATCTGGGCTTTCTGCGTTATGCCTCTGATCATGTGCCCGACCGGTTCGCGGCCACGGCCCAGGCCGTCAACTCCGCCCTGTCGGGCGGGCTGGTGCTGGCGGCGGCCAGCTTCGCGTCGGGTTTCGCCTACGCCGCCTTTGGCGCGGGCGGCTTTGTCATGATGGCGATCCCGTCCGGGCTGGGTCTCATCTGCGCGATGGTCCTCGCAAAACAGGGGCGAAACGGGCCATAATGTCGCCCGACTGACGGCCAAGGGTCTGACGTGTCAGGGTGAAGGGGTCCATACGCCGCTATGAGCGCTGAAACGATCAAGCCGGGCAGCGCGAGCCTGTCGACTCGCCTGGAAGCCGGGCGTTTGATCCTGGAGCCGCACGGCGACTGGGTGGTGCAGGCGATTGCGCGCCTGGATGGGCCGCTGCGCAAGCTTGAAGCGGAAGCCGATCCGGGCAGCCTCGCCATCGATCTGACGGGTCTGGGGCGCATCGATACGGCGGGGGCCTATCTTCTGGGCCGCACGCTCGGCGCACGCCCGCACTCTGGCGACGATGACCTGTTCATTGGCGACCACCCCACAGCGCGCAGCCTGATCACCGAGATGCGAGCCCGGAACGTGCGTTGCGAGCCTGAACCCGATATTGACCGGTCACTGACCGGCGTCCTGGTGCGCATTGGCGCGGCTGCGCAGGCGATCTGGAAGGAGTCGGTGGAGAGCTTCGCGTTTTTCGGACGCACCGTCCTGACCACGCTGGCTGTGGCGCCGGTCCCCACGCGCTGGCGGGTGACCTCGATGGTCGCGCTGATGGAATCGGTGGGCGTCAACGCCCTGCCGATTATCGCGGTCCTGTCCTTTTTCATCGGCGCGGTGGTCGCCTATATGGGCGCCAACCTGCTGGAAGTGTTCGGCTTTTCGATTTTCACCGTGGATCTGGTCGGGATCGCAGTGCTGCGCGAATTCGCCGTGCTGATCACCGCCATCCTGCTGGCGGGGCGCTCGGCCTCGGCCTTTACCGCCTCCATCGGGTCGATGAAGATGCAGCAGGAAGTCGACGCCATGAAGGTGATGGGGCTCGACCCGTTTGAAGTGCTGGTCCTGCCCCGGCTGTTCGCCTGCGTGGTGATGGCGCCGCTTCTGACGATGGCTGCGATGCTTAGCGGCCTGTTCGGCGGCATGCTGGTCAGCTGGACGACGCTGGATATTTCGCCCTTGCAGTTCATCGTGCGCCTGCAGGACTCGGTGCCGATCCAGCACCTGTTCGTGGGTCTGTCCAAGGCGCCGGTGTTCGGCCTGATGATCGCGATCATCGGCTGCCGGCACGGGCTGAAGGTGGGCGGGGACGTGGAAAGCCTCGGCTCGGCGGTGACCACGGCGGTGGTGCAGGCGATCTTCGCGGTGATCCTGATCGATGCCCTGTTCGCCATGCTCTATCTGGAGCTCGACATATGAGCGCGGTCCCGCTGATCGAAGTGCGCGGGCTGCGCACACAGTTCGGGACCCATGTGGTCCATGACGGGCTGGACCTGGAGGTCCGCCGCGGCGAGGTGCTGGGCATTGTCGGCGGTTCGGGCTCGGGCAAGTCGGTCCTGGTCAACTCCATCATCGGCTTGCTCAAGCCTGCCGCGGGCGAGATCTATTTCGACGGCAAGGCGCGCTCGAAATTCACCGCCGAGGATCGGCTGGCGCTGGAGCGGCGCTGGGGCGTGCTGTTCCAGTACGGCGCGCTGTTTTCGGCGCTGAGCGTGCGCGAGAACGTGATGGCGCCCATGCGCGAGCACCTGTCCATGGGCCGCGCGCTCATGGAGGAGCTGGCGGACCTGAAGATATCGCTGGCGGACCTGAAACCCGAGGCGGCGGGCAAGCTGCCGTCCGAATTGTCCGGGGGCATGCGCAAGCGCGCGGCGCTGGCCCGTTCGCTGGCGCTGGACCCCGATATTCTGTTCCTGGACGAACCCACTGCGGGTCTCGACCCCATCGCGGCTGGTAATTTCGACACACTGATCAGGCAATTATCCCAGACTCTGGACCTTACGGTAGTGATGATCACCCACGACCTTGATACGCTGCACTCGATTTGCGACCGGGTGGCGGTGATTGCGGAGAAGCGCGTCATCGCCAATGCGCCGCTGGCCGAGCTGGCGCAGAATCCGCATCCGTGGATCCAGGAGTATTTCGGCGGACCGCGCGGGCGGGCCGCATTGCGTGCGAGCACCGGGCCATGAAGACGGGAACAGGCGGACTGACACATGGAAACTAGAGCCCATCACGCCCTGGTCGGCTTCTTCGTCGTCTTTCTGGTGCTGGCTGGCGGTTTTTTCGCGCTCTGGCTGTCGCAGATGGCGTTTGACCGCGAGTATCGCGAGTACGATGTGTTGTTTGACGGCCCCGTGCGCGGCTTGCGCGTGGCGTCCGAGGTGCGTTTCAACGGCATCCAGGTCGGTGAGGTCACCGATCTGGGCCTGAACCCCGAGGACACCACCCAGGTGGTCGCGCGCATCCGCGTGGATGCGACCACGCCGGTGAAGGTGGATTCGGTCGCCCAGCTGGAGCCCCAGGGCCTGACGGGCCTGTCGCTGATCCAGGTGTCCGGCGGCTCGCAGGACGCGGCGCGGCTGGAGGGCCGCTTCGGAGACCGGGCGCCGCGCATCTATGCCCGCCAGACCCAGCTTGATGAGCTGATTTCAGGCGGCGAGACCCTGCTGGAAAGCTCCCAGCTCGCCTTCACCCGGGTTGGCGCGCTCCTGAACGAGGAGAATGTGGCGACCTTCTCGCGCATTCTGGGCAATGTGGAAGTCCTGACCGGCGAGCTGGCGGGTGAGGACGGGCTGGTGTCCGAGCTGCGCGTCGCCATACGCAGCCTCGATCAGGCCGCTCAGGACGTGTCCGGCGCGGCGGTGAGCCTGGAGCAGTTCGGGCGCACGGCGGATGCGCTTCTGACCGACGAGGTCAGCGTCATGGTGGCCGATGTGTCGGCGGCCTCGATCGAAGTGGACCGGGCGTCCCAGGAGACCTACGCCATGCTGACGGCGCTGCGTCCCGGCCTGGAGCGCTTCACCGAAGAGGGGCTGGGGCAGCTGACCGCCGCGATCCGTGATCTGCGCGCCGCGCTGGCGGCGATTGAGCGTATCGTGCTCGATCTGGAAGAAGATCCGTCCGGGTTCGTCGCCCGGTCGGCCGGTGAAGAAGTGGAGGTTCCCCGATGAGCGCTCTCAACCGTGCGCGTATGCCGGCGCTGGGGGCTGCGCTGGCGGCCTCGCTCGCCCTGACCGGCTGCATCTCGCTTCTGCCCGAGAGTACACCGCGCATGCTCTACCGCCTCGACCCGGGCATCACCGAGACCGCGCGCGCGCCCGTGCGCGGCGCTGTGCCGCTGAGCGTGGAGCGCGTGTCCGCCCCGCGTGCGCTGGCCGGTGACAAGATCGCCATCGATCGCGGCGGCGCCATCGCCTACATGGCCGGCGCGGCCTGGGCCTCCCCGGCGCCGGCCATGTTTGAAGGCGTGCTTGAAGACGCCTTTCATGCCGAGGCGCCGCAAATCTCTCCGGTGCGCGCAGAAGACGGCGTCAGCTCGCGCTTTCGCCTGGACGTGGCCTTGCGCCGGTTCGAGGCGGTCTATGACCAGGGCGACACAGGCGCGCCCCTGGTGCGGGTGACGGTGCGCGCGCGCATTATTGACCGGGAGGAGCGCAGTCTGGCCGCACGCCAGGTGTTCCATCACGAGGTCCGCGCCAGCGCCCATCGCCAGGGACCCATCGTGGCGGCGTTCTCCAGCGCCTCGGGCGAGGCGGCGCGCGACATCGCGCGCTGGGCGGCGCAAACCGTGTGCGAATCCGACCCCGAAGCGGGCGCCTGCCGCTAGAGACTGAAGGGCTAGAGACCGCCCAAGAGGAACGCGCCGGTCAGCAGAAGGCCGGTGGGCACGCTGGCCTTGAACTTGATCAGGCAGGCCTCGTTCTCATCGGGATCAAAGGTCTGGGCGATGTGGAAGAGGTGGGCGGCGTACAACGCGAAGCCCAGCGCAAAGCCGAGCCCGGCGCCGCCAGCCAGCCCCGCCGCCAGCGCCAGCGCCGCCGAGGCGATATAGCAGATCAGCACGAAGGGTTTGACCGCGCCGCCCAGCCTGAGCGCGGATGATTTCACCCCCGCCAGCGCGTCATCTTCCTTGTCCTGGCAGGCATAGATGGTGTCATAGCCCAGCGTCCAGATCACGGCGGCGGCGTAGAGAAACAGGATGGCCGGGCTGAATGCTGCCCCGGCTGCGGCGCCCGCCACCAGCACGCCCCAGTTGAAGGTCAGGCCCAGCCAGGCCTGGGGCCACCAGGTGATGCGCTTCATGAAGGGATAGGCCGCCACCAGCACCATGGCCGCCAGCGCGGTCAGGATGGCCGGGACGGGCAGCATCACCAGCACGATCAGTCCGACAAACAGCTGCGCGCCCAGGAAAATCTGCGCCTGGCGCAGGGTGATCGTGCCCGCCGCCAGGGGCCGGTCCGCCGTGCGCGCCACGCGCGCATCCAGATCCCGGTCGATCATGTCATTCCAGGTGCAGCCCGCTCCGCGCATGGCCACAGCGCCGACGCCAAACAGCAGCGCCAGCCACAGATCACCCCAGCCGATCCCGGTCTCCAGCCGCGCCGCCGCCAGACCCATCCAGCACGGGATCGCCAGCAGCCAGAAGCCCACAGGCCGGTCATAGCGCGCCAGACGCAGATAGGGCCGCGCGAAGGCCGGCGCGCGGTCAACCCAGCTTCGGGGCAGGGAATCAAGGACGGGGCGGTCAGGATTGAGGGTCATGGGCGGTACACTATCGCGGCGCCGCCCCGGCGGCCAAGCGCGCCTTGCCGCAGGGCATGGCGGCGCGATACACGAGGTGCATGAGCACCGATCCCCGCCTCTTCGTCGACGCGCCCCTGAGCCAGGACGCCGCCCTGACCCTGGAGCGCGATCAGGCCCATTATCTGGTCTCGGTGATGCGCCGCCAGCCCGGCGACAGCGTGCGCGTGTTCAATGGCCGCGACGGCGAATGGCGCGCAGTGCTGGCCTCCGCCGGCAAGCGCGACGCGCGTCTTGAGCTCGCCGAATGCCTGCGCGAACAGTCCGTCCCGCCGCCGCTGACGCTGTATTTTGCGCCGGTCAAGAAGGCGCGCACCGACTTCATCGTGGAAAAAGCCACCGAGCTGGGCGCGCGCGCCATCGTCCCGGTGCTGACCCGGCGCACCAATGCCGAGCGCGTGCGCACCGACCGCCTGTCAGCGCTCGCCCGCGAAGCCGCCGAACAGACCGAACGCCTGGACGTGCCGGCGATCGGCGAACCGGTGCGCCTGGACGCGCTGCTGGACGCTTGGCCGCAGGATCAACGCCTGATCTTCTGCGACGAAACAGGCGGCGCGCCGATGCTGGAGGCGTTGCTGGCGGAGCGGGAGGGGGAACGGTTTCAGGTCAGTGCAGATGGTCAGTTCATTGAGGCGCCGCCGGACCCAAACGGCTTTCGCGCGGGCGCCCGACGGCCCGAGCCCCATGCCCGAGCGCTCGCTCAGGCGAGGCTTTGGACGCTTTTGAAGGACATCAAGATTCCAGGCGCCCATTTCCGCCGCCAGGCCCCGATAGGGCCGTATGTGGCGGATTTCGCCTGCCTGTCACGCAATCTGGTGATCGAGCTTGATGGTGGCGGCCATGGCGGCCGGCGCGACCGGGAGCGCGACGCGTGGATGGAAGCCCAAGGCTACCGCGTCCTGCGCTTCTGGAACTCAGAGCTGTTTGAAAACGCCAATGGAATCGCCGAGGAGATTGCTGAAGCGCTGCATCACCCCACCCCAACCCTCCCCTCAAGGGGAGGGGGTTCGGGCAGCGCCTCGGATCAAAGGTCAGTTGAATCGGCGGCGAAAGCGCTCCCTCCCCCACCGGGGGAGGGCCGGGGTGGGGGGGGCGGCCTGTCAGGTATGGACGGCGGCGGGTCGTATCGCTCCCGATCGTTACAAAGCTGGGCCATCCTGATCGGTCCCGAGGGCGGATTTGCGCCGGAGGAGCGTGATCGTCTGCGCGCCATGCCCGGCGTTGTGCCGGTGAGCCTGGGGCCGCGCATTTTACGGGCCGATACGGCGGCGTCTGCAGCCCTCTCCCTGTGGCAAGCTGTGCTGGGCGATTGGGGCTGAGTGCTCGCGCACCTGTGAGCCGCGAGGCGATATCCGCCCTTGCCGCAGGGACTTCGCCCGCCTAACTGTGCGGCCACCACGCAAGGCGGGCCGGAGGCGCAGAGTATGAGCGGAACCTATAATCCCGGCGGCGAGGGTGATCCCATCGTCAGCAAGGCCCAGCTGATCGCCCATTCGGCGGCGGGCGAGAAGCCGCGCGAGCGCTGGCGCATCGGCACCGAGCACGAGAAATTCGGCTTTGACCGGGAGACCCGCCAGCCTCTGCCCTATGAGGGCGAGGGCCCAGGCGTGCGCAAAATGCTCGAAGGCCTCGCCCGCTTCGGTTGGGAGCCCATCGAGGAAGACGGCAAGCCGGTCGCCCTGAAGCGCCAGGGCGGGTCCATCACGCTGGAGCCGGGCGGGCAGTTCGAGCTGTCAGGCGCGCCTCTGGAGACGCTGCACGAGACCTGCCGGGAGGTGAACGGGCATTTGCGCGAGGTGCGCGAGGTCGCTGACGAGATCGGGGCGGGGTTTCTGGGCCTGGGCTTCTCGCCCAAATGGGCGCTGGCCGACACCCCGATGATGCCCAAGGCGCGCTACCAGATCATGCGCGACTACATGCCAAAAGTGGGCGGGCTGGGCCATCAGATGATGTTCCGCTCGTGCACCGTGCAGACCAATCTCGATTTCAGCTCCGAAGCCGACATGGTCAAGAAGATGCGCGTCTCGCTGGCGCTGCAGCCGCTGGCCACGGCCCTGTTCGCCAACTCGCCCTTCGCCGACGGGCGGCCCAACGGCTATCTCTCCTACCGCGCTCATGTATGGACCGATGTGGATCCCAACCGCACCGGCATGCTGCCCTTCGCCTTCGAGGAGGGCTTCGGCTACGAGCAATACGTGGACTGGGCCCTCGACGCGCCGATGTATTTCGTCAAGCGCGAGGGGCGGTTTCTGGACGCCTCGGGCCAGTCCTTCCGCGACTTCCTTGAAGGCAAGCTGCCGGCCCTGCCGGGCGCCATCCCGGTGATGAGCGACTGGGAGGACCACCTCTCCACCCTGTTTCCCGAAGTGCGCCTGAAAACCTTCCTGGAACAGCGCGGCGCCGATGGCGGGCCGTGGAGCAATCTGTGCGCCCTGCCGGCCTTCTGGGTGGGCCTGCTCTATGATGACGCGGCGCTGGACGCGGCCTGGGACTATGTGAAGGACTGGACGCGCGAGGAGCGATCCTGCCTGCGCATCGGCGCGGCGCGCTTTGCCCTGAAGACCCCGTTCCGCACCCGCACCCTGCAGGACGTGGCCAAGGATATCCTCGCCATCTCGCGCTCAGGGCTCAAAGCGCGCGCCCGCCTCAACGCCCATGGCGAGAACGAGGCGCTGTTCCTGGACGATCTCGACGAAATCGCCCGCACCGGAATCAGCCCCGCCGAACGCCTGCTGGAGCGCTATCACGGCGCCTGGGGCGGATCGCTGGATGCGATTTTTGAAGAGGCGGCGTATTAGCCCCCTCAACTCGTCGGGCAATCCTCGGTCTGTTCGGGCGGGGCGCCGGTGTCGGGGTCGCCGGGCAGGGGGATGTGCTCGTGTTCGCCCGGCGGCAGGGCGAAGGGCGTGTTTTTGAACTCTCCAGCGATGCTGGCGCGCCAGTCGGCCCGGGCCTGCTCGATGCGGGCCTTGCTCGACGAGACGAAATTCCAGTCGATATGGCGCTCGCCGATATTGGCGCCGCCCAGGATCATGAGCCGGCTGTCGGCGCGCACGCGGATTACGGGCGCTTCGCCGGGCGCGAACACCGCCATATGGCCCGCGCTCACCGGCTCGTCGCCGGTTTCGATCTGGCCTGACACCACATAGGCGGCGAGCTCGCCATGGCCGCGCGGCAGGTCGATGGCCGCGCCGGCGGGCGCCTCGGCGTGCAGATAGACCATGGGCGAGAAGGTCTTGACCGGCGAGCGGTGCTCGTAAGCGGCGCCCATGATCAGGCGCATCTGCGCGCCGCCCTGTTCGAACGCGGGTATGGCGCCGGGGTCATAATGGTCAAAGGCGGGCGCCATCTCCTCGGCGTCACGCGGCAGGGCGATCCAGGCCTGGATGCCGTGCAGCTTCTGGCCGGCGGCGCGCGCGCGCGGGCCCGTGCGCTCGCTGTGGACGATGCCGCGCCCGGCCGCCATCAGATTGATCGCGCCGGGGGCGAGCGTCTGGTGCACGCCCAGCGAGTCGGCATGGTCCATCTCGCCCTCGAACAGATAGGTGAGGGTGGCCAGGCCAATATGCGGGTGAGCGCGCACGTCCACGCCCTGGCCGGGTGCGAAGACCGCCGGGCCCATTTCATCGAGGAAGACGAACGGCCCGACGCGGCGGCGCTTGGCGGCGGGCAGGATGCGCGAGACGGAAAATCCGCCCAGATCCTTTCGCCGTCCCGCGAGGATCAAATCAAGCTGCGACATGGCGCGCCCCTCTCATCTTCTCATCTTCATGGTGTGTCTAGCCGGCCCCGGGCGGGGTCAGGCGCAAAATCTGATGCAGGCGGGTGGTTTCAGCGATTCTGTAGCCGCGCCCCAGCGCGAGACGGGCTGCGCCGGGGCTGGCGCCCCCTTCAAGGTCTGTACGCGCCAGGATCAGGAGCTCCGGCCAGCGCGCCGGATCGGCGCCGGCGAACAGGGCGCGCACGATCACGGCCTCGCCGCCCCGGGCGTCGATCTTGAGCGCATGCGCACGCGTCACGCGCATCTCGTCCATCAGCCGGGGCAGGGTGGTCACGCGCACGGCCTCGCCGCCGGGGGGCTGAGTCCCGGTCAGCGCCGGACCGCCGGGCTGGCCGGGCACGTATCGCAGCACGTCCTCGCCCTCGTAATCGGCCAGCGCCACGCCTGAGATATCCAGATTGGACAGGGCGTTCTGGCGCGCATTGAAGGCGATGCGCCGGCGCAGGCGCCCGTCCGGCTCCACCGCGATCACCCGGCTGGCCGGGCCGCCGGCCCTGGCCGCGATCAGGGCGTAGAGCCCGGCGCGGGCGCCCACATCGATGAACACCTTGCCTGGCCCCATGACGGCGCGCAGGGCGGCGATCTCGTGCGGGTCAAAGCATTGCGGGGTGAGGAAGGCGCGCTTTTCCGCCACGCTTTCGCGCGGATACAGGCGCAGGGACAGGCCGAAGGCGTTCACGTCCGCCGCGTCGCCCTTCAACGCCGCCAGCGCCGCCGGGCGCAAGGCGCCGGACAGGCGCAGGCCCGTCCGGTTCGCAGGCAGGCGCGACGCCACGCCCCGCGCCGCCTGGCCAAACCAGGCCGGGGTGAAGCGGCCATGATCAGGATCGGGCGTGGATGCCGCGACCTGACGCGTGCGCGGGCGCTCCGGGGCTATTCGCCGTGCCGGGCTGCCGGTTTCGGCCGGAGGAGACGGAGCGTCAGATGCGTCAGTCATGCCCGGGTTATAGCGCGGCGTCCGCCTTGCGCCTACCGCGCGCGGTTTGCGCGCCGGTGCGATATCATTACGATGCCGACATGAAAATTGTGGGAGATACTGTCATGCGCCTGGCGCTTGCGGCGGCTGCGGCTGCATTCCTGTCCATCCCGGTCCAGACAGGGCCCGTCCATGCAGCCGAACTGCCCGAAGAGGCGCGCGTGCATGCCCGCGCCCTGGCGCAGGCGGGGCTGGAGAGCGATCTGGCCTACCGGCTGACCGAATCGCTGACCACCGAGATCGGCCCGCGCCTGGCGGGCACGCCCCAGGAGGCGCGCGCACGCGACTGGGCGGTGGCGATGTTCAACGAGCTGGGCTTTGAGAATGTCCGGGTCGAGGACTTCCCGATGGATTTGTGGACGCGCGGCCATTCCATCTTCGAGGAAGTGGCCATCACCCACCCCTATCCCCAGGAGCTCTACGCCACCTCGCTGGGCGGCGCGGCGGCCACGCCCGAAGGCGGCATTGAAGCCGAGATCGTGTTCTTCGAGAGCTTTGATGACCTGCTGGAGTTTGACGGGGCTGAGAACGCGCTGGAAGGCAAGCTGGTCTTCGTCAACGACCGCATGGCGGCCGGTCGCAGTGGTGAGGGTTATGGCTGGGCCAACCGCAAGCGCACGCTGGGCTGGGTTGAGGCGGAAAACCGCGGCGCGGCGGGCATTCTGATCCGCTCGGTGGGCACCTCGTCCCACCGCTTCGCCCATACCGGCATGATGAGCTTTCCCGCCCAGCGCCTGCCCGATATTCCCGCCCTGGCGGTGTCGGCGCCGGACGCCGACCAGATCGAGCGCATCCATGCATCGGGCGAGACGATGCGCGTGGCGCTGCGCACCCATGCCGGCTGGCGCGGCGAGGTGACCAGCGGCAATGTCATCGCCGAGATTGTTGGCGCCGAGGCGCCTGAAGAGATCGTCATCATCGGCGCCCATCTCGACAGCTGGGACACCGGCACCGGTGCGCTGGACGATGGGGCGGGCGTGGGCATCGTCACGGCGGCGGCCCGGCTGATCATGGATGCGGGCGTGCGTCCGCGCCGCACCATCCGCGTGGTGCTGTTCGGCGCCGAGGAAGTCGGACTGGTGGGCGCGCGCGCCTACGCCAGCGCCCGCATGGAAGACGGCACGGTGGATCAGCACATCATCGGCTCGGAATCCGATTTCGGCGCCCGCAAGGTGTGGCGCCTGTCCTCGGGCGTGGGCGAGCATGCGGTGGGCTTCTTTGACTCCATGCACGAGGAGTTGGAGTTCCTTGGCATTGAGCGCGGCGGCAATTCATCAGGCGGCGGGCCGGACATGATCCCGCTGGCGGCGATGGGCGTGCCCATGGCGCGTCTGGACCAGGACGGGACGGATTATTTCGAGTTCCACCACACGCCCAATGACACGTTCGACAAGATCGTGCCCGAGGAAATGGCCCAGAACGTCGCCGCCTGGGCGATGTTCACCTGGTTCCTGGCCGATAGTGATGTGGATTTCCGCGCCCGCGCCGAGCCGGCGGAAGAGGAAACGGTGGAGGGCGAGCCGGCGCGATAGCGTCACGCGCCAGCCGTCCGGCCCCGCAGCCGCGCCGCGTCGTGCAGCGCTGTGCGGGTGGTGTCCCAGGCGATGCGCGCCAACGCCTCGTCGAACGGGACGAAACACGCCTCCAGCGCATCGTCGGCGGCCTCCGGCTCGCCGCTGATCCACTCGGCGCACCAGTCGATCATGACGAAATGCGCATCCGCCTCGATGGACTGGTAGACGCCGATGAAGCCGGTGAGGGCGATGTCCGCGCCGGTCTCCTCGCGCACCTCGCGCACCAGGGCGTCTTCGAGCGTTTCGCCGAACTCCACCTTGCCGCCGGGGATGGACCACTGGCCCTGGAACGGCGCCCGCGCGCGCCGGATCAGCAGCACGTCATCGCCGCGCCACACCACGGCGCCGACGCTGACCACAGGGCGCGCCTTGACGCTCACGGGCGGCGGCCCTTGATTGGGCGGGAGAGGAGCGAGGCGGTCATGTGCGGACGGTATGTCATGACGGTGACTGTGGACCAGTTGCGCGCCATGTTCGAGTGCGATGACCGTCTCAATCTGCAGCCCAGCTGGAACGCCGCGCCGACCCAGGACCTGCCCGTGGTGCGCCGGGGCGCGGACGGCAAGGCGCGCCTGACCTGCATCCGCTGGGGGCTGGTGCCGCACTGGTCGAAGACCGGGCCGAAAGGCGCCAAGCCCCTGATCAACGCCCGCAGCGAAACCGCAGCGCAAAAGCCCACATTCCGCGCCGCCCTCAAGCGCCGCCGGGCGCTCATTCCGGCTGACGGGTTTTACGAATGGCAGGCGGGCCCTGACGGCAAGCAGCCCTGGTACATCACCCGCAGTGATGGCGCGCCCCTGGTGTTCGCCGGCCTGTGGGAGCGCTGGGGCGAGGGCGAAGACCGCATCGACAGCTTCGCCATCCTGACGCGCGCGGCGGGCCCGGACACCGGCTGGCTGCATGACCGGGTCCCGGTCATGCTGGCGCCCGGCGCCTTCGCCGCCTGGCTGGATCCCGACGCGGACCCCGAACCCTTCTTCGCCCTCTTGCCCGACGGCGCCCTGACCGCCCGCAAGGTCAGCCGGCGGGTCAATGCGGTGCGCGCCAATGATGCGGGGTTGATCGAGACGGAGGGGGAGGCGGGGTGAGTGAGAGTCTTCAGCGTTTTATCGTGATAATGGCCCGAATCTAGCTCTTATCATGACTATTACCGGGCGGCTCATGGCGCGCTGCGGGCCGTTTGCGGGCCGGCGGAGGCTGTGCGGTGATGCGTGCGCGATAAGCCATGGCGAGGGGGAGTGTACGCGCTGGGATCGCAGGGGCGGATAAGGGGGCTAGACGTTGGCCTCCAGCAGCGCGATCTCGTCCTCGGTGAGGTCGAACAGGTCGTAGACAATGCGGTCGATAGCGCGCTCGGCCTCTGCAATCTCATGATCCAGGCGGGCGATCTCGGCGCGGTCGCGCGCGATCCACGCCTCCCAGTCAGAGCGTTCGGTAAGCGGAATATCAGCCTTGAACGCCTTCTTCACCTCCGCCCGGAACGCAGCGAAGTCCGGCAGGGCCCACTATTCCTGGAGCCGTGTGGTCAGCTTGGGGTCACGGCCAGGCGGGCAGAGATCGGGAATGCGGCGGGTGAGGGCGGTTTGGAGGTTGAGGCGTTCCTGGGCGGCCTTGCTGGCCTGTTCGCTGGCATCGGCCAGCTCTGCCCGTGAGCTTTCATTCCAGTTCGGGATGGGAAGCTTTTCGACATACTGTACTCGCAGTTCATGAAAGCCGCCCCGAACAGGAGGGCTCATCGAAGCAACAATGAACCAGAGCGCGCGGCTATTCAAAAGTCCCAGCAGCGCCTTGTCGTCGGATGGGATTAAGTACGATTTGTCGTTGGAAAAAGCCCCAAAGGGCTCAAACGAAAAGTTTCGCACAGCATTGAAATGCGGATAGCTAATCTTGGGTGCAGCGAAGTGAGGCGCATAGGCCTCCTGCGCCTGTTGAAGCTCGAACCATTCCTGCTTCGTCGCACGCGCTTCCAGCTTGGCCTTGAATGG
>JBHYFR010000015.1:0-2902 GCA_051859425.1 Oceanicaulis sp. | reverse complement strand
GGCCGGATAATCGTCAATGTCGATCCGGTTCTTGGGAATATAGATCAGCCAAAGACCGCGCGATTCCACCCGCCAGCGCTTCAGGTCTTTCCCTTCGAGGAAAGGCTTCAGCAGTTCGGCGGACCGTGGGTCCTGGGCGCAGAGGTGGTCCTTGGTGGTATTGTCGATCACGAAGGCAGCGTTCAGGCCTGTTACAATTCCTCTGCCAGGCGACCCATACACCTCCTTCAACGTCTTCCTGCCCTTCCTGATCTTGTCGCGCAGGGCGCGCAGGGCGGGATTCTCCAGTTCCCATGACCCGGCCCCGAGGGCCGATTGCGGATAGGGGCCTGCGGCCTTTTCCCAGGTGGCCTGAAAATTGGCTTCGGGCAGGGCGTCCACCTTCCAGAAGCGCAGCTCATGCCCCTTGGGCGCCGCCCCGCGCTTCATGGTCAAAATGGCCGGATAGGTGGTCACGCCTTCGAAGATTTGCAGATCGCCAAAATCCACCACGCCTTCGATGATGGCTTCGCGCAGCAAGTATTCGCGCAAAGGCTTGCCCGAGCCGGTCTTGAAAAAGGTGTTGGACGAGATGTAGCCCAGTCGCCCGCCGGGCTTGAGCAGACGCAAGCCGCGTTCGAAGAAATAGCTATAGAGGTCGGCCCGGTCGGACACCACTTCATAGCGGCGTTCCAGATAGGGCTTGATGGCTTTGAGATGCTCCATCCGCACATAGGGAGGATTGCCCAGGACCACATCGAAACCGCCCTCGGCGAACACTTGCGGGAAAGCCGTTTCCCATCGGAAGGCGTGATCGAGATAGGCGAAATTGCTGTCCTCGATCAGGCTGTCGCCGACGCGCAGATTGCCCGACAGGCTGTCGAGGACCTTGCCCCGGCGGGCGGTCTTGATCCAGAGCGAGAGCTTGGTGATCTCGACGCTCTCTGCGTTCACGTCCACGCCAAACAGATTGTTGGAAAGAATTTCGCTGTCGGGATCGAACAGGTCATCCACGCTTAACTTTTGCGCGAGAGATGCGACCTTGTCGTTTACGCGCTTGAGTTCCGCCTTCAGGAAGTCGAACGCCATGATGAGGAAGACGCCGGACCCGCAGGCGGGATCGACGATACGCAAGCTTTTCAGCCGGTCGCGATAGGCTTGCCACGCTTCCAGCTCGGCACCCTGACGGCGCCAGACGATGTTTTCGTAATCGCTTACGTCTGACGACTTCCTAGCATATTCGCCCACCACGCTGTCGAACAGCTCGCGAATATGGGCGCCCAGGGTCTCGGCGACGATGAAGCGGGCCACATAGTCAGGCGTGTAGACGACCCCGTCGCGCTTGCGCCGCCCGGTGGCCCCGGTCTTCTTTTCCGGCTCGGTTTCCTCTCCACGCGCTTCGGCCTGCAAGCGCTCCACATCCGAGATGGACTGCTCGAAAATATGGCCCAGGATGGTTACGGAGACCTCGGAGGCGAAGTCATATTCCCCGATCTTGCGAAACCCTAGACAGATATCGTCTGACAGGCTGAGGTCATTGATGACCGGGTCCGAGCGGAACAGGCCGCCATTGTAGCGGGGGATTTTAAGCGCCTGATTGCCTTCATCGATGGCCCGGAACAGGCCCTTGAAATTGTCCCAGACCGGTCTCAGGTTATAGGGATCGCGGGTATCGAACGCTTGGGCCAGCGTGTCGCCGGGCAGCAGTCCGGTGTCTTCTGCAAACGCGATGAACAGGACCCGGTCCAGTATAGTCTGGGCGACTGAAATTGCATCTAGGCGCGCAAGCGCCGGGTTGGATGCGCCAATGGCGTTGATCAAGGCAAGCCGCAAAGCCTTGTAGTCCGCGTAGAGATTGTCGGTGATCTCCTTGTCTTCGCGGCGGCTCTCCTCAAGCAGGCTGGCGGTGCGCCCCGACAAGAGGTTCTCTGCTGACAAGAGCAGTTGGAAGCGGGCGTATTGCGCGGGATCGGTCAGCTGATCGAGGTGGAAGACCTCATAATCGGCTGTGCCTTCCCCAAACCCGTAGAGGCGCAGCTCCACATAATTAGAGACCAGCACCCATTTCACGCCGCGCGCGTTCATGGCGTATTCCCACGCCTGCTGAACGGGGCTCTTATTGCGGCCCGGCATGATCGCGTCGAGGTCTTTGGTCTTGGCGCCTTTGAGTTCAAAGGGGGCTATGATTTCAGGTTCGTCGCCGCCGAAATTGCCAAGAGCGAGATCGACGCTGCCGCGCAGAATCCCCTTCTCGGTGGCAAGCGTATAGCGCTCGCCATCTGCAGGGCCTTTGTAGCCCAGAACGCCTTCCACGATCTTGGCGGCGAACTGCCCCTGAAGCGGGGTTTCCCCAAGGGTCAGGATTCGGGTTGAGGTGATTAATTCAGAGCAAGCCTCAAGGATTTGCCGGTGATCCTCGGGCAGAGGCTCCACGCGGGTATGCCGGGCCAGCGTTCTTGGGTTGAAAAGACTCATGACGGACTTTCTTCCAGAGTCCGCCGTCACTGTCTATCGGGACGTGCCACGTCCTCCATCCTCTCCGCCATCGGCCAGGCCGAGGCCACCGACGACGGCCGCTGGTTCAGCGCGGGGTGAGCGCCCGTCACGGCGCCGGCTGCACCTCCGGCGCGGTGTCGATCACATCGGACGCATCGGTGGTGAGGTCTTCGAGGACTTCGCCGGTGCGGGTGATGTCGCGGCCAATGCCCTGAACGGTGTTGCAGGCGCCAAGGGCCAGCGTGCTGGCGGTGAGGAGGGCGGCGGCGGTGATGCGGGCGAGGGTGGTCATGGGGTGGTCTCCGTGGTGATGATTCCGACTCTTCTAGACAATACCCCGCGCCGGTGACGGTTTCATCTTTTTGATGCGTTGTGGGGGGCGGCTAAAAACGCGCGCGCATCTTTCCTCCCCCGTTTACGGGGGAGG
>JBHYFR010000014.1:0-24553 GCA_051859425.1 Oceanicaulis sp. | reverse complement strand
CGCTTGAGCCCGCCGATCACTCCGCCCTGGGCCTTGGCCGCATCCATGCGCGCGCTGATGGCGCGCATGCGCTCCAGACCCGCACGGAATTTCTCGCTGTCGGTATCCAGCGTGATCGGGAAGACCTGGCGCGTGATCTCGGTGGTGAGCGCGAACACCTCATGGTCGTACTCGGTGGGATCAACGCCCAGCGCCGCATGGAAATGGGGCCGGTTGTGATCGCGCACATACATGGTGGCGTACACCGCCACCAGGAAAAAGCGGATCCACAGCTTGTTCATGCCGCGCAGCAGCTCGGGATTGCCCCGCATGATCAGCGCGAACGCCTCGCCATGGCGGAACTCGTCATTGCACCATTCCTTGAACCAGTTGAAAATCGGGTGGAACTGGTACTCGGGATTGCGCTCGAGCTGGCGGTAGATGGTGATGTAGCGCGCATAGCCGATCTTCTCCGACAGATACGTCGCGTACAGGATGAATTTCGGCTTGAAGAAGGTGTATTTCTTGGTCTTGGTCAGGAAGCCGAGATCGACGCCGATACCGTAATCCTTCAGGCAGGTATTGATGAAGCCGGCATGGCGGCTCTCATCGCGCGCCATCATCTTGAACAGCTTGCGCCAATCCGGGTTCGAAGTGTTCTTGACGATCTCTCCGTACAGGACGCAGCCGGAGAATTCCGAGGTCAGCGAACTGACCAGGAAGTCGACGAATTCCTTGCGCAGCCCTTCAGGCAGGCTCATCAGCGCATTGTCGAAGGCCTCGGTGCGCTTGAAATGGCCGCGATTGGGATCGGCCTCCATCTCCGCGATCAGCTTGTCCCATTCGGCGCGCACGGCGTCCACGCCCAGCGCATCCAGCTCCTTGAAATCGGTGGTGTAGAAGCGCGGGCTTAGAATGGTGTCGGTCTGGGCCAGGCGCGTGGTTTCGCTCGGCTCGGTGCGGGCGCGCCCGGCAGGCGCGGCGTCAAAGGTTGCGGTGGTCATAGTTTCCTCACAGGTGAGAAGCTGACTTCATAAAGCTCGGTGATTTCCAGGCGCGCCATCAAACGTGTCCACTGGCGTGACAGCCAGCCCGCGCGCATCACGGTGGCGACCCGGTCATAGCGGGCGGCTTCGCCGTACTGGACCGTGATAGGTGAGCCATGCACGCGCACCCGGTCGCCCGGATAGATCGGCACATCACCCTCCAGCGACACATGGGCGTGGAGATGCTCGTTGGTGTGCTCCACCTCGATGGTGCAGCTCACGTCGAACTGGCGCGGACCCCGGCTCATGACGCACCCCCTTCGGCCTCGGCGCGCAGGCTTTGCTCGCCGCGCTCCAGGATTTCGGTGAAGGCGGCCAGATTGTCCGGCCCGAAGGCATTGAGATACATCTGCACGCCACTGGCCGGATCGATCAGCCAGAGGGCGCCGCCCTCGTAGCGCGACAGCTGCACCGGGGTCTCCCGGCCCATGCCGCGCATGCGGCGCTGGCGCGCCACGGTGCGCATGATGGCGCGCACGAACACGCCTTCATTCTCGCCGTATTCGATGAGGCGCGCGCCGGTCACGGCGTTGTCCACCGTGACCAGGCCGCGCTCACCGTCCTCGAAGAGCAGCTCAGCCGTCACCACCGGCGCGCCTTCGGGCGCATAGCGCGCCCCACCGCCGGTGAACTGGGTGAACGCCGCCAGAATGACCGTCAGCACGACCAGAACGATCATGCCCTGCACGGCGCGTCGGTGAATGACTTCCTGGCGGTTCTCTTTCATCGTCCTGGTATCCATCCGTTTCTAGGTATTGGCCGCAGCGGCGGCGCGGTCAGGCATGGGCTGGCGGCGGGGCGTCTTCGCCGGCGCCGCGGCGAAGCGCGGGGCCGGTTGACCGGCTTTCTCCGCCAGCGCCCCGGCCAGCACCTGGGCCGCCTTGGCCGCCTCGGGCAGGCCGCGCAGCATGGGCTGGGCGTTGTTGATGCGCCACGGGCGCACATGCGGCCACAGCGACAGATAGGCCACGCGGTCCGGTCCGGTCAGCTGCAGCGGGATATCGCCATTGCCGCTGGAGCGGGCTTTGAGCGAGGCCGAGCCGATCACCCTGAACGGGATGTTGACCGCCTTGGGCAGGGCGACCCCGGCCCGGATCACCACCCGCTCATTGGTCACGGTGTAGACCGTGGAGCGCGCAATCAGCCAGGCGAACAGGGACAACAGGCCGATGGCCAGACCGGCCAGCAGGACCTGCAGGACCGCCGTTGTGGCGGCCTCGCCCGCAGCAACGCCGGCCGACAGGCCCGAGCTCGCCTCCCATGTGATCAGAATGGCGAAATAGATCGCCACCGCGCGCACGTGGAAGACATGCAGGGCCAGTGATTTCCAGTCCGGCCCACCGCTCCAGAGGACGCGCTCGCCCTCTGGCAAATGGTCGGGCAGGCCGGGAATGGGCTCAGGCTTCATCTTGTCAGGATCACACATCAGAACCACGGCTCCGCTTTGCCCGGCGTGCCATAGAGCGTGCCCGCCGCGTAATAGGCGCTGATCCGGTCCTCCTCCAGGCGCGTCACCTGATCAGGCGAGGCGTGAGCGGGGACGCCGGCGAACTGGCCCGACTGAAGCGATTCAATGCGGGCCTGACGGGCCTTGCCCTTGATGTTGGTGAAGGCGTAGGGCGCGAGCACCTTGCGGCCGCCATCGGCCAGCTCGATCTCGTAATAGCGCACCAGCGCCTCAGCGCGGTCCACCCAGATATCGCTGACCACACCGGCCGCCTGGCCGTCGCCGCCAATCACCGTCATGCCGCGCGGATCGGCATCGCCCTTGGCGACGTCGAAGTCCGCCAGCACGCGCATCGGCACGATCTTGGGCAGGTTTTCGTGGGTCAGGTCCGGCGTGTCGTCGCGCATCGCATAGGCGCCCGGACCGACACCGGCGGTCATGGGATCGCCCACCGGCTCATAAGGAGCGCCCGGCCACACGGCCAGCCGCTTCATCTTGTCAGAGATGGGCTCGCGCCGGGTATCCGGCTTGAACGCGCTGGTCCCGCCGGGGAGCTTCATTTCCTTGGGCGTGGGAAACCAGGCCGAGCCGGGCTGTTCCAGCTTGCCGGTGGTGTCGGCCTCCAGCGGATAGCCCTCGCGGCGGTCTTCGCGCCGCAGGTAGAATACAAGGCCGATGAAGAACGCAACGAATGCTGTGAACAGCAGGGTCGTCAGGTCCAGCGAGCCGATTATCGTTCCATCAGTCATGACAAGGCCTCCCTTTGAGCCTCTAGCCGGGGAATTCGGCGATGCCGAACTTTCCGGGCGTGCGCCCCGTTCGGCCGCCGGCATGGCGGGCGAGCGGCCCGATCGCCACGAGGGCGGCGAACAGAAGCGCAATTTCGATGTGGTAAACTACGGAGTATCCAACGGCCGGTCCCGTCATGCCGGGGCCCAGAACCCCGGCCTGCGCCAGGGCTTCGACACCGTCACGAATGCCGCCACCCACGGCGATCGCCAGGCCTGCGGCCGTGGCCTGCACGGCGCCCCAGGCGCCCAGCGCGATGCCGGACCCGCTGCCCTGGCCCAGCTCCATCGCGGCGGTGAGCGTGCCCACCGCGAACAGGCCGCCGCCCAGCCCGATGAGCACCGCGCCGGCGCGGAACAGGAAGGGCGATCCCAGCGGATCGGAGAGAATGACGAAAGCGAAGGCGAACACGCCCACCACCATGCCGTAGGCGGCCAGGCGATGAGGGTCGAAGCCCGACGCCAGGCCCTTGGCCGCCAGTCCGAAGCCCGCCAGCGCGCCTGCCGCCCACAGGGCGGTCAGAACCGTCGTGCCCGACACCGAAAGGCCAAGCACTTCACCGCCATAGGGCTCCAGCAAAACGTCCTGCATGGCGAAGGCCGCAGCGCCCAGGCCGATGGCGACCAGAAGGCGCGTCTGGCGTCCGCCGGCCGAGAAGGCGGCCCAGGCTTCAGCGAAAGTGGGGCGGGGGCGATCGGGGCTGGTCAGCTGCGGCGCGCGCGCCTCCTGACGCCACAGGGCGGCGATGTTCAGAATGATGGTCAGCGCCGCAGCGCCCTGAACCACCCGGATCAGCGCCAGCTCGGAGAAGTCCATGAGCAGCGCGCCGATCACCATGGAGCTGATCAGCATGCCCACCAGCAGCATCACATACAAAAGCGCCACCACGCGGGGGCGGTTTTCTTCCGTCGCCAGATCCGTCGCCAGCGCCAGACCCGCGGTCTGGGTGGTGTGCATGCCCGCGCCCACCAAGAGGAAGGCCAAAGCGCTCGCCGCCATGCCCAGCCCCACCGGCGCGCCGGAATCGCCGGACATCACCAGAAGCGCGAACGGCATGATCGCCAGCCCGCCAAACTGCATCAGCGAGCCGAACCAGATGAACGGCACGCGCCGCCAGCCCAGCGCCGAAACGTGAGTATCGGACTTGAACCCGATCAGGGCGCGCAACGGCGCGAACACCAGCGGCAGCGCCACCATCAGCGCGACCAGCACGGCGGGCATGCCGAGCTCGGCGATCATCACCCGGTTGAGCGTGCCGGTGAGCAGGACCGCAGCCATGCCCACGGACACCTGGAACAGCGACAGGCGCAGAATCTGGCTGAGCGGCAGCTCTTTGGTGGCCACGTCCGCAAAGGGGAGCATGGAAATTCCAAGCTCCGCCCAGCGCCGCGCCAGAGATGCCGATCCGCGCTTCATGCCTTCACCAGCTCCATCGCCTGAGAGATGTAGAAAAAGCTGTCGATGCGCTCGGTCCGCCCGATCCGCCAGCCCTTGAGCTCCGGGCAGGCTTCGATGCGCCGGCGCAGACCCTGTTCGGAGATCGGGACGATGGCCGGAGCGCGGTCCGATTTGGGAAACAGCTTTCCAACCGCATGCATCACGGTGAGCAGCGGCGTGCGCGGGGCGAAGCTGAACATGACCGAGCGGTCCGCCCGGCTGGCCAGGCCCTTGATCATGGCGACCATGTCGTCGGGGCCGTAATGGATCACCGAATCCATCGCCACCACCCGGTCCACCGGGCCGCCCGACGCATCCAGCATGTCGCCGGCGCGGAAGGTCACGGAGCCCGGCAGGTCCGCCGGCGTGCGCTGGGCGGCGATCTCCAGCAGCGAGGCCGACAGGTCGACGGCTTCCACATGGGCGCCGCGGCCCGCCATGGCGAAGGCCAGCTGGCCCGGCCCGCAGCCCGCATCCAGCACGCGCTCGCCGGTCATGTCTGCGGGCAGCCAGGACAGGAAAGTGTCGCGCAAGGAGTCGCGGCCCGCGCGCACCGTGGCGCGCACCCCGCTGACCGGCGCATCGGACGTCAGCTTGGCCCAGGCATCGGCCGCGGTGCGGTCGAAATAGGTCTCAAGCGCGTCGCGCGTGTGGGTGTAGGTGGCGTTGGCCATCATTCAAATCCCAGGAAGTCGAAGATCTCACGATCTTTCATGGGTGTGGCGATGCACGGCTCGATCCCGGCCAGCAGCGAGGCGGCCAGGCGCAGATACTCGGTCTTCACCGCTTCCAGCTCGGGCGTGGACTCCATCTCGAACAGGGTGCGCTTTTTCAGGCGCGACAGGCGGATTTCGTCCAGATCAGGGAAGTGCGCCAGGCGGTTGAGCCCGGTCTGTTCGGCGAAGCGGTCGATCTGGTCGGTGGCCGCCGAGCGGTTGGCGATCACGCCGCCCAGGCGCACTTCGTAATTCTTCGACTTGGCCCCGATGGCGGCCATGATCCGGTTCATGGCGAAGATGGAATCAAAATCATTGGCCGCGACGATCAGGCCCCGGTGAGCGTGCTGCAGGGGCGAGGCGAAGCCGCCGCAGACCACATCGCCCAGCACGTCGAAGATCACGATGTCGGCGTCGTCCAGCAGGTGGTGCTCTTTGAGCAGTTTCACCGTCTGGCCCACCACATAGCCGCCGCAGCCCGTGCCTGCAGGCGGCCCGCCGGCCTCCACGCACATCACCCCGTTATAGCCCTCGAACACGAAGTCCTCGGTGCGCAGCTCCTCGGTGTGGAAGTCGACGCTTTCGAGCACGTCGATCACCGTGGGCGCCAGGCGCTTGGTCAGGGTGAAGGTGGAATCATGCTTCGGGTCGCAGCCGATCTGGAGCACTTTCTTGCCCAGCTTGGAAAACGCCACCGACAGGTTCGACGAGGTCGTGGACTTGCCGATCCCGCCCTTGCCATAGACCGCGAACACTTTCGCAGAATCGATGGCCAGCGTCGGGTCCAGATGGACCTGCAAGCTGCCCTCTCCGTCAGGGCGCTTGGGGGCGGGTCGATTGAGGTTCAACGTGGTCATCGGGCCATCCTTGTGCGCGGGGTCTGGTTGCGCGCGGTCATGCGATTTTCACTGCGGCGGGGGCGATTCCCTCCAACCGGTCTTCAATGGCTTCGCCAGCGCGCTGCAGCGCCTCCAGCGTGGCGGCGTCGGGCCGCCAATAGCTGCGCTCATGCGCTTCGATCAGGCGTTCGGACAGGCGCGCCGAGGCTTTGGGATTGAGCGCGGCCAGACGCTCGCGCATCTCTTCGTCCAGCACATAGGTCTCGGTGATCTTCTGATAGATCCAGGGATCGACCTGGCCGGTGGTCGCCGACCAGCCCATGGTGTTGGTCACATGCGCCTCGATATTGCGCACGCCCTCATGGCCATGGCGCAGCATGGATTCATACCAGCGCGGATTGAGCACCCGTGTGCGGGTCTCCAGCGCCACCTGCTCGGACAGGGAGCGCACCTTGCCCTCGCCCGCGGTCTGATCGCCGATATAGACTGGCGATTCCTTGCCGCGGGCGCGGTGCACCGCGCGGCCAATACCACCCAGCGTATCGAAATAATGGTCGATCGTGGTGACGCCGAGCTCCACCGAGTCGAGATTCTGATAGGCCAGATCCACCTCGCTCAGGATCGCGCCCAGAAGCGCGTCCTGCTTGGCCGGCATGCCGTTGCGGCCAAAGGCGTAGCATTTGCGCGTCTGGTAGGCGTCGGCCAGCTCGTTCTCGTCATCCCACATGCCGCTGTCGATCAGCTGATTGACATTGGCGCCATAGGCCCCGTCGGCATTGGAGAAGACGCGCAAGGCGGCGGTGTCCATGTCCACGTCATGCTGCGCAGCATAAGCCAGCACATGGCGGCGAATGGGGTTCATCTCGGCGGGCTCGTCCGCCGTGGCGGCCAGATACGCGGCTTCCGCCAGGATTTTCGTCTGCAGCGGCAGGAGATCGCGGAAAATGCCCGACAGCGTCATCAGGACATCGACGCGCGCCCGGCCCAGCTCTTCCAGCGGGATCAGCTCGGCGCCGGCCAGGCGCCCGAAGGAGTCCTGACGGGGCCGCGCGCCGATCAGCGCCAGCGCCTGGGCGATGGGTCCGCCCTCGGTCTTGAGATTGTCGGTGCCCCACAGCACCAGCGCCACGGTTTCCGGCATCGCGCCGGTATCGGCGACATGGCGGTCGATCAGGCGCTGGGCCTGCGCCGCGCCATCCCTCACAGCCCAGGGGCTGGGCAGGCGGAACGGGTCGAAGCCGTGCAGATTGCGGCCCGTAGGCAGGATATCGGGATTGCGCACCAGATCACCGCCCGCCACCGGCGCGACATAGCCGCCGCCAATGGCGTGCAGGGTGGATTCCAGCTCCCGGTTGGCGCTGAGGCCCTTCTGTGTGGCCGCCAGGCGGTCAAACACCGGCGCCCAGGTCTCGCGCTGGGCGGCGGGCAGCAAGGCCAGCGCCGAAGCCGCCTCGCCCGTTTCCATCAGCCGGTCCAGCGCGTTGTCAGGCGGCGGGGTCCCGCGCTCGATCTCGGCGATGGCCGAGAGCAGTTCGCGGCGCTCGGCCGTGTCCGGGATTTCGCCCAGAATGTGCAGGCCATTGGGGATGAGCGTGCTTTCCAGCTCGGTCAGCGTGTCGCGCAGGGCGTCGATATGAGCGCCGTCCGCGCCGGTCCACAAAGGCTCGGGTTTGGCCAGATCCAGTACGGAGGCCTGGGTCTGAATGAGCTCGGCCAGCGCGTCGCGCCGGTTGGCCGGCGTGTCGGGCGCCAGGAGGCGCCAGTCGCTCAGCGACGCTTTCAGCTCCGTCATGCCGCGATACAGGCCCGCCTTGGAAATCGGCGGCGTGAGATAGCTGATCAGCGTGGCCGCGCTGCGGCGCTTGGCGATCAGGCCTTCGGACGGGTTGTCGGCGCAGTAGAGATAGAAATTGGGCACATCGCCGATCAGCCGGTCCGACCAGCACTCGCTGGACATACCGGTCTGCTTGCCGGGCATGAATTCCAGCGCGCCGTGGGTACCGAAATGCAGCACGGCGTCGGCGGCGAAGTCCTCGCGCACATAGCGGTAGAAGGCGGAGAAGGAATGGGTCGGCGCAAAGCTGCCCTCGAACAGAAGGCGCATCGGGTCGCCCTCATATCCGAACGAGGGCTGCAGGCCGATCATCACATTGCCGAACCGGGCGCCCTGCACGAAGATCGAGCGGCCATCGGTGTCCTTGCGCCCCGGCGCCGGACCCCACTGGGCCTCGATCTCTTTCAGGTGCGGCTCGCGCATTACGTGATCATTCACGGGGATGCGGTCGAGGATATTGGCGTCGGTCCCGAACCGGGCTGAATCGCCCTCCAGCACCGCCGCGCGCAGATCATCCACCGTAGCGGGCGGCTCCACCGCATAACCTTCCGCCTTCATGGCGTGCAGGAGGTTATGGAGCGAGGCGAAGACCGACAGATTGGCCGCCGTGCCCGCCGCGCCGGCATTGGGCGGGAAGTTGAACAGCACCACCGCCACCTTGCGGTCTTTCAGCCTGGTCCGGCGCAGGGACACCAGCCTGGCGACCCGGGCCGACAGGGCCTCGGCGCGCTCGGCGCACACCTGCATGGCGCGCGGCTGGCCTTCGGGGAAGGCGCATTCGCGCTCGCAGCCGCGGCACACCTGGCCGTCGGCGCAGCGCCCGCCGAACACCATGGGATTGGTCGCGCCATCGAGCTCGGGCAGGGTCACCATCATGGAGGCTTCCACCGGCGTCAGGCCGGCGGTGTTGGCGCGCCAGTCTTCCAGCGACTGGAACTCCAGCGGGTGGGCCGCCAGATACGGCACATCCAGCTTGGCCAGCAGCGCCTCGGCGGCGCGCGCATCATTATAGGCCGGGCCGCCCACCAGCGAGAAACCGGTCAGCGAGAGCACGGCGTCCACCGCCGGGCGGCCATGCTCGATGAAATAGCTCTCCACCGCCGGGCGCGCATCAAGGCCGCTGGCGAAGGCCGGAACCACGTCCAGGCCATGGGCTTCGAGGGCGCGGATGACGCCGTCATAATGGGCCGTGTCGCCCGCCAGCAGATAGGAGCGCATGACCAGCAGGCCGACCCGGCCCTTGCCCTTTCCGCGCCCCGCCGGCAGCGCCGAAACGCGCTCTGCGATGCGGCCGGGATGATCCGGGTGATACAGCCCCTGTTCGGGATACTCCACCGGCGCCTCGACCGTGGCCCGGCCGCGCAGCACGGCCCGTGGGCCGGCAGCGTAGCGGTCGACCAGGTTGCGGATCATGTTGGTGAAATTGGATTCCGACCCGGCCAGCCAGTACTGCATGGTCAGGAAATAGGCGCGCAAATCCTGCGCCTTGCCCGGCAGGAAGCGCAGCAATTTGGGCAGGCGGCGCAGCATGGCCAGCTGGCTCTTGCCGCCCGCCTTCGGGGCGCCGTTGCCCGACCCGCCGCGCAGTTTTTTCAGCGCCATCATCAGCCCGCTCTGGGGCGCGCTCATGTCCAGACCGCCCAGACGCGTCAGGCGCACCACTTCGGGCGCGGACATGGAGCCCACAATGGCGTCGCACGCGGGCGCGCGCGCTTTGAGCGCCGGCAGCACCGCCTGGATATGGTCTTCGAGAAACAGCATGTTGGCGGCGATGATGTCGCCGCGCGCAATGTCATCGAGGCAGCGCGCCAGCGAGTCCGGGCTGGCCGCAAAATCCGCGGCTGCATGAAACGCCAGTTCAAGCCCGGGATAGTCCGCCCGCAAGCTGGCCTGCGCACGCTCCGCCGCCCCCGCCAGATGGTTGTCCAGCGTGACGATAACGATGCGGATCGGCGCCGCCTCAGCGGCCGTAATGGGCTTTTGCATCATAGAGCGTCTCCAGCGTGATCACCTCCGCACCGCTCTGGGCGGCGAAGGTCTCGGCGTTGCGGCGCGCCTTGCCGCGCACGAAGAAGGGGATCTTCTTCAGCTCGGCCAGAGCGTCCTCGCGCCAGACTGCGGCGGCGTCAGCTGTCTCGGGGGTGTCCTCGTCCTGCACGGCAGGCGAGGGAGCGGACGCAAGAACCGGCGCCTGCTTGTGTGAGCCCAGATGGGAGGGCCCGGCGTCATTGCTGAACTCGAAGTCCTCGCGGAACATGCCCAGCAAATGCTCCTCCAGGCCCATCACCAGCGGATGGACCCAGGTGTCGAACAGGACATTGGCGCCCTCGAACCCCATCTGGGGCGCGTAGCGGGCGGGGAAGTCCTCGACATGGACCGGTGCGGAAATGACCGCGCAGCCAATGCCCAGACGCTTGGCGATGTGGCGCTCCATCTGGGTGCCCAGCACCAGTTCAGGCGCAGCGGCCTCGATGGCCGCTTCCACTTCCAGATAGTCGTCGCTGATCAGCGGCTCGACGCCGTAGCGCGCCGCGGTCTCGCGCACCGAGCGCGCAAATTCGCGGTTATAGGCGCCCAGCCCCACCAGCTCGAACCCCATCTCCTCCACCGCCACGCGGGCGGCGGCGACGGCATGGGTGGCGTCGCCGAACACGAAGACGCGCTTGCCGGTGAGGTAATTGCTGTCCACCGAGCGCGACCACCAGGGCTGGCGCAGGTCTTCATCATCCAGCGCCAGGGCGGGATCAACGCCCGCGATTTCGGCCACTTCGCGCACGAAGTCGCGCGTGGCGCCCACGCCAATGGGCACGATCTTGGTGCGCGGCTGACCGAAGGTCTTCTCCAGCCAGCGCGCGGCCTCTTCACCGATTTCGGGATAAAGCACGACGTTGAAATCGGCCTCGCCCATACGGGCGATGTCGGCGGCGCTGGCGCCCAGCGGCGCGCAGACCGCGACGTCAATGCCCATGCGGCCCAGAAGCTTCTTGATTTCCTTGATATCGTCACGGTGGCGGAAGCCCAGGGCCGTGCCGCCGAGAATATTGCAGCGCGGCGGTCCGGGGCCCCGCTCGGCCCGGGCCTCGCCCGGCGCCGGCGCATGGGCGCCCGCCAGCCCGCGCACCAGACGGTAGAAGGTCTCCGACGCGCCCCAGTTCTCGCGGCGCATATAGGACGGCAGCTCCAGCGGCAGCACCGGACAGGGCAGGCCCAGCGTCAACGCCAGCCCGCCGGGATCGTCCTGAATCAGCTCGGCCGTGCACGACGAGCCCACCAGCATGGCGGCCGGCTTGAACCGCTCATAGGCGTCGCGCGCGGCGTCCATGAACAGCTCTGCGGTGTCCGAGCCCAGATCGCGCGCCTGGAAGGTGGTGTAGGTCACGGGCGGGCGGTGATTGCGCCGTTCGATCATCGTGAACAACAGGTCGGCATAGGTGTCGCCCTGGGGCGCGTGCAGCAGGTAGTGCACGTCGGTCATGCCGGTGGCGACCCGCATGGCGCCGACATGGGGCGGACCCTCATATGTCCAGACCGTCAGCTTCATCCCACCCTCAACAGATCGCGGCGCCGCAAGGGGCGCGTAAACAGTTCGGCCAGATCGCCGGCCTGCTCGAAGCCGTGGATCGGCGTGAAGACCAGCTCGATCGCCCATTTGGTCGACAGGCCCTCGGCCTCCAGCGGATTGGCCAGGCCCAGCCCGCACACCGTCAGGTCCGGGCGCGCCTCCCTGCAGCGGTCGAGCTGGCTGTCCACATGCTGGCCTTCGCTCAGGACCACGCTGGCGGGCAGGCGGGGCAGTTCGCAGTCGAGATGACCGCGATGCAGATAGGGCGTGCCCACCTCGATCAGCTGCGCGCCCAGCTCCTCGTAAAGGAAGCGCGCCAGCGGGATTTCCAGTTGCGAGTCCGGGAAGAAGAAAACGCTGCGCCCGGTGAAGGCGGCGCGGTGACTGGCCAGCGCCCGCTCGGCGCGGGCGCGCGGCGCGGCGACCACGGTTTCAAACCGGTCTGCATCAATATTCCACACCTCCGCCGCCGCGCGCAGCCAGGCTTCGGTGCCCCTGGCGCCCATGGGGAAGGGCGCGGCGATACGCCGGGCGCCCCGCCCGTCCAGCGCCGCGCCTGTGCGCCCCAGAAAAGGCTGGGCCAGCAGATAGCGGGTATTGGGGCCCACCGGGGGCAGATCGTTCGAGGTGCGCGCCGGCAGGAAGCGGACCGGGCCGATGCCCAGCGCGTCGAACAGGCGGGTGAACTGGTCTTCCACCACATCGGCCAGCGCGCCCACCACCAGCAGCGAGGCCTCGGCTGAGTCGTCCTGCGGCAGCTCGGGAACCAGCGATTCCAGGCAGGCATCCTCGCCTTCGGTGAAGGTGGTCTCGATGCCGCTGCCCGAATAATTGAGCACGCGCACGCCCGCGTGGGCGGCGTTCAGGCGCGACGCGGCGCGCGACAGATCGATCTTGATCACCTCGCTGGGGCAGGAGCCCACCAGGAACAGCGTCTTGATGTCCGGGCGGCGCGCCAGAACCTGGGCCGCCACGCGGTCCAGCTCCTCGTTGGCGTCGGCCATGCCGGCCAGATCGCGCTCTTCGATGATGGCGGTGGCGAAGCGGGGCTCGGCGAAAATCATCACGCCCGCCGCCGACTGCATCAGGTGCGCGCAGGTGCGCGAGCCGACGATCAGGAAGAAGGCGTCCTGGATCTTGCGGTGCAGCCACATGATCCCGGTCAGGCCGCAGAATACTTCGCGCTGGCCGCGCTCGCGCAGAACAGGATTCGCCTGCGCCCCGGCAAGCGGCGCAGGCTCAGGCGCAGGAGCGGAAGCGGCGGTCAAGAGATCGCTCCCTCCAGGCGCGCCGCCCGCAGCTTCCACAGAAACTGCCCTGCATTGATGAGGTAGGTGAAATAGGCCGCCAGCGCGATCATCATCTGCTGGTCCGGCGTGCCCAGGCTGAACACGACCGCGCCGATATAGGCGGTGTGCAAAGCCAGCACGACCATGGAGAAGACGTCTTCCCAGAAGAAGGCCGGGGCGAAGAGATAGCGCCCGAACACGACTTTTTCCCAGACCGCGCCCGTCACCATGATGAGGTAGAGCACCAGCGTCTTGATGATCACCGA
Source organism: Oceanicaulis sp. (assembly GCA_051859425.1). Lineage (GTDB taxonomy): Bacteria > Pseudomonadota > Alphaproteobacteria > Caulobacterales > Maricaulaceae > Oceanicaulis. The sequence continues at coordinate 11,349 of JBHYFR010000014.1, read as the reverse complement.
GGCGGTGGCCAGCACATAGCCCTCACCGGTGGCCAGATAGCGCACCACCAGAAACAGGCTGATGGCGAAAACCAGAAACTGGAGCGGGGCGAGCACGCCCTGGACCAGGGTCCACGGCGTCTCATCGCGGCGCCGGCGCTGTTCGGGGGTGTAGAGCGGGGTGGTCGCTTTTGCCGCCGCGCGATGGGCGCGGCGCCGGTGGATGGCGCCGCCGCCGGCGTGGGCTGTCCAGGGACACGGCGCGACAGTGTCGATCCAGCCCTGCAACAGGCGATCCATCGAGATGCCGATGCCGGTGGAACCGCCGGGCATTCGCCCTTGTCCGGTTGAAAACTGGCGATTGCGGCTATCAGCTTCAGCCCGCATGACTCGCCCTCCCTGATTAACTTCCAGGATCGAGGGTACGGCAGCGGCTGACGAAGTGTCAATATTGTTTGACGTTCTGTTGGTTTGACAGTCGTTGGCTCCGCGCCGTCCCTTGAGCGTGGCGCACGCCATGCGCCATTGGCGCGAAGCGCGCGGTGAGGCATGATCAGGCCATGACCCTGGCGCGCCATGTCTGATCCCCGCCCCCACCATGTGCTGGTCGTCGATGACGATGACCGCATTCGCGACCTCTTGGCGCGGTTCCTGCGCGAAAAGGGCCTGCGCGTATCGCCCGCGCCGGACGGCGCGCGCGCCCTGGCCCTGATGGAGCAGATCAGCTTCGATCTGGTGATTCTGGACGTGATGATGCCCGGGCTCGACGGGTTCGAGGTGACGCGCCGCGTGCGCGAGCGCGCCGCCACGCCGATCCTCTTGCTGACGGCGCGGGGCGAGCCTGAGGACCGCATTCGCGGCCTGTCGCTGGGCGCCGACGATTATCTGCCCAAACCGTTTGAGCCCGAAGAGCTGGTCTTGCGCGTGCAGGCGATCCTGCGCCGCTCGCTGCCGCGCATGCTGGGCCCCGCCCGAGTCAGCTTTGGCGACTGGATGTTTGAAATGTCCACGCTGCGCCTGACGCGCGACGGCCAGCCGGTGCGCCTGACCGGCGGGGAAGCGGCCCTGCTGCATGCGCTGGCGGCCCAGCCGGGCGAGCCGGTCAGCCGCGCCGCGCTGTCCGAGCGCGCCGCTGCGGGCGCCGGCGAGCGCGCGGTGGATGTGCAGATCACCCGCCTGCGCCGCAAGGTGGAAGCCGATCCCAAGGCGCCGGTCTGGGTCCAGACCGTGCGCGGGGACGGCTATCGCCTGGTCGCCGAGCCGGTCTATGCGCCCGCCCCCACAGTGCGCGGGTGAGGCGGCTCATGCGTTTTCGCCTCCGCACCATCATGCCCAAGGGCCTGTTCGCCCGATCGCTCCTGATCATTGTTTTGCCCGTGGCGCTGATGCAGGGCGCGGTGACCTGGGCGTTTTTCGAACAGCACTGGCGATCGACCACCGCGCGCCTGTCGGAAAACATCGCCGGCGATGTCGCCATGATCGTGGAGATGCATGCGCGCTCCAGCGCCGAGGAGTTCGAGCCCATCGCCGGGCTCGCCTTCACCACGCTGGGGCTGAGTGTGGAATTCCGCCCCGGCGACACCCTGCCCACCACACGGCGCACCGCGTTTTTCCGGGTGCTGGACCGCACCTTGCGCCGGGCCCTGGCCGGCCAGCTCTCCGAGCCCTTCTGGTTCGACACCACGCGCTATCCCAACTATGTCGATATCCGCGTGGAGGCAGGCGGCGGCGTGTTGCGCTTCATCGCCGCGCGCGACCAGGTGTTCGCCACCACGGGCCATATCTTCGTCATCTGGCTGAGCGGCGCGACATTGCTGCTGCTCACCGTCGCCATCCTGTTCATCCGCAATCAGGTCAAACCCATCCGCCATCTGGCCGAGGCGGCCGAGGCGTTCGGGCGCGGACAGGACGTGGAGCGCTTCAAGCCCGCCGGCGCACGCGAGGTGCGTCAGGCCGCCACCGCCTTCATCGACATGCGCGCGCGCCTCAAACGCCATATGGAGCAGCGCACCCAGTTGCTGGCGGGCGTCAGCCATGACCTGCGCACCCCCCTCACCCGCCTGCGCCTCCAGCTCGCCCTGATGCCCGACAGCCCGGAGCGCGACGCCGCGCGCAGCGATATCGCCGAGATGGAAGCGGCGCTGGAGGAATATCTCGCCTTCGCGCGCGGCCAGGCCGGCGAGGAGCCCGGCCCCGTGGACCTCACCTCGCTGTGCGAGACGCTGGGCGATGACGCGGCGCGTCAGGGCGTGGATCTGCGCCTGGACCTTGAAGAAGGCCTGACCGTGCAGGCGCGCGAAGGCGCGCTCAAGCGCGCGCTGGTCAATCTGGTGCAGAACGCAGCGGCTCATGGGCAGGATGTGGCGCTGAGCGCCCGGCGTCAGGGGCCGCGCATCGAGGTGATCATTGATGATGACGGGCCGGGCATCGATCCGGACCTGCGCGAGGACGCCTTCCGCCCGTTCAACCGGCTTGATGAATCGCGCAACGCCAACCGGACCGGCGTCGGGCTGGGCCTGGCCATTGCGCGCGACACCGTGCGCGCCCATGGCGGGGAGCTGCGCCTGGAGGACTCGCCGCTGGGCGGCTTGCGCGCGCGCATCTCGCTGCCAGCGTGACGAGGTCGCCGGCGCGCGCGGCCTTGACCGCGCCATGATCGTCCGGTGTTGTCGGCCCTGACGACGGTCCAATGGAGATTTGGCATGGCTGGCGCAGCACTCATCGCTTTCACGGGCGCCGCCCTGCTGGCCGCCGCCGCAGGCGCACCCGCCGGCCCGCACCTCCAAGGCGACGCCTATCTTGATGCCCGCGGCGCGCCGTTTGAAGCGCTGGCCGCCACGCTCTGGACCCGCACCCGCACGCCGCTGGCTGGCGCAGGCGCTGAATCCCGCATCGGGATCGCCGCGCAGTTCGGACCCGACTGGGCCGCGTGGCGCACCGAAGGCGGCGTGGAATCGCTGGCTGACTGGCGCACGCGCCGCCTGATCACCCTGACCGCCGACGGCCGGACCCTGACCAATGCCAGCCTGTATGGCGAAACCCGCCGGCGCCTCGACACCTATGTGGCGCTGTCAGGGGCGGGCGCACGCGAGGAGATCGCCTTTGGCGCGGCCGGCACGTTCCACCGGGTCTGGCTGGAGGCAGCCATGGGTGTCGCCGCCATGGACGGCACGCTGAACGTGGAAGATGCGCCCGGCGGCTTTCAGGCCAGCTTCGAGGGCGAGCGCCTGTTCCGCGCCGATTTCGGCGCCACACAGGACAGCCTGTGTGAGGCCGAACCGCTGGAGGGCGCCGCTGCGCGCGCGGCCCGGGGCTGGCTGCGCCACGCCGCGCCGGTGCATCCGGACATCATGGCGAGGCTGGACAGCGAGACACAATTTCCGTGCGCCTTCGAGCTCATCGTCTACAGCCCCGAAAGCCCGCAAGGACGACGCGAGCGCTGGGTGATGCAGGCCGCCGCCCCGGATGCTGAACCGGACGCAGAGCCAGAGGCTGTAACAGAGGCTGAATCCGGCGCCGGAGAGGGCGATGGTACAGCCGCCGAGGCCCCGGAACAGGCCGGAGCCGGGTCAACAGGCGGCCAGGAGGAGATGAGCCTCTCAGAATTGCTGGACCTGTTCGATGAAGAGGGCGCGGACGGCGTCGACGCCGAGCTGATCATGCGCGTTCTGGCCGCATCGCGCCAAGCCGGCGCCAGCCCGGCCCCGGCCGCCGCTTCGGCTGCGCCTGCACCGGCGCGCCCCGCCCGCACAGCGTCAACGGACGGCCCGCTGGGCTTGCGCCTGCCCGGCGGCGTGCGCGGCGCACAGCTGGCCCTGAAAGGTGACGAGTATCTGGACACCGCCGGTGCAGCGGCGCTGGCCGCCGTGACCGGCCCGGCGAGCCGCGCGCCGGACGATGCCGACTTCTACGAATCCTTCGAGACCGCGCGCAGCACCGGCCAGCTGGCCGAGGCGCTGCTGATCAGCGTTCAGGAGACTCACCATTTCGGACCCTGCCCACAAGACGCCATGGTCGGCGGCGCACGCCTGACCTGCGCGCTGGTGCGCGACCTGGCCCGCTCCGGGATCGGTAATGCGCGTTTCGAGCGTGTCGCCCGGGGGCTCGACGCGGCGCAGGAGGGCGCCTATCGCGCCGCGGTGGAAAGCCTGGCGGCATTTATCGACAGTGACGGACATGCCGGCGCCGCGGCGCAGCTGCTCACCGCCGGCGCGCTGATCAGTTGGGGAGCCGAGAGCCTTGAGGCCCGGCCTGATCTTGATGCCGCCGGCTTGATGCTGGAATCCCTTGAGACCGATCCGTTCGCACAAGAGACCTATTGGCGACTCGGACAACGCTTCATGGAGGCCGGCTCGGCGGAGACCGGCTGGACCCTGTTTGACCTGGGGCGCAACCTGCCCGGCCGCGATCCCGGACCGGGCCTTGAACAGATCGGCGTGATCGAGGCGCGTCTGGCCGAGCTGGCGCCGCACTGGCTGCCTGCCATGCCGCAATAGCGCGGCGCGGCGCAGCGCTCGCTCATGATTTGCTAACCGTGTCTTTTGACGAGGTATTAAGCGCGCTCGGCTAAGACTGCGCGCCATGAACAAGACCGTGCGCCAACGGGCGGGCCGCCGCCATTTGCTGACCCTGCGCTTCATCAAGGCGCGCGAGGGCGCCACCGCTGTCGAGTTCGCACTGATCGCCGGCCCGTTCTTTCTGTTGCTGACGGGCCTGATCGAGATCGCCCTGTTTTTCTTTGCTTCCACCATGATCGAGACCGCCACCTCCGAAGCCGCGCGCGAGATCCGCACCGGCGAGGTTCTGATGGACGGCGACGGGCCGGGCGAGTTCCGCAACCGCATCTGTGCCCGCGCGGGCGCCATTCTCGACTGCTCGCGCATCCAGGTGGACGTGCGCCGGGTCAACAGTTTCGGCGCCGCCCAGCTGGGCGCTCTGGTGGGCGAGGAGGGCGTTGACACGTCCGGCTTCGGCTTTGATCCGGGCGGGCCGGGCGAGATCGTCGTGGTGCGCGCTGTCTATGAATGGCCGCTGATTGCACCGGGCCAGTTCAACGGTCTGGCCAATCTGCCCGGCAACAAGCGGCTGATCGTCGCCTCGGCCGCCTTCCGCAACGAACAGTTCGAGATCTGATGAGATGATGGCCCGGCTCGCCCGCATCGTGCGCCTCGCCCGCTTCACCCGCGATCAGCGCGGCGTGTCTGCGGTGGAATTCGCGCTGATCGCCCCGATCCTGATCGCCATGTATCTGGGCGCCGCACAGCTGAGCATGGCGCTCAGCGCGGACCGCAAAGTGTCCAATGCGGCGCTGGTGGTGGCCGACCTCACCGCCCAGCGCGATACGGTCAACAATGCCGAGATCGCCGACTATTTCGCCGCTGGACGCGCCATGGCCGCGCCCCTCAACACCGCCGGCCTGGCCTTGCGCGTGTCGTCGGTGCGTATGAGCGATGATGGCCAGGTATTCCTGGCCTGGAGCCAGGCCGACGGCATGCCCGCCGCCTCGGCGGCTCCGGCCCTGCCCGCAGGCCTGCTGGTTCCGGGCGGGTCGGTGATCGTGGTGGACGCGCAAATGCCCTTCACCACCGCGTTCGGCGATCTGTTCGGCAGCCCGGTCACCCTGCGTGATTCCGCGCTGTTGCGCCCGCGCCGCTCGGGTCATGTGAACAATGCCAGCGAGCCCAATGGGGGGCTGGAGGCGCCGCCCGTGGAGCTGGTCCCGGAGCCTGAGCCGACGCCTCAACCACAGCCACAACCCGAGCCGGAGCCCGCGCCCGAACCCGAGCCCACGCCGCCGCCGCCCAGTTGCTCCTGGTTCGGGCGCCTGCTCGGCTGGTGCTGACCAGCCGCCGCCTCTAGAGACTGAAAGTCGGCGATGAGCGGATGAAGGCGGCGAGCATCAGGCTGAGCATGGCGCCCGAGGTCAGCAGCAGCCGCAGGGGCAGATACCAGCCGGGGAAGGTGGCGCCGCGCACCGCCGAGCGGTCCCACAGGTACTGCAAGGCAAAGCCGAAGATCAGCACGCCCCAGCCCGCCAGCTCCAGATCCAGCGGCAGGCCGGGCCGCGCCCAGACCTGCATCAACACGGCCAGCCAACCGGCCAGCGACACGCTCACCGCCAGCAACAGCACGCCCGGGCGCGGCGCGTCGGCGCGGATGACCAGCTCCGCCGCCCAGCGTCCGCCCGCCAGAAAGGACAGGATCACGGCGGCATAGACCGGCAGGGCGTTGGCCGCCTGCAGGGCGATCTGGCCGCCCAGCGCCAGCCCCAGCGCGCCGCCCACAAAGGGGATCAGCCCGGCAAAGCCGAGCACCACGGGCAGAAGCGGCGCGTCACTGAGGCGTTTCATCTCGTCTCTCCCGGACCGGATATCAGGTGCGGCGCATCACGAACGCGGCCAGCCATCCGGCGAACACCGCGAGCAATACCGATAACAGGCCATAGGCGAGCGGGCGTTCATGGGCAAGATCGTAGATGGCCCGCTCGGCGCCGCCCTTGACCACCTCCAGCGAAGTCCGCCGCACCGCGATTGGCACGCCGTCGCGGAACAGATAGACATCGGCGTCATACACGCCGGTGGGGGTGGCCGGAGGCAGCACCACACGGGCCCGGAACAGCCCGGCCTCCAGGATTTCCACCCCGCCGGGCGCCTCCACATAGAGCGCGTCACGCGCCTTGTTGCGCACCAGGGCGGCGCGGTAGTCGACGATCGCCGCGCCGATATCGGACACCACGACGCCGGCCACGCCAAAGCGGGTCTCGACGCGCTCGGTCTCCGGCGCCGACAGGCGCACATGCTCCATGCCGATGCGGTTGCGCCGCAGCGAGGAGAAGGTGGCGAACTCCGCCAGCGGCCGCGTGGACGCCACCGCGTAATAGCCCGCCACCTCTTCAAACCGCACCGGATCGGCATTGACCCAGACGCCCAGCACGCGCTGGCGGCGCATCACCCGCAAATCACGCACCGGCCCGCGGATCACCACGGCGATGTCATCGCCCTCGGCCAGCCCCACCGCGGCGCCGTAGAGCACCAGCTCCGCCCCGGCGAAATTGGAGCGGATCTCCACCACATCCTCGGTCAGGGCCGCAGCGATCTGGGGCTCGGGCGCCCCGGTTTCGGCCTGGGAGCGCGCAGGCGCGCCCGGCGCAGCCAGCAAGGCCGCCAGCCCGGCGATCAGCGTGAGCCGCGCGATCATGGCAGCCCCCTGAGCTCGATCAGCACGTAGAGATCAGCCGGTTCGGCGGTCAGGTCCCAGGCGAGCTTGAGGCACACCGCCACCACGATCAGCGCCAGCCCGGCGCGCAATTCCTCGGCCCGCACCCGGGCGCCGTAGCGCGCGCCGATCTGGGCGCCGACCACGCCGCCCACGATCAGGATGGCCGCCAGCACGATGTCCACGGTCAGGTTCTGCGCCGCGTGCAGCACGGTGGTCAGCGCGGTCACGAACAGGATCTGGAACAGCGAGGTGCCGATGACGACATTGGTGGGCATGCGCAGAAGATAGATCATGGCCGGCACGGCGATAAAGCCGCCGCCCACCCCCATCAGCGCCGCCATCACTCCGACCAGAAAGCCCAGCGCCAGCGGCGGGATCACACTCATATACAGCCCCGACACGGCGAACCGTGTCTTGAACGGCAGGGTGTCGATCAGCGTGCGCTTGCGCCGGGCCGGGCGCGGCGGGGCGGCATTGCGCGAGCGGCGCACGATCGCCCCGATGCTTTCAAACAGCATCAGCGCGCCGATCACGCCCAGAAAGCCCACATAGCAAAGCGCGATCACCAGATCGATCTGGCCGGTGGCCTGCAACAGCGCGAAGATCTGCACCCCCGCCACCGACCCCGCCGCGCCGCCCGCGATCAGGATCAGGCCCATCTTGATGTCCAGCGACTTGCGCCGGAAATGGGCGATGGCGCCGGACATGGACGAGGCGACGATCTGGTTGATCTGGGTGGACACCGCCACGGCGGGCGGCACGCCCATGAACATCAGGATCGGGGTCATCAAGAACCCGCCGCCCACGCCGAACAGCCCCGACAGGAAACCCACGCCAAGACCCAGGGCCAGCAAGACGAAAAGGTTCAGTGAGACTTCAGCGATCGGCAGGTAGATCAGCACGGCCCTAGCCGGCCGCTTGCCAGGGCTGGCGCGGATAGCGGCCCTGGGCGCGCGGGTCGGCGGGACGGGGCGTGAAGTTTTCAGCCACGCTGTCAGCCGCCGCGCGTTGTTCCGGGCTCAGCTGGCGGCGCAGCGTGGTTGCGCGCGCGCCGGCGTCAGTATCGCCCGCACCCGCCGCGATGCGCAGCCAGGCATAGGCGTCGGCCGGGCTCTGGGGCACGCCGAAGCCTTCCTGGAACAGGAGGGCGATGTTGAACTGGCTGTCGCGATTGCCGTGCAGGGCCGCTTCCTGGAACCAGCGTGCAGCCGCGGCCTGGTTTTCCGGCGTGTCCTCGGCGGCGATGAACAAGCTGCCCGCCTCGAACATGGCCAGCACATTGCCCGCTTCGGCCGCACGCACCATCCACTGGCGCGCCGCTTGCGGGTCGGCGGTGACGCCCTGCCCGCGCTGCAGCATGCCGGCATAGCGGCGCATGGCGTCGGGCACGCCCTGTTCAGCGGCGCGGCGCATCAGGGCGGCGGCGTCGCTCAAGGACCCCGCATCCATCCGCTCCAGCGCCAGCTGATAGCGCGCCACCGGGTCGCCGCCAGCGGCCGCCCGCTCCAGCGTCATGGGTTCAGCGGGGGCCGGCGTTTCAGCGCGCGGCTCAGGACGGGGTTCGGGGCGCGGCTCGGGCTGAGCGGGCGCGACGTCGGCGCGCTGCACAGGCGCCGGTTCGGGCAGGGCGGGGGCCGCTATGGCGTCAGGGGCCGCTATGGCGTCAGGGGCCGCTATGGCGTCAGGCGCGGGCTGCGCCTCACCTGCCCCATCGGCGCCGGCGTCAGCGCTGGCGTCAGCGTTCAGGTCAGAGGCCGCCGGTTCGGTTGCGCGTGCCCGCACGGCCGGTCCGCTGGCGTCGGCGAACAGGGTGGACAGGGTGTCAGCCGGATCAGCCGAGGCGGTGGCCGGGCGGTCGCCACCGTTCAGCGCATCCATCGCCAGCATGCCTGCGGCTGCAGCCACAGCGGCGAACCCCAGCACGCTGGCGGCCACCAGCATCAGCCGGGTGCGGCCCGAACCGGGCTCGGGCGGCGGGCTCCAGTCGGCGCTGGTGGAGCGGTTGGCGCGCACGGTCTTGCGCGCGGCGGCCAGGAAATCAGCGTCCGCCGTGGCCCCCAGGCGCGCCGGACGCACCGGCCGGGCCGGCTGAGCCGGAGCAGGCTCGGGCGCCCGCTCGGTCCAGGCCGGTTCGCCATAGGCGCCGGCGGCGTGGTCTGCGCCGCCATACCCGTCATCGCCGCCCTCGCTGGCGGACATTTCGAAACTGTCGGCATCCTGCGCCGCGTCCTGCAGGCCCGGCGCCTGTGGCAAGGGCGTGTCCATGTCCACCGACGCCGACGCCGTCTCGAACGTGTCCAGCGCCGCCGGGCGCGCCGGGCGCACCAGATCAGCCTGGTCCTCATCGCCGCCATCGCCGCCATCATCCCCGCCGCCGCCGCTGCGCCGGCGCACGGGCGCGTCCAGGGACGAGGTTGCGGCCGGCTGCGCCTTGCCATCACTGCGGCGCTCGATGGTTTCCAGGCGTTCGGCCAGCGCGGTCATGGCGCGCTGGACCGGCGACAAGACCTCGGCGGTTTCGGTGCGGGCCTGGTCCAGGCGCTTGTACACCCCGTCCATGGCGTCGGTGATGCGCTGGGCGGTGCGTTCTTCAGAGGCGCGGATACGCGCATCCAGATCGGCTTCCGGCTGGCGCCCGCGCGCCTGTTCGATGCGTTCGACAACCTGGGCCATGCGTTCGCCTGCCGCTTCGACCGCCTGGGCCGAGCGCTCCTCGGCTTTCTGCACACGCTCGGCCAGGGTTTCGCCCAGACGGGCGACCTCTTCGCCGATCCGGCGTACAGCGGCGGTGTTCTCGGCCCGCACGGTGTCGAGCCTGTTTTCCAGTCCGGTCTGGTCCTCGCGGCTGCGGCGCGCGCGCTCGGTCTCGCTGAAGCGATGCTCGATACGCTGCTCAGCCGCCTCGATGCGCCGGTCCACCGCGCGCGAGACACGCGCGACCTCATGGGCGATGCGATTGAGTGCGTCGGACTGGCGCGCCTCGGCGGCGGACAGCCGGCCCTCGGCCGCCTCCAGCGCCCGCTCCAGCCGCCCGGCCCCGCCCGCGCCGTCCAGCGCGGCGATCTGGCGGGCGCAGTCCTCGCGGGTCTCGCGGATGATGGCGGCGAGCTCGCGGCCCAGCACCTCGAACCGGCGATTGATTTCGTCGGCGCCCACCGATGATCCCTGACGCGCTTCCAGCTCGCGCAGCCGCGCATCCAGCGCCTGCTGCGATCCGGCCAGCGCGTCGGCGGCCTGATGGGTGGCGTTTTCAGCGGCGATGATCCGGCTCTGCAGGCGCCGGGCGATGTCCTCGACGCCGCGCATGGTCTCGCCCACGCGCCGGGTCTGCGCCTCCACCTGATCGCGCAGCGCCTGCTGATCGCCGCGCAGACGGGTTTCGGTTTCATCGAGACGCGCGCCCAGGGCCTTGGCGGCGCGCTCGGCGCCGTCACGGCGGCGCTCGTCCTTATGGGTCAGATTATCCAGCTCGGCGCGCACATCGCGCTCGGTCTCATAGAGGCGCGAGGCGAGCTTGCCGACCGTGGTCTCGACCGCCTTGAGGGCTGACGGATCACCGCCGCCCGGCCCCGCGCGCTCCAGGCGGCGCAGCCGTTCGAGCAGTTCGTCGTGGCGCGCCCGGGTGCGCGCCAGCGCCTCCTCGATCTCGCCCTCGTCCGCGTCGCGGCATTCTTCGAGCGCTTCGAGCCGGCGCGACAGGGCCAGCACCGACTGGTCCACACCGGTCAGGGCGAGGGTCGAGCGCTGTTCGGCGGTTTCCAGGCGGTTGGTCAGGCGGGTGATCACGGCGCGCAGCGCCTCATCATCATCGCCGCCATCGCCGCCGCCAAATCCGGGATAGCCCGACAGGCGATCTTCCCAGTCGGAGGCCCCGGTGTCCGGCCCGTCGTCCAGGATGACCCGGTTGAGCCATTCGCCCAGGGTCATGCCTTCCCTGCGCGCCGCCGTCTTGGCGATCGCGCGGGCGCGAGGGTCGATACCCTTCACACTCCAAGGCGCCCCGGACGGCATGCCGAATCAACTCCCTAAACGTCCGCTGACCGTAGCTGACCCGTTAATCTTGTGTAAACCAGATGCAGGACCGCAATATCTGGTATCCACAACGAATCGAGACGGATCGACTGCAGCCCGCACCACAGCTCACCTATCAAG
>JBHYFR010000013.1:0-24856 GCA_051859425.1 Oceanicaulis sp. | reverse complement strand
CTTTAGCCGCATCCCGCCATCCTAGATGTCTCAGACATCTGGGACAGCCCCTTATTGTTTGCGTCAGACTGGCCGATCAGAACGGCTTCACCGCGGCGAGGAAGCAGGTCATGGCGATCAGCACCCAGTAGACATAGGCCACGCCCCGCCCGATCGCGATGGACTGGTTGAGCTTGGCCTCCACCGCGGCGTCCGGCCCCGCAGCCAGGATGCGGAACTTGTCCTGCCATTCGTGCATCACCCAGCGCAGGATCACCCCGATGATCAGCGCCAGGCCATAGGTCAGCACCTTGGCCGAATACCAGCCCTCGCTGGGGCCGGCGGAGAAGGGCCCGAGCCCCATGAAGGAGGTGATCGCGGTGATGATCAGGGTTGGGATCAGCACATAGCGCGTGCAGTCCTCGATGAAATTGAGGGTCTTCCAGACCGGCTTGCCGCGGGTGAAGAAGGCGCCGTAGGTGACGCCCATCCACGCCGCCCACACCAGCCACATGGCGACCAGCCATCCCCCGCCCAGCGGCTGGACATTCCACAGATAGCCCATGTGCAGGCCCAGCGGCAGAAGCGTGATGATGCCGGTGCGCGCCAGGATGTCGATGCGGTAGGCGGTGTCCATGTGGCGCATGCGCTCTTCAAACGAGAGGCGCGGATTGACCACCTTGTAGGAGGTCTGGAACACGCCCCATTCCCCGCCCAGCCAGTACACCATGGCCAGAATGTGCAGCCAGCGCAGGATCTCCAGCTCGTACTGGGTCCAGAAGTCCAACATCAACGCCTCCCGTCTCTTGAGGTCAGGGGGCGCCGGCGCGGCGGCGTGATCACCCTGCTCGATCTAAATGGTATATCATTTAAATCGCGCGCGAGTGCAAGCGCTTCGACGGCGGGGCGTGCGGTCCTACCCGCCCCAGGCGGTGACGCGCGGGGGCTTGCGCGGGCGCTCTGACGGGTCTTCGCAGGCTGTGCCGATATAGATAAAGCCCGCCACACGCTCACCGCTGGCCAGGCCCAGCGCCGCGCGGGTGATGCGGTCATAGGCGTACCATTCGGTCAGCCACTGGGCGGCGAAACCCATGGCGCTGGCGGCCACCAGCAGGGTCTGGCACACAGCGCCGGCGGACAGGATCTGCTCCCATTCGGGGATTTTGTGATTCTCGGTCACGTCGGAAATCACCGCGATAACCAGCGGCGCGCGGGTGAAGCGGTTGCGCTCCAGCTCGAAGCGCTCGGGCGGTGCGCCCGGCTCCAGATCGCGCAGGCGCGCTTCCAGGATATCGCCAAACCGGGCGCGGGCCTCGCCCTCGAAAGTGATGAAACGCCAGGGAAACAGCTTGCCATGGTCCGGCACGCGCGCGGCCAGGCGCAGCAGGGCGGCGCGCTGCTCCGCGTCCGGGCCGGGCGCGGTCATCACCCGCGCCAGGGTGGAGCGGCGCCGGGCCAGCAGAGACAGCGTCTCAATGCTGGCATGGCAGGCGGGCAGGGCGGCGTCGGCTTCAGGTGCAGGCGGCGGCATCAGGCGGGACATGGAGGGCGGCTTTCAGGCTGGATGGACGGGAGGGGCCAGTGTGGCGGGGACGGGCGAACTTGCGCAATGGCCCGGTTCATGGTCATGCTTGAGGATTGAGCCCATATATAGTTTGCGCACTCGAAGGATGAACCATGCCGGCAGAGACCGTCACGCACGAGGACCTGAGCCCGGCTGAACGCCGCCGGCGGCGTGTGCGGGACTCCATTATCGGCGCGGCTGAAGAAATTTTCGCTGAAGAGGGCGAAGCAGGCCTGTCCATGCGGCGCATCGCCGAGCGCATCGATTACTCGCCCGCCGCGCTCTACAAGTATTTCGATTCCAAGGAAGCCCTGTTCAAGGAAATCCGCGAGGGGTTTTTCGAACGCCTTCTCAAGCGCATGCAGGAAGTTTGCGCCGCCATCGAGTCCGGCCCCATGCTGTGCACGGCGTGCCTGCGCGCCTATGTGGAGACGGGATTGGAACAGCCGGGCCATTACCGCCTCGCCTTCGCCGGGTTCAGCGGTGAGATGGACGTGTCCCAGGACACCTACGCCTTCGCCGCATCCGAACATCTCAGGCAGATGATCAGCGAGAGCGTGCAGGCGGGCTGGTTCCGGGCGGTGGATCTGGACGTGGCGTCCACCAGTGTGTGGTCGTCGGCCCACGGGCTGACCATATTGGCGGTATCCATCCCTGACTTCCCGCGCGAGAAGCCCGGGCGGCGCGAGATGGAGCTGGACGAGCTGATCGAGTTCCATAGCCAGATGATGATGCGCGGCCTCGGCGCGGCGCGCCTGATCGAAAAGCTCGACGCAGGCGAGCAGTTTTAAAAAAACGCCCTTCTGAATAAAATTTAACGCCGTTCACTATTCTAACGGCGTTCATCGCTCTATATTCGCTTCTGACAGGCAGGAGCGACGATCATGGCGGGCGGGCTAACCTCTTCAATTCGCAGCAAGACGGGCCGTCTGGGGCTGGGCGTCATCGCCGCGGCGGTGCTGGTGGGCGCGGCGGTGGTCGCGGTCAGCACGCTGCGCAGCGCGGGCGCCGGTCCCGCTCAGGCCGCCAGCGCCGAGCCCTTGCCGGTGGAGACCTTCACCGCGCGCTATGTCAACGAAGCGGCCATGGAGACGCGCTATCCCGGCCTGGTCTCGCCCTGGCGCATGAGCGCGCTGGGCTTTGAGTCCGGCGGGCGGATCGAGGCGATCGGCGCGCGCATTGGCGACCGGGTCAGCGCCGGCGATGTGCTGGCGAGCCTGGACACCCGCACGATTGAAGCCCAGCTCGCCGCCGCCCGCGCCGAAGTCGCCGCCGCCGAGGCGCAAGCGGGGCTCGCGCGCGTCACGCTGGAGCGTCAGCAGACATTGGTGGATCGCGGCCATATCTCCGCTCAGCGCCTGGACGAGGCCGCCGCCAGCGAACGCGCCGCCCTGGCCAGCGCCGCCGCTGCACGCGCCAGCGCCCAGGCCCTCGCGGTGCGGCTGGAGCTGTCAACGCTCACCGCCCCCTTTGACGGCGTGGTCACCGCCCGTCACCTGGATGAAGGCGCCATCGCGCCGCCCGGCGCGCCGGTCCTGACGCTGGTGGAGGCGTCCCGCCTTGAAATGCGCGTCTCCATCCCCGCGTCCGAGGCCGGGCGGCTGGAGCCGGGTCGCGCCTACCCGGTGGAATTCGGATCCCGGCGCGCCGAAGCGCGCCTGCGTGCGGTTACGGGTGTGATCGAGATGGAGCAGCGCGCCGTGACGGCGGTGTTCGATATCGACGCGGGCGCGGGCGCATCCAGCGGCGCGGTCGGGCGCGTCCTGGTGCGCACCAGCTTGCAGGAGCGCGGCTTCTGGGCGCCGGTGACGGCGCTCACCGAAGGCCGGCGCGGGCTGTGGTCCATGTATGTGCTGATCGCCGGCAATGGCGCCTTCGTGCTGGAGCCGCGGCCGGTGGAGGTGCTGCACGCCGAGGGTGACACGGTCTATGTGCGTGGCGCGGTCAATGACGGCGATGCGGTGCTGGCCGCCGGCATCAGCCGTGTGGGTCCAGGTCAGAGCGTGCGCCCCGAAGGCGGCGCGTCATGACCACCTTGTTTGTCCGCTATCCGCGCCTCATCGTCCTGTCGATCTTTCTGGTGTGCGCAGCGGGTCTGGCGGCGCTGGGCGTGCTGGGCCGCCAGGAGGATCCGTCCCTGACCGAGCGCTTCGGTTCAGTGACCATCATCCTTCCCGGCGCGGACGCGGCGCGCATGGAGGCGCTGGTCACCCGGCCGATGGAGGCCGCGCTCATGGAGTTGATGGAGCTGGACCAGGTGCGCTCGGTGACCCGCGCCAATGTCGCCCAGATCAGCATCAATATCCGCGAAGACCTCAATGCGAACCGTGTGGAGCAGGCCTGGTCGCTGGTGCGGGACCGGGTCGCCGCCGTGCGCCCCAGCCTGCCCGAGGGGGTGCAGAACGTCGAGGTCAGCCGTCATTACATGGGCGCGGCGACGCTCGTGGCGGCGCTGCGCTGGCCGGACGGATCGGAAGCCTCGCTGGGCGCGCTGAGCCGGCTGGCGCGCGATCTGGAAGACAATCTGCGCAATGTCCCCGGCACGAAGGAAACGGATGTCTTCGGCGCGCCCGAGGAAGAGGTGCGCGTTATCCTCGACCCGGAATCCGCCGCCTCGCTGGGCCTCACCGCCGCTGACATTGCAGGCCTTCTGGCGCGCTCCGACGCCAAGGTTCCCGCCGGACGCCTGGCGGGTCGGTCGCTGGATGTGACGGTGGAGGTGGCCGGGGCGTTCAATGATCTCGACCGCCTGCGCGCTGTGCCGGTGGCTGCGGGCACTGGCGGATTCCTGCAGCTTGCTGACATCGCCCGCATCGAGCGCGGCCTGCGCGAACCCGCCGCCTCGCTGGCCTTGCGCAATAACGAGCGCACCATTCTGGTCGCCGCTTATCTGGAGCCGCGCCTGCAGGTGGATGCCTGGGATGCACGCGCCCAGGCCGCGGTGCGCGCCTTCGCAGACGCCAATCCGGGCGTCGAGACGGAGATCATCTTCGCCCAGGCCGACTATGTGGTGGACCGGCTGTCCGGGCTCGCACGCAATCTGGGCTTTTCGGCCCTGATCGTGTTCGCCGTTCTGTTCCTGCTGATGGGCTGGCGCAGTGCGCTGATCGTGGGCTCGGCCCTGCCGCTCACCGTGCTTGTGGTGATGGTGCTCATCAATGTCTACGGCTCGCCTCTGCATCAGATGTCGGTGACGGGCCTGGTGGTGGCGCTGGGCCTGCTGATCGATAACGCCATCGTGGTGGTGGATGATTACCGATTGTTACGTGCGCGCGGCATGGACCGCGCGGCGGCGGTGGACAAGGCGGTGCGCACCCTGTTCGGGCCGCTATTGGCCTCGACCCTGACGACGATTTTCGCCTTTGCGCCGATTGCGCTCATGCCCGGCGCGGCGGGTGAGTTCATCTCCATGATCGGCGTGTCGGTGATCTTCGCCGTTGGCGCGAGCTTCGTGCTCGCCTTCACCGTGATCCTGGGGCTGGCCGCCGTGTTTGATGACGGCGGCGCCGGGCAGGGCTATCGCGGCTTCCTGCGCGACGGGTTGCGCTCGCGCCCGCTGGCCTGGGCCTATCGCAAGCTGCTGGACGCGGTGATCGCCCAGCCGGTGTTGGGGATTGCGTTGAGCCTGATCTTGCCAGTGGCGGGGTTTGCCGCCGCCACGACCCTGCCCAGCCAGTTCTTCCCGCCCACCGAGCGCGACATGTTCCAGGTGCGCTTGGTGCTGCCGGCCTCGGTCTCCATCGAACAGACCCGCGCGCGCATCGAGCAGGCGACTGAGATGCTGCATGCCTATGACGGGGTAGTGGATGTGGTCTGGGTGGCCGGGGCGGGGTCGCCGCGCGTCTACTACAACATGATGAACATGGTGCAGGGACGGCCCAATTTCGCCTCCGGCTTCGTGCGCGCCCGCTCCAAGGAGGCCTCTGAGCGCATCGTGACCGCTTTCCAGCGCGACGCCCTGACCGCGTTTCCCGACGCCCAGGTCTTGGCCCTGCCCTTTGAACAGGGCCCGCCCACCCAAGCGCCGGTGGAGTTGCTGATCGTCGGGCCGGAATTCGCCGTGCTTGACCGCATCGGCGCGGACATAAGGCGCATCCTTTCCGGCGTGCCGGGCGTCACCTATACCCAGGCCAATCTCGAGCTGGGCCAGCCCGTGGCGCGCCTCAACGCCGACGAGGCCGAGGTGGGCGTTGCGGGTCTGCGCCTCACCGACCTGGCCGGGCGGCTGCGCGCCGACATCGATGGCGTTCCGGGCGGGTCGGTGCTGGAAGGGGTGGAGGAGTTGCCCGTGCGGGTCATCGCCCCGGATGCGCGCCGCAACGCCATTGAGGGTCTCGGCGCCACGCCCTTGCCGGGCCGGCGCCCCGGCGGCGAGCTGGCGGGCCTGTCTTCGCTGGGCCAGTTCACCCTGGCCCCGGTGACGGCGTCCATCCCCCGCCTCGACGGTGAACGCACCAATCCGGTCTACGCCTATCTGGAGCCCTATGTGCTGCCCGCCCCGGTGCTGGCCGAGTTCCAGCGCCGATTTGAGGCCGAAGGCATCACCCTGCCGCCGGGCTACCGTATCCAGATCGGCGGGGAGGCCGAAACCCAGGACGAGGCCATGGCCGACCTCATGTCCACCGCCATTCCCCTGCTCATCCTGATCATCGCCTCGGTGGTGCTGGCGTTCAATTCCTTCCGCTATGCCGGGGTGATCTTTGCAGCGGGCTTCCTGTCGGTGGGGCTGGCCATGTTCGGGGTCTGGCTGTTCGGCACGCCGCTGGGCTTCAACGCCATTGTCGGCTCGCTGGGCCTTGTGGGCCTGTCGATCAACGGCTCCATCGTGGTGCTGTCAGCGCTGCGCGCGAATCCGGTCGCCCGCGCCGGCGATCCCGACGCCATCCGCGAGACGGTGGTGGACGCCACGCGCCATATCGTGGCCACCACGCTGACCACGATTGGCGGGTTCGCGCCGCTGCTGATCGAAGGCGACGCCTTCTGGCTGCCGTTCGCGTCTGCGGTGGCGGGCGGGGTGGCCGGATCGGCCGTGCTGGCGCTGATCTTTGCGCCGGCGGCCTTCACGCTGCTGGTGCGGTTTGACCGCAAGGCCGCTGCGGGCGAGCCTGAACCGGCTATCGCCTGATCAGGGAGACGTCCTTTGAGCGAACGCCGCCGCGGCCTGTGGACCATCACGTCCGAGCGCCTGGCCTACGAAAATCCGTGGGTGCAGCTGCGCCATTACGAGGTGCGCCAGCCCGATGGCGCGCCCAGCGTCTATGGCGTGTTCGAGCCGCGCAATCTGGCCATCGGCATCGTCCCGGTGTTTCCCGACGGGACCACCATGCTGGTGGGCCAGCACCGCTTTGCCCTGGATGCCTGGAGCTGGGAATTGCCCGAAGGCGGCGGCGCGCGCGATGTGGATCCGCTGGAGACCGCCCGGCGCGAGCTGCAGGAGGAGACCGGGCTGACCGCGAAGCGCTGGCGTCATCTGGCCGATTACGACGTCTCCAACTCGGTCACCACCGAGCGCGCCGTCGGCTTCATCGCCTGGGACCTGCACGAAGGCGAGCCGGACCGCGAGGGCGCGGAAGCCGACATGCAAATGCGCCGCGTGGGGTTGCAGGAGGCCCTGGCCATGGCCATGTCTTGCGAGATACGCGACGGCTTCACCCTGACGCTGCTCGCCGCTGCCGACTATGCCGCGCGCCACGGCCAGCTGGAGCCTGATCTGGCGCGCGCCATCCTGACCGGATCCACAGCGCCGAAAGGGGCGTAAGCGTCATGGCCGCCGACACCAGTCCCGCCGGTTCCGCCTCTGCCAGCCTGCGCCCGATCCAGTCGGGCATGGGCCAGGTCTGGTCGCGCCTGCGCTTTGACGCGGCGTCCGCCGCCGCTGAAGAACCGATGCTGGCCAGCATGCTCAATGCGGCGGTGCTGCGCCATGACAGCTTCTCCGAAGCCCTGGCCCACCGGGTGGCGGAGAAAATGGCCGACGCCCAGCTTGATGCGCTGCAGATGCATCACGTGGCCCGCGCCGCCTTCGCCGCCGCGCCGCAGATCGCCGAAGAGGCCGCGCGCGACATGCTGGCGGTGGACGAGCGTGACCCTGCGGTGCGCTCCTTCCTGCAGCCCTTCCTGTATTTCAAGGGTTTCCACGCCCTGTTGTGCTACCGCGTCGCCCACTGGCTGTGGCGCGAGGGGCGCGAGACGCTGGCCTTCCATCTGCAAAGCCGCATGTCGGAGCGGTTCGGTGTGGACCTCCACCCGGCCGCGCGCGTGGGCAGCGGCATCATGATCGATCACGCCACCTCTGTGGTGATCGGCGAGACGGCGGTGGTGGGCGATGACGTGTCCATCCTGCACGAGGTGACGCTGGGCGGTACGGGCGCGGAGTCCGGCGACCGCCACCCCAAGATCGGGCGCGGCGTGCTCATCGGCGCGGGCGCCAAGGTGCTGGGCAATATCACGGTGGGCGACGCCGCGCGCATCGCTGCGGGCTCGGTCGTGCTGCAGGATGTGGCCGAGCGCTGCACGGTGGCGGGCGTGCCGGCCCGGCCCGTGGGCGGCCCGTGCGCCGAGCCCTCGCGCACCATGGATCAGACCTTTACCGACGACGCGTGACCACGCCGGTATTGCGCCGCGCGCCGATCCGGCTAGGGTGCGCGCAAATCACCCCCACAAGCCCCGCACCCACCGGAGACACCCGCCATGGCCGCGCCCGTTTTCACCCAGTCCGAAGCTTCCAAGGTCCAGGCCTTCCTGCGCGGCAAGCTGAACCCGGAACTGAAAGTGCAAATCCGCAACCGGCCCGACGAGTGCGCCGAAATCTATATCGGCAAGGAATGCCTCGGCGTGGTCTCCAAAAACGTGGAAGAGGGCGAAACCTCCTACTCGTTCGAACTGACCATTCTGGATATTGATCTGGAATAGGCCGGGAGCCGCGCGGGCCTGACAGAGGCAAGGACCACACCCGTCAGCCGTGACGCCCGCTCCCTCCCCCGGTGGGGGAGGGAGTCCGGACAGCGCTGTCATCACCCAAATCCGGCAATGCCGGTCCAAATGCGATTGTCCTGCCCGCTTGCGGGGGAAGGAGGGCGGAGCGAACCGGCTTCACCTGACAGCGGCGAGCCTGTTCAATAACAATCGTCCCGCAAGGCGGTTCAGCGCCCCGCCGCCGTCTTTCAAACCACCCCCTTTCAGAGCACTTCGAGCATCGAGGCGACCAGCGGGTGGCGCACGATGTCTTCGGGCTTGAGATGCACGACGCCGATATTCTCCACCTCTGCGAGGCGTTCGGAGATCGGCTTGAGGCCGGACAGTTCGGGCAGCAGATCGGTCTGGGCGGGGTCGCCGGTCACCACCATGGTGGAGTTCCAGCCCAGGCGCGTGAGCAGCATTTTGAGCTGGGCGTAGGTGCAGTTCTGCGCCTCGTCCACCACCACGAAGGCGTTGTTGAGCGTGCGCCCGCGCATGTATCCGATGGGCGCGATCTCGATAAGCCCTTCAGCCATCAGTGATTTGAGGCGTTTGGGGCTGAGCCGGTCTGACAGGGCGTCATAGAGCGGGCGCAGATAGGGGGCGAGTTTCTCCTCCATGGCGCCGGGCAGGAAGCCGATGGATTCCCCCGCCTCCACAGCCGGGCGCGACAGCACGATGCGCCCGATATCGCCCGCTTCCAGCGCTTCGACCGCCTTGGCCACGGCCAGATAGGTCTTGCCCGTGCCGGCCGGCCCCAGCGCCAGCACCAGATTATGCGCGTCAATCGAGTCCATCAGGACCGCCTGGCCTTCCGAGCGGGGTTTGACCGACTTGATATAGCGCTGGTCGCGCATGGGTTCGGTCTCGTCCGGGCTCCATCCCGATCCCGGGAACAGCGCGCGGACCTTCTCCTCCTCATAGGCTTCGGCGTTAAATCCACCCTGACGGCGTTTGACGGCTCGCTTGCCCATATCAGGCCCTCCAATTGGCAAGAAAAAACCCCTCGCGCGGGTGCGGAGGGGTGATGGATACGGCGCATTCAAGGGTGCGGGACGAAGCCGGCGCGGCGAACGGCGGCGGGGCGACCCGATTTGGCGGTGCGGATGGCATAGGCCCTCCTTTCCAGCATCCCGGCGCAGGGTTCTCCTGCGCGCGAGGCGAATCGCGCCCTTGATCGCGAATCGCACTCACACTCTGATCCTAGGACAGTGAATGAAGTATGAGTCAGTCCTTCACTGACATGTCGCAAATCTGCGGCGCCGCAGACACAGCCATTTTCGAGGAGACCCGCCCATGACCCTTTACGCCCTCGGCGCAGACACGCCGCAGATCAGCCCCGACGGCGCCTGGGCGGCGCCAGACGCCGCGCTGATTGGCAAGGTGACGCTGATGCGCGGGGCCTCGGTCTGGTTCGGGGCGGTGCTGCGCGGTGACAATGAAATGATCACGCTGGGCGAGGACGCCAATGTCCAGGACGGCGCGGTGCTGCACACCGATATGGGCTTTCCCCTGACGCTGGGGCGCGGGGTGACGGTGGGCCATAACGCCATGCTGCATGGCTGCACAGTGGGCGATTATACGCTGATCGGCATTGGCGCCACCGTGCTCAATGGCGCGAAAATCGGCAAGAACTGCATCATCGGCGCCCACGCCCTGATCACCGAGGGCAAGGACATCCCTGACGGTTCGGTGGTGATGGGCGCGCCGGGCAAGGTGGTCAAACAGATCGAGCCGGGCGTGGACGAGCTTCTGAAAGCCAGCGCCGACCATTATGTGGAAAACGCCGCGCGCTACGCCCGTGATCTGAAAGCCGTGGGCTGACGGCGGCGCTCAGGGTGGGGAGAGGGGATGATGCACAGCGATGTCCTGATCATCGGCGCCGGATTTTCCGGCCTGCACGCAGCGCGCCTTCTGAGCGATGCGTATGATGTGCGGGTGCTCGAAGCGCGTGAACGCCCCGGGGGCCGGGCCCTGTCGCACGCCTTCGCCAATGGCGACACGGTGGATCTGGGCGGCCAGTGGGCCGGGCCGGGCCAGGACCGGCTCTATGCCCTGATCGAGGCCTTGGGCGCGCGGACCTATCCTCTGTGGGATGAGGGCGATCATCTGGTGGCGCTGGGCGGGCGGCTGCGCCGGTATCGCGGGACGATTCCCTCCTTGCCGATCCATGTCCTGCTTGATCTCAACCACCTGCTCGCCCGCTTTGAGGCGATGGCCAGACAGCTCGATCCCGCCCGGCCTTGGGCGCACCCCAAAGCCGTGGAATGGGACCGGCAAACAGTGGCCCAGTTCATGGCCCGCACCGGCTTCACCGCGCGCGCCCGGGAGATGTTCGCCATCGCCATCGGGGCGGTGTTCTGCGCCGAGCCGCATGAGCTGTCCTTGCTGCACGCCCTGTTCTACGCCCGCGCGGGACGCTCGCTGGAGGCGCTGATCTCCGTGGAGGGCGGCGCCCAGCAGGACCGGGTGCATGGCGATATGGGCGGGCTCGCGCGGGCGATGGCGGACAGCCTCGGCCCCGCAATCACCTATGACGCGCCAGTGCAGGCTTTGCGCTGGGGGGATGAGGGAGTCACGGCCCGGACGCGCGCTGGCGAGTTCACCGCCCGGCGCGCTATTCTCGCCCTACCGCCCAATCAGGCGCTGGGCATCCGTTTCGATCCGCCCATGCCCGCGGCGCGCGACGCGCTGTGGCGGCGCATGCCGGCGGGCGCCTGCATCAAGTGCGTGGCGCAATACGAGCGCCCCTTCTGGCGCGAGGCGGGACTGTCGGGCCAGTCCGTCGGTGGCCCGGCGCCCGTGCGGGTGACCTTCGACAATACCCAGGCCGGGCGCGCGGCGGGCCAGCTTCTGGGCTTTATCGAGGGCGACGAGGCCCGTGTCTGGTCAGGACGCGACCCCATGGAGCGCCGCGCCGCCGTGCTGGACAGCTTCGCCGCCGTGTTCGGCGACGCCGCGCGCCATCCGGTGGATTATGCCGATCAGGACTGGACAGCCGAGCCCTACACCCGCGGCTGCTACGCCGCCTTCATGGGGCCGGGCGTGTGGACCAGCCTGGGCCACGCCCTGCGCGATCCGGTTGGTCCGGTCCATGTGGCCGGAACCGAAACCGCACGCGAAGGCTATGGCTATTTCGAAGGCGCGCTGGAAGCCGCCGAGCGGGCGGCAGGCGAGGTGAGGGCGGCGCTTAGCCAGCGGACGTGACGGTCACCTGTGCAGGCTGATCGGCCCGGATGCGGGGCCGCACGACGATTTCCACGTCCTGATCAAGCGCCGTCAGCACGCGCAGCGGGCGCTCGATGGAGTACCCCTTCATCCGCCCGCGTAAAATGTTCGACAGATCAGGTTGGGCCAGCCCGGCCAGACTGGCGGCCGCCGTCTGGGTTAGCCCGCGCACCTCAAGCACCCGTTTGATCTCGATGACAATGTCAGCCTTGAGCTGATGGTCCGCCGCCTCGGGCAGGCCGATATCAGCAAAAACATTGCGGCTCTCATGGATCGGTTCGGTCATGGGGATGTGTCCTTGGTCCAGCTTATAGCAGTACCACCATAAGCGTCCGCCCCTAACCCCCTCCAAGCCACAGCACCACGACGGCGCCGTCTTCGGTGCGCGGGCCCAGCTGTGCGCTGTTCCTGGTGACGGCCAGGGCCTGGCCGTCGCCGCCCATGTCCCAGAGCGTTCCGCGCAAGAAGGCGGTGATGCCCGCTTCTGCGCCGCTGTCGTTCAGGCGCCGGGGCAGGGCGTGGGCGATCCAGGCCTCGGCCTCGGTGAGGGCGCCGGCGTCGGCGCGCGGGGCGTCGTCTGGCCAGGGCGTGACATAGCCGCCCCAGGGCGCGGCCCACACGCCCGAGGGCTGGAGGTAAGCGGGTACAGCGATCAGGTCGGGGCGCTGGCTGAGGCCGTCATAGACATCGCCGTGCCAGGAATCGGCGCAGATCAGCACGCCCAGCGCGCCGGCGGGCGTGTGGAATACCGGCTGGGGCGAGGCGGGCGCGCCGGTGGTGAACCCGGCTTCGGACGGGATGGGATAGACCTTTCGGACCAGTGTTTCGTGTGCCGATCCGTCGGGCGCGAAAACCGCCGTGACATTGTACAGCGGCCCGGCCCGGTTCACGGTGATGACGCCGCTCTCCACGCGCGGGTCGGGTAGCACGATGGAGCCGGCGGCGATGGTCACGCCATACCGGCGCGCCAGGTTTGAGAACACCTCCTGATAGTCGCGCGCCATGGCGGCCCCGCGCGACCGGAACAGGGCGGCGGCCATGCGGTCATCCTCGGTGCTTTGCGCCAGCGCGGTCAGGACGCCTGCCGGGCGCGTCAGCGCCAGGCCGGTCATGGCGCCGCCCACCGTGTCCGCACGGTACACGCCCGCTTGGGCGCGGGCGGCGACCAGCCAGGTTCCGGCATGTTCGGGAAACACTGCCACGGCGTCGCCGTCCAGCGCGCCTGCGTCCTTCGCCACGTCCAGATAGCGCGCCAGCGCCGCCTCAAGGGATGCGGCGCTGCGGTAATCGGCCGGGGCCAGCGCTGGCTCTATCCCGATCAGGGCGCGCCCGCCCGTTTCGCCGAACAGCGTCAGGCTGATCGCGGCCGGGTCAGGCGGCGGGGCGTGGGGCGCCAGGCGCCAGACGCCCCAGCTGCCCGCAAGGACGGCGATCAACGCCAGCCCGGCCCCCACCGCCCGCATGGCTAGACCGCGTAGCGCAGGATCGCCGCCAGCTCGCCGCCGCCGGGCATGTCGCTACGGCGCACGCCCAGCACGCGCCCGCCCATGGCCAGGGTGCGCGCAGCGATCTCGTCGACCACGCCATAGCTGCCGGGGCCCGCCTCTTTGGCGAGGGTCAGCTTGCCGGTCTCCTCGTCAATGCGGCCGGGCACGATGGTGTCGATATCCACCAACAGCGCCTCGATCCGCCCGAACGTGGCGGCGTGGGCCGCGTCGGCGAGATCGGTGGTGGTGCGGTTCTGGCCAGTGCGTGTCTGATACAGGTCTTTCAGGCTGGACAATTCGCGGGCATAGGCTGCGTCCAGCAAGGGGCGCGCGCGCTGGGACAGCTCGGCCTCGGTCAGCCGGTCGGGGCTGTCCTCGATCGTTCCTTCCACCAGATGGGGATAGGTGTTCACCGAGCGGAACACCGACGCCAGACGGCCCGTGGCGGCGAGGATGAGCGGCGTGTCGCGTCCGCTCAGCACCGGGCGCAGCGCCGCATCGACCTGGCGGGCATATTGGCGGAAGCGCACATTCTGGCCTTCAGACCCCTGGATGCGCCGCGCCGCGGAGCGGTCGTTCAGGGTGGATTTGCCCACCGCGCTGGCGGCGTCTTTGGGCAGGTCCAGTCCACGCACCTCGCGCGGGCCCAGCTCGGCGAACACTTCAACCAGGCGCACCGCGTTCTCCGACAGCGCCAGCACAAAGGCGGCGTGGGGGAAGGTCACCGCGCGCAGGAGGGGTTTGAGGAAGAAGCGGTCGGCTGTTTCGGTCTGGGCGGTGAGCTTGTTGGCCAGGCGGAAGGTGCGGATCCGGTCGGGCGTGGCCAGCACGGCCAGCGAATTGGCCTGCAGGCGCCAGAAGTCCTCGTCGGCATCGAGATCGTCGAACAGCTCCATCATCGCGGCCAGGCGGCGCTTGTCGAAACCGTCCGCTTCCAGCTGCTCGCGCGCGTGCCTGACCGCATTGGACAGGGCGATGCGCGCTTCATCGCTTTGCTGGCTGAGCGGCGTGGTCTCCAGATAGATCGAGACGCAGGCATCGGCGCGCACGCGCGACAGGGTGTCCAGATCGCCGCGTGTGGGCAGGTCGATATGCAGCATGGGCGTACAGTCTCCGACAGTGAAAAGTGAGATCTCAACATGGGCGCGCCGGGCCGGGCCTGCAACCCGGACCCGCGCATGAGACCAAAGAAAAGGCCGGAGCGTCGCCGCTCCGGCCCTTTCGCACTGGACGTGGTGCGCGCAGCCTAGAAGCTGGCTTCGATGCCCACGAAGAAGAACCGCCCGCGCGGGCCGGCGGGCCAGGCCCGTTCGGTCACGTAGGGGAATTCGTCAAACACGTTGTTGACGCCGCCATAGAGGCGCACGGCCTCGCTGACGCGGTAGGAGGCGTTGAAGTTGTGGATGTACATCTCCGGCGCCCAGCCGGCATCGCCGAACAGGGCGTCGATGGTGTCGACTTCCACGCCGCCCAGCGTCTGACGTCCGACATACTGGGTGTTCCAGCCCAGCGACAGGTCGCCGCGTGTGACACCGATATTGGCGTTGCCGGCCCAGATCGGACGGCGCAGCTCTTCCAGGCGCTGGGTCACATCGGTGGGATCAAGCGGGTTGTTGAAGAAGTCCAGCTGTTCCTGCCGCGTGCCGCTGACACCCAGGCGGACATCATAGTCCCGCCAGGAGAAGCTGTAATTGGCCGCGAAGTCGTAACCCTTGGCTTCGATGGAGGCGAAGTTCACAAAGGACTGGCGCAGGAAGCGGAAGCCGCCAAACTGCGGCGAGCCCGCGTTGGTTTCGCGGTCAAACAGCGCGCAGAACGGGCTGTTGGGGAAGTCGGAGGCGTCATAGCAGCCATCGACGATCTGCTGGGCGGTCACGAAGCCGATGCCGTCCTCGATCTTCACGTTCCAGTAGTCCAGCGTGAAGTTGAAGCCCGGCACGAAGCGCGGTGTAAACACCAGCCCGATGGTGACCGTGTCAGCTTTCTCCTCTGACAGGTTGGCGTTGCCGCCCGCCACGCCAGGGAAGCGGGCCGACAAGGGATCGGTGAACCCGGCCGGCAGGCCCGGCAGGCCATTGCCGCCCGCCTGGCAGTTGGCGGCCCGCAGGGCCGGATCGGCCGCATTGGCCAGCTCGGCCGCATCGCACGGATCGATGGGACGGAAGAAGGCCGGGTTTTCCGGACGGAACAATTCGTCAATGTTCGGCGCGCGGATCGCCTGGGAGAGGGTGCCGCGGAACGAGATGTCCTCCACCGGCGTCCACAGGACACCCAGTTTCCAGGTCTCGGCCCCGCCGACCGTCGAATAGTCGGCGTAGCGATACGCCCCGTCCAGCGTCAGCTCCTGAGCCAGGGGCAGGTCGGCCAGGATCGGCACGGACAGTTCCAGGAACACGTCGGTGACATCGAAACTGCCCGACGAATTGAAGAACTGGCTGTCGGCGGCGAAGCCCATCGAGCCGTTGTCCGACACGTCAGAGATCAGCGTGCCTTCGCCGAACGGAGAGCCGGCCGGCAGGATGCCCAGGTCCACATTGTCACGGTTCAGGCGGCTGGTCTCGCGGCGGTATTCAATACCTGCCGCGAAGCTGACCGGACCGGCCGGCAGGGTGAACCAGTTGCCGAAATCGCCGGCAAGCAGGCCGGAAAGGACGGTCTGCTCCAGGCGCAGCTCGTCGATTGTCGTCGTGGTGATGAAGTCCACCGCGTCCTGGCTGATCGAGTTGGGTCCGCCCCAGATATTGGCCGGCCGGCACTGACCGTCGCCCGGAGTAAAGGTGTAGAAGCCCGGATCAAACGACGGGATGCCGAAGATCGTCGTCGGCGGAATGGCCGCAGGATCGAGATCGGAGCGGCAAACCGGGTTGCCGTTGGCGTCGCTGACCACGTCGATCGCCGCGAAAAAGCGATCCAGAAGCACCGTGTTGCGGTCTTTGATGGTGTTGGTGAACTGGCCGAAATTGGCGGCTACTTCCCAGCTCCAGCCATTGTCCAGCTCGCCGCTCAGCCCGCCGACGACGCGATAGGTGTCGCGGGTGAACTGGTTCACGTTCGGCCCCAGATCGGTCGGGTCGCGGGTGATGAACAGGCCGCCGGTGGACAGGGCCACGCCTTGCAGTTCCTGAGGCAGGAAGGGGTTGTCCGGCGCGCCGTAGAGCAGATCGTAGAAGGTGTTCAGCGGCGTGCCGCGCTGGGTCACCGACTGGGACGCCTTGAATTCAAAGAAGGCGCGGGTGTTGGCCGTCAGGTCATAGCGCGCGTTCAGATTGGCGGTGATCCGCTCGGTCTGCGGGATGAGATAGGTCTGGTCGAAGACATCCTCGATCCCGTCGCCGCCGAACTGATTGAAATTGCCCGCGACGAGGCCGTCGCGATAGGGCCGCACCGATCCGTCGTCATTGACCACCCAGCAACCGCCGGCAAAGCCGAACGAGCCGGTGCCGGCCAGCGAGTTGTTCCAGCCCACGAACGACTCAAGACAGTCGTCCGTGCCGCTGCCGTTCAGGTCCACGCCGGGCGCGAGCCCGAAATTGCCCGGCGAGATAACGCCGCGCCGCGACGAGATCGAGAAGGTCGGCTGGGGCAGGATCGCACGCGAGGGCGAGGTGTTGCGCCCGCTCGATCAGCGCCAGCTCGGCGGCGCTGAGCGCGCCGACCGTGAGGGCTGTGCCGAAGGTCGCGTTATAGGCGTTGATGAACGCCTGGGCCGAGGTGGGGATGCTCAGGCCGTACGGATAGCGGCCGGTCTGCTGGAAATTGTAGAAATTGGCGAACAGCGGTGTCGATGCGCCGATATCGCCCTGCTGGAAGCGCAGCGCCGGGTTCGGCAGCGAGCGCGACAGACCGTTATTGGCCGACCAGGGGCGGTCGCCGAAGCGCAGCACCGAATCGTAGGTGTAATCCAGGGCGAACGTGATATTGCCGCGTCCCTCGTGGAAATTGCGGCCCCACAGCGCCTGCAGCGAGGCGTTCTCCGCGTCGCCGCGGCTCGACATGCCGAAGCGGGCGTCATAGCTCTGGCCTTCGTAATCATCACGCAGGATGAAGTTGACCACGCCGGTGACCGCGTCCGATCCGTAAATCGCCGAGGCGCCGCCGGTGAGCACTTCAACGCGCTGGATCAGGCCGCGCGGGATGGACCCGATGTCCACGGCCTGATCGCCTTCAAAGCCGGCCACATGGCGCCGGCCATTGACCAGCGTCAGGGTGCGCGAGGCTCCAAGCCCGCGCAGGTTCAGCGCATTGGCGCCGGTCAGCGTCTGCTCTGAAGTCGTGGAGGCCAGCAGGGCGGGAATGCGGTTGACCACGTCGGCCAGGCTGATCTCCCCCGACAGCTGCAGCGCTTCGGAATCCAGCGACTGGACGGGGACCGGGGAGGCCAGGTTCGGATCGCGCGCAATGCGCGTGCCGGTGACGGTCACCACGTCCGCTGCGCGCGCCTCGGGCGCCGCCTCTTCGGCCGCCTGCGCCATGGCGAGGCCTGGCGCAGCCGCGATGGCGAGTGCGAGACCCGAGCCGCTGGCCAGCAGCCTTGAAACACGTCCGAAACGATTGAGCATGACACCGATCCCCTATGTTGTTGTCCGGTCATTGCGGCCGGGCCACCCCCGGTTCGCCTTGTCGTCGCAGGGCTGCGCGCCGTTCGTGTTGCGCTGCACCAATGGTCAGATTACAAAACTGTATGGGTTTGACGCCCCCCATTTGGCGAAAAAACCCGGACCGGAACGAATAATGTGATGCTTGCGTTACAAATTTGCTACAGTTTGGCTGGCCAATTCGCCTTTCACAGAAGCGCAAAACGGCGCCTGTCCGCACAAATATTGAGTAATCTGAGGGGCTTGCGCATGGGTCACAGGCCTTCACGTGAAATCCGCCGGCGGGACGCATTCGCAGGCGCAGCATGCGCGCTGCTGCTCGCGTCCTGCGCGATAGAGGCTGAACCCGTGAATGATAGCTGGCAGGAACGCCTTGAAACGCTTCTGGAAACCGACGGCGCCCGTGCGCCGGGCGCCGCCGTCGCCATCGTGCGCGGCGGCGAGGTGCTATGGGCCTCGGCGGCGGGTGCGGCCGCGTTCGATACCGCCGGCCAGACACCGCTCCGGCCGCTGGAGGCGCAGACGCCTGTGCGCGCGGCCTCGATGTCGAAACTGGCTGTCGCCCTCACGGCAGGGGCGCTGGCCGGGACGGGCCGGCTCGATCTGGACGCCGGAATACACACGGTTCTCAGGCAGGCGCCGCGCCACCCTCGCGCGCCGCATGCGCCTATCACCGTGCGCCAGCTCTTGTCTCATACCGCGGGCCTCTGCGATCCGGCGCGCTACTGGGCGGAACTGGGCGAGGATTTCTACGCCCTGTTTGACGATGACGCGGCCTGGTGCGGGCACGCGCCGGGCGAGGCCTTTACCTATTCCAATCTGGGCTATGCGCTGGCCGCCAGCGTGCTGGAGGCGGCCAGCGAGGAACGCTTTGACCGGCTGGCCCGGCGCCTGGCCCTGATCCCGGCGGGCATTCCCGGCGCGGGTTTCAACTGGTCAGGCGTGGAGCGCAGCGTGCGCGATCACGGCGGCGCGCTGCACCGCTGGAGCGATGGCGCCTGGCGGGTGCAGATCGACAGCGCCTCCATGCTGGCGGGCGAGGGGCCGGTGGTGCTGGTCCAGCCCGGTCATGTGCTGGAGGATTATCAGCCGGGCGAGAACGGCTCGCTGATGTCGCCCCAGGGGGGCTTGCGCGCCAATGTGATCGAGCTGGCCCTGCTGGCGCAGGCCTTCGCGCCGGGCGGGCCGGGCGAGGCGCTGGCCGATCCGGTGTGGCGCGGCGATGCCGGGCCGGGCCTGCGCGCCTGGGCCACGGGGCCGCAATTTCTCGAAGCCGGGCAGGTCCCCGGACGTCCGGCGCTCACCGCCATCGGCCATCCAGGCCAGGCCTGGGGCCTGTATGGCGGCGCGTGGTTCGTGCCTGAGCTTGACGCCGCCATCGCGTATTTCGTCACCGGCGAGGACCCGGACGAGCCCAAACCCTATGACGCGGTCAGCGGACTGACGCCCGGCGAAACGGCGCTGTTCGCGCTGGCGCTGGACTGGCTGGAGGCGCATGACAGCGGGCATGACGGCGCGCGCCCCTGAGCCTGCGTGCAGTCAATTCGCGTGACAGCGTGGGGGGCGGGCGATAAGACCGGCGATCCTGCTGTCTGGTAACGCATGGAACCCTCATGGATCGCATTGACGCGCTGCGCCTGTTTTCCGCCGTGGCGGAACTGGAAAGCTTCACCCGCGCCGCTGAACGGCTCGGCCTGACGCCGGGCGCGGCCTCCAAGCAGATCTCGGCTCTGGAAGAGCGCATGCAGGCGCGGCTTCTCGAACGCACCACGCGCTCGGTGCGCCTGACCGATGCGGGACGCGCCCTGCTCGACCGGGTGCGGCCCTGGCTCAAGGAATATGAGGAGCTGGAATCAGGCCTGGCCCAGGAGCACGCGGCGGCGGTGGGCGTCTTGCGCGTCTCGGCGCCGGTGGATTTCGGCGCCCAGCGGCTGGTGGAGCCGGTCACCGCCTTCATGACCCGCTGGCCGGGGGTGGAGGTGCGCCTGGACATGACCGACCGCATGGTCGATCTGGTGGACGAGGGCTATGATCTGGCCGTGCGTCTGGGGCATCTGACCGATTCCACCCTGATCGCGCGCCGCCTCGCCCACGCGCCCATGGTGCTGGTGGCCAGCCCCGCCTATCTGGCGGGCGCGGGCGCGCCGGCCCACCCGTCCGATCTGGCGCGCCATGACTGCATCATCGACCGCAACCGGCCCGCCCCTATGCTCTGGCGCTTTCAACGCGATGGCGATCCGGCCGAGGTGAAGGTGGCGGGCCGTTTGTCACTCAACGGCGCCAAGGCGGCGGTCAGCGCTGCGGCCGCCGGCGCCGGGCTCGCCTGCACGCCCGAATGGGCCGCGCGCGAGGCCATCGATGCGGGCGCCGTGCATGCGGTGATGGGCGACTGGACGCCCGAGGGACGCGATCTGTGGGCGGTCTATCCGTCCAACCGCTATCTCGCCCACCGGGTCCGCCTGTTCGTCGATCACCTGGCCGACTGGTTCAAGGGCGGGCTGTGTCCGGCTGGCGGCGAGGCCTGACCGCCTAGTCGAACTCCTGCGCCAGTTTTTCGTGAAACTCACGCCGGAAGGCGTCAAACCGGTGCTCCTCGATAGCGGCGCGCATGCGCGCGGTCAGCGACTGGAAATAGGCCGTGTTGTGCCAGGACAGCAGCATTGAGCCCAGATACTCGTTCGCCTTCACCAGGTGATGGAGATAGGCGCGTGAATAGTCCCGGCTGGCCGGACAGTCCGAGGTTTCGTCCAGCGGACGCGGGTCCTCGGCGAAGCGGGCGTTTTTCAGATTGACCGGACCGTAATCGCTCCAGGCCTGACCGTGGCGCCCGGAGCGTGTGGGCAGGACGCAGTCGAACATGTCGATGCCGCGGGCCACGGCCTCCACCAGATCCACCGGCTTGCCCACGCCCATCAGGTAGCGCGGCCGGTCGGACGGCAGGAACAGCGTGGTGGCGTCGAGCACGCGGCACATCATCTCGAAGCCTTCGCCCACCGCCAGCCCGCCCACGGCGTAACCGTCAAACCCGATGCGCTTGAGGCCCTCGGCGCTGTCGCGGCGCAGATCGTCATAGACCGAGCCCTGCACGATGCCGAAAATCGCCTGGGTCTTGCGCTCGCCGAAGGCGTCGCGCGAGCGCTGCGCCCAGCGCAAGGACAGCTCCATGGACCGCGCCGCCGCATCGCGCTCGCACGGGAAGGGCGTGCACTCATCCAGCTGCATGGAAATGTCCGCGCCCAGAAGATCGGCCTGGATCTCGATGGAGCGTTCCGGCGTGAGGTGATGCGATGAACCGTCGATATGGCTTTTGAAGGTTACGCCTTCCTCCACCAGCTTGCGCAGGCCTGACAGCGACCAGACCTGGAAGCCGCCGGAGTCGGTGAGGATCGGCCCGTCCCAGCGCATAAAGGCGTGCAGGCCGCCCAGCCGCTTCACCCGCTCTGCGCCGGGGCGCAGCATCAGGTGATAGGTATTGCCCAGAATGATCTGGGCGCCCGCATCGCGCACCTGTTCGGGATATAGCGCCTTGACGGTGGCGGCGGTGCCTACCGGCATGAAGGCGGGCGTGGCGATGTCGCCGCGCGGAGTTTTCAACACTCCCGTGCGGGCGCCGCCGTCGACGGCGAGGAGTTTGAAGGGGAAACTGGTCATGAGGTTCCATTCAACAGGCGGCGGAGACATAGCCCAATGAGCTGGGAAGATGAAATCAGCGAACTGCGCAAGCGACAGGCGCTGGCGCGGGGCATGGGCGGGCCGGACAAGCTGGCGCGCCAGAAGGCGGCGGGCCGGCTGAATGTGCGCGAACGCCTCGATCTCCTGCTCGACCCGGGCAGTTTCCGCGAAATCGGCTCGATCACCGGTACGGCGCAGACGGGAGAGGACGGGACGCTGGAAAGCTTCACCCCGGCCAATTGCGTGTTCGGCCGCGGGCAGATCGGCGGGCGCACCATCGCGGTGGTGGCCGACGACTTCACCGTGCGCGGCGGGGCGGCGGATGCGGCGATCATTGAAAAGCAGATCCCGGCGGAAACCATGGCCGGGGAGCTCGGCCTGCCGCTGATCCGCCTGATCGAGGGC
Organism: Oceanicaulis sp.; assembly: GCA_051859425.1. GTDB lineage: Bacteria > Pseudomonadota > Alphaproteobacteria > Caulobacterales > Maricaulaceae > Oceanicaulis. The sequence goes on along the minus strand of JBHYFR010000013.1, from coordinate 2,969 downwards.
ACGGGTGGGGGCGGGTCGGTCAAATCAATCCTGGACATGGGCGCGAGCTATGTCCCGTTCAATCCCGGCTGGGACCAGGTGGCCGCCAATCTGGAACGCGTGCCGGTGGTGTCGCTGGCTCTGGGGCCGGTGGCGGGGCTGGGCGCGGCGCGCGCCGTCTCAAGCCATTACTGCGTGATGGTGAAGGGCCAATCCCAGATGTTCATCGCCGGCCCGCCCGTGGTGGCCGGTATTGGCGAGCAGGTCACCAAGGAGGAACTGGGCGGGGCCGACATCCAGCTCGCCGCCGGAGCCGCCGACGACGCCTACGCCAGCGAGGCGGACGCCATGGAGGCTGCGCGCTGGTTCCTGTCCTATCTGCCCGACCGGGCCGGAGAGGCTGCGCCGCGCGGGGCCGTCACCGATGATCCCGCCCGCGCCGATCCGGCCCTGCGCGCCATCATCCCGCGCGACAGGCGCTATGGCTATGACATGCGCGCGATCCTCAAAAGCGTATGCGACGAGGCAAGCGTGTTCGAAATGGGCCGTCATTTCGGGTCCAGCGTCATCACCGCGCTCGCCCGGCTGGATGGCTGGCCGGTGGCGGTGCTGGCCAGCAATCCCAATGTCTATGGCGGCGGCTGGACGGCGGAGGCCGCCCAGAAAGTCACGCGCTTTGTCGACCTGGCCGAAACCTTCCGCCTGCCGGTGGTGCATGCCGTGGACATCCCCGGCTTCGTCATCGGCACGCGGGCCGAGCGTGCGGGCACGATCCGCCACGGGGCAAGGGCGCTCAGCGCCATCTATCAGGCCAGCGTACCCTGGTGCACGATCCTGATCCGCAAGGCGTTCGGCGTGGCCGGCGCGGCGATGATGGACCACACCCGCTTCCGCTACCGCTATGCCTGGCCGTCAGGCGACTGGGGCTCCCTGCCGCTGGAAGGCGGGGTAGAGGCCGCGTTCAAGGCCGCGCTGGAGCAATCCGACGATCCCGAAGCCATGAAGGCCGACCTCGCCGCGCGCATGCGCGATCTGGCCTCGCCCTTCCGCACCGCTGAACGCTTCTGGATCGAGGAGATCATCGACCCGGCCGAAACCCGGACCGTCCTGACCGAGTTCGCCCGCATCGCCGCGCCTTTGCGCACACGGAATGCGCCGCAGAGCCGGTACAGGCCGTGACTGCGGCGCGGCCTGTGTGGCACATGCATAAGGCCGGATTAACCGTACTGAGTTTAGGTTTTTCCCGCTGCGCCTGTGCGCTTGGGAGACCTGGAGATGACCAGAGACGGGCTTGGGACGCGATTTGAGTTTTTGAACTTCACCGCCGATGACCGGGCGCGCCTGAGGGCGATGAAGTCGACTGTGGAACGCGCTCTGCCGGATGTGCTCGACGCCTTCTACGCCGACATTGCGCGGCACGAGACCGTCAGTTCCATGTTCAGCAGTGAAGCCATGCGGGTGCATGCGCGCGAGAAGCAGCTGGAGCACTGGCTGCGGATCTGCGAGGCGAAGTTTGACGACGATTACATCGCCTCGGTGAAGCGTATCGGCAAGGTGCATGCCTCGCTGGGCCTGAAGCCCGAATGGTATTTCGGCGGCTACGCCAAGATCGTGTCGGGCCTGATCGAGGCCATCACCGCCAGCCATCTGTCCAAGGCCGGCCCGTTCGGCGCCGGCCAGGCCCGGCGCAGTCTGACCGCTGATCTCGATACCGTGGTCAAGGCCGCCATGCTGGACATGGACCTTTGCATCTCCACCATCGAATCCTTCGCCGAAGAGGCCAAGCAGGTCGAGCGCGAGCGGCTCGCCAGTGAGTTCGAGCAGACCGTGTCGGCCATCGTGGATTCGGTGGCCGCCGCCGCCGGACGCCTGTCCGATACGGCCCGCGCCCTGTCGGGGACGGCGGACGCCACATCGGAAAAGTCCACCACCGTGGCCGCCGCCGCAGAGGAAGCCACCGTGACCGCCCAGACCGTCGCGTCGGCGGCCCAGCAGCTGACCGGCGCCATCACCGAAATCGCCAATCGCGCCACCGAGGCTGCGGGCGGGTCGGCGTCGGCCCAGTCCCGGGCGGCCGAAACCGGTCAGACCATGGCCCGCCTGGCCGAAGCCGCCGAGAAGATCGGCGAGATCGTCAATCTGATTGAGTCCGTGGCTGAGCAAACCAACCTCCTGGCCCTCAACGCCACCATCGAGGCGGCGCGCGCGGGCGAGGCGGGCAAGGGCTTCGCCGTGGTCGCCAGCGAGGTGAAATCGCTCGCATCGCAGACGGCGCGGGCCACCGAGGACATCTCGTCCCAGATCGCCCAGGTGCAGGGCGCTGTGCGTGAGGCCGTGGCCGCGATCAGCGAGGTGTCCGCCGCCATCGAACAGGTCAGCGGCGTGTCCGCATCCATCTCGGCTGCGGTGGAAGAGCAGAACGCCGCCACGGCGGAGATCAGCCGCAATACCGACCAGACCGCCAAAAGCGCCAGCAGCGTGGCCCAGACCATCACCGACGTGCTGGCCGGGGCGCAGGAAACCAGCGAAGCGGCCGGGGTGTTGGTCGCCGCGTCAGAGGATCTGGGCCGTCAGGCCGGCGAGATGCGCGAAGGCGTCAACCGCTTCCTGGCCCATATCCGGGCGGCGTAACCTAAAACAGATCGCCCTGGCCGGGGGCGGGCGGTTTGGGTTTGGGCTTCGCCTTGCGAGGCGCGGGTGCCAGTGGTGCTGGCGGCAGGGCCGCAGCGCCGCCGCCGATCACCGCGCCGCGCTGACCGTCCCTGAATTCCAGCCGCACCGCCTCGCCGTCCGTCAGCGCCGAGGCGGTGCGCACCAGCTTGCCGTTGGCGTCTGTGACCAGCGCAAATCCGCGCGCCAGCACGCCCTCATGGGAGACCGAGTTCAGCCGGGCGGCCAACCCCTCCAGCGTGCGCTGGCGGGCGGTGAGGGCGCGGGCCTGGGCCGGTTGAAGCCGCGCCGCCAGGCGGTCGAGCCGCTGTGTCTTGTCG
>JBHYFR010000012.1:4178-24943 GCA_051859425.1 Oceanicaulis sp. | reverse complement strand
TGGCGTTCAGCGGCGTGCGCAGCTCATGGCTGACGGCGGCCAGGAATTCGGATTTGGCGCGGCTGGCGGCGATGGCCGCATCACGCTCGGCGATCAGGCGGCGCTCGGCCTCGGCATCCGCCCCGGCAGACTCCGAGAGGCTGAGCACATAACCGGCCGGCGTCGCCACGGCGCGCGCGGTCAGGGCGTTTTCGCGCCCGCGGGGACCGCGCACCGTAAAGGTGAAGCGCCCTCCATCGGCGCCGCCGCCCGCACGGGCCGAGTCCAGCCCGGCGCGCAGGGCGCTCTGTTGATCCTCGTCAAAGCCGAGCCCGTCCACGGGCAGACCGGCAAGATCGCGCGGCACGCCCGGCGCAACGCGGCGCAGGGCGCGCGAGGCGGCGGTGATGACACCGTCCGGGTCGAGCGCCAGAAGGGGCGACGGCGCATGGGTGAAGCCCTGCGCCGCGGGGCGAATTTCGTCCAGCTCGCGCCGGGCGGCGGCGAGCCGGGCGCTGAGACGCGCGCGGGCTGCAAAACCCGTGACGACAAAAAACGAGGCCAGCATCACCAGTCCGGCCAAGGCTCCGCCCGGTATGGCCGCAAGCGGATCCGGCCCCAGCAGGCTGAAGCCGGCCGCCAGAATGAAGGCGCACGCCGAGACCACGGCGCTCAGGCGCGCCGCGCGCGCACAGCCCGATGCGGCCAGCGTCATGGGCCCGGCCAGGAAGACCAGCGCGGCCGGCGACAGGGCGCTGGCGAACATCACCGATGCGCAAAGACCCGGCAGGCACCAGGCCAGCGCCATGACAAGGCGCGCCAGATCGCGGGTGTCGGCTTTGGCGGCGCTCAGGAACAGACCGATCAGGCCCGGCCCGGCGGCGGCCAGCACCAGCGCCCAGGCTTGCGCCGTGAGGGGCGCCAGGCTCAGCGCCGTGACCGCGCACACAACCAGCCAGGCGCCGTGCATGACAGGTCCGGCGGTGCGGTCCAGCCACGCGGTCGAACGAGGGTCAGGCGTCGGGGTCGTGGACATGATGGCGGGGCCGACTCACAAAGGGTCACCGGAACGCCCGCACGCTGCGCCGCGGGCGTTAACAATTATTGAATCGCCGTTAATCCGCAGGCCTCCCCTTGGCGTCCAAACCGATCAAGGTCATTATGAAAACTGGCATCTTCGCCTTCCCAGCCCGACAGCAGGTTCCACCATGAAGACAGCCTGGATCGCCGCCGCCCTCGCCGCCACGCTGGCCCACGCCGGATTTGCCGACGAACCCGCCGAATCGCCCGCGCCCGCCGGGCCGGTTCTCGCGCAAGGTCCCGAATTGGGGCCGCTGGCCGAGACGGCGCAAACCTATGCCGCCTTCCACCGTGACGTGAACCGGGCGGGCTTGCGCGAATTGCGCTCGGGCGCGGACCTGGATGCGGTGATGGATTCGCTGGCCTCCTATTATCAGGGCGACCGCTTGGTCGACGCCCAGATCGCCTATGCCGCCCTGGTCGCCGCCCAGCACCCCGAGTTTGTCGACGCCGTGCGCGCCGTGGCCGATTATTATGGCTTTGAAACCGCGCGCGCCGCGTTGCTGCATGATCCGATTTTCGTCACCGGCTTCATGGGCGCTGATCTGGCCCAGGAAAGCGTGGTGGGCGCCATCGAGGAAGACGTCACCCATATGCGCCAGGTCGGCGAACGCTACCGCCAGGCCGCCTACTCGCTGCAGCGTGAAAGCTGGGCCATGCGCCGCGAGCGCGACCGGCGCGACCGCAACGAAGCGCTCAACACCGCTCACATGCGCCTGCAAACGAGTTTTCGCCGCGCGGACCCGGTCCCCGGTGACGAGGCCAGTGCGGAGAGCGCTGTGCGGCTGACCCGTGACGGCCGGATGGGATCGGCGGTGTCCATGTTCGCCGAGCGTCCCGCCAACCTGCCCAACCTGCCCGAACTGTCGGTGGCCGTGGGCGCCCAGCAGATGACGCCGGACGAGCGGCGCGTTGGCCGCTTCCTGGCCGTCGCCGCGCTTCAGTCAATCGAGACCGGCGATATGGCCCTGCTCGACTCGCTGCTGGGCGATCCGGCGGTGGAGCGCTGTATCGAATGGTCGCGCCTGATGCTGCAGCAATGCATCGCGGCGGGCAGCTTCCGCTATGAGGACAGCTATTGCATCGCGGCCCACGCGCTTAATGACGTGGCCCAGTGCCTGACCACCGCCCAGCGCGAGCGGCGCAATCTCGACCATATCACTGTCTCGAACTGATACAGTTTGCGGTGATGGGTTAACGCCCGATTCACCGTGAATGTTCAGCCTTAATACGTCATTTACCTTTCGGCCCGGTTTGACTGGCGAGTCCGGCCTGGTTTGCGTTAGCCTCATTCTTGCTCGGGGTGGGCAAAGTGTGAGGCGAACATGATCTTCATGTTGAGAGCTGCATTCTGGATCGCTGTGGTGGCCGCTTTTGCGCCCGCCGGCTTCAGTGCGCCTGAAAACGGCGCCTTTGCCCGTGAAGCCCACGCCATCCTCTCCGCTCCAGCCCGCGAGGCGGCCATGGCCGCCGCCGGGACGGGCCAGGAGCTGGAAGCAGGCTTTTGCGCCGACCATCGCGACCTGTGCGCCGTTGGCCGCTCGCTCGCGGGATACGCCAGCCTTGTCACCGACGCCGCGGTCGCCCGCGCCCGCGCCTCTCTTGATGAGCGCATGGACACGCGTTCCGACGCGCAGCGCGCTGAAGAGATTTTCGCCCGCGCTGCCGGCGAATAGCCCGGCCGGGGCGCGAAGCCCCGGCGCTAGTCCCTGCATCAAGAGCCTTGCCGGTCCATCAGCGTGGTTACGCGCCGGGCGCGGACCCGGCGCTGGTGCGCATGGCGCCAGTGCCAATCATCGCATCGGCAAATTCATGGTTGGTGTCACGGTGGCGCGCTTCGTCGGCGCGCACCTGGATCACCACATCGCGCAGACGCGCATCGGCGGGGAGCTTCCAGTATTCGCGGGCGATGTCAGGCGCGGGCACATTCTCCAGCGCGCCTGAATCAATGGCCGCCAGATACTGGGTGTAGCTGACCACCGCCTCCTCCTCCAGATACGCCACAAACCGGTGCGCGGTGCGCGGGCGCAAACAGATAGAAGAAGAAGTACGCGTTGTAGAAAAACGCCTGGGCGACCATGATCAGGCCACGCTCGAACGGGCTGGGCTGGGCGATGTGGATGAACGTCATGAGATGCATGCGCTCGTTCTCCGCCTCATCAAGAAGTTCGCGGATCCAGCCCTGATCCTCGCAGATATGGCGCAGGCATTTGAGGTGCTGCAAAAGCCCGCCCACCATGCCCGGCACAGCGGCCACGGTCTCCAGCACCACCGCGCGGTGGCCATAGCGCTTGCGGAAGAACAGATCGGCGAACACCCGCATGGTGCGCACCATCATCAAGGCGATGCGGTCACGCAGGCCCTCCGGCGCCCTGCGGGTCATCGGATCGGTCTGGGAACCGGCGCTCATCACTGTCTCTCCAATGGTTGGCGGATCACTTGACGGCTCAGGTAAGTCCAGCCTCCAAAAGGGGCAAGACTTGCGGCCAAATTGTCGCATCCCCCTTACCTGCCAAGTATTTGAATTCGGGACAGACTCGACTTCGCGGAACAGGTTTTCGAGGCTGCGGCATGTTGTCCCGCTTTACTGCGCCTCGCCGCTGGACGTGGTGAGATGGATCAACCGCGCCTCCAGCTTGTCCAGCAGGGCGGTGAGCTGGGCGCGTTCGCTGTGAGAGAAACCCTCCAGCAGCGCTGCTTCATAGTGCAGGGCCAGCGGTGCGATCTCGAGATACACCGCCTGGCCGTCCGGGGTCAGCGTCACATCGCTGGCGCGTTTGTCGGCCCGGTTGGGTGTGCGTTTGACCAGACGGCGCGCGTCCAGGGCGCGGATGGCGCGGCTGACCGTTACCTTATCCATGGCGGTCGCTTCGCACACAGCCTGGGCGGTCAGCGGCGCGCCCTCGCCCAGCACCGCGATTACACGCCATTCCCAGATGGTCAGGCCAAAGCGGGCCTGATAGGCGCGCGCGATCAGACCCGACGCCTTGTTGGACACCACCGAAAGCCGGTAGGGCAGATAGTCGCGAAGGCGCATGGAAGCGCCTTCGCGCGCCGGCCGGGACGGCTGGTCATCCATCGGTTCAGCTGGCGGCGGCGGTCTTGATCACGCCGCGCCGGATCTGATCGAGCTCGATGGATTCAAACAGGGCTTTGAAATTGCCCTCGCCGAAGCCCTCATTGCCCTTGCGCTGGATGATCTCGAAGAAGATCGGGCCGATATTGGTGGTGGTGAAGATCTGCAACAGCAGCCCGTCGCCATTTTCCGGATCGCCATCGACCAGGATGTTGTTTTTCTTCAACCTTTCGAGGTCTTCACCATGGCCGGGCACGCGCTCGTCCACCAGCTCGTAATAGGTCTGGGGCGTGGACTGGAACTCCAGCCCGGCCGCGCGCAGGCGCTCCACGGTGTCATAGATGTCCGGCGTGGTCAGGGCGATGTGCTGGATGCCCTCGCCATTGTATTCGCGCAGGTATTCGGATATCTGCGACTGGTCGTCGGAGCTTTCGTTGAGCGGGATGCGCAGCTTGCCGCACGGGCCCGTCATGGCCCGCGACAGAAGGCCGGTGTGCTGGCCCTTGATGTCGAAATAGCGGATTTCGCGGAAATTGAAGACGCGCTCATAAAAGCCCGCCCATGTGTCCATATTGCCGTTGAGCACGTTGTGGGTCAGGTGATCGAGCACTTCCAGATTGACGCCCGTGGTGTCGCCCGCGCCCGGCAGGGGCTCAAAGGCCTCGTCATAGATCGACGTCTCGCCATAGCGGTCCACCAGATACAGCACCGATCCGCCAATGCCGCGCAGGGCCGGCGCCAGCGCATCATCGGCCCACACCCCATCGCCAAAGGGTTCGGCGCCGCGCGCGATGGCCTCGCCATAGGCCTTGCGCACGTCTTTCACGCGGAACGCCATGGCGTTGGCGCTGGGACCGTGGGCGGCGCGGAACTCAGCCGCCTGACCGGTGGTTTCGCGATTGACCAGGAAATTGATATCGCCCTGGGCCCAGCGTGTGATGTCGCGGGTCTTGTGTTTGGCCACGGCGGTGAAGCCCAGCGTGGAGAAGAGCGCTTCCAGCTTTTCCGGCTGCGGGCTGGTGAACTCGACGAACTCGAAACCATCGGTTCCCAGCGGATTCTCGAACAGATCGGCCATGGCGGGGCTCCTTCATTGACTGTGGGGGACGCCGCGCGGGGCTTGATAACAGCCCGCCAGCGCGTGCATCGTCTTCGGGCAGAATAGTAACATTTGCAACTAATTTCACCCCGCACGCGCAGGAGCGCCCGTCATGAAGCTTGTTCTCCACGGCTATTTCCGCTCCGGCACCACTTACCGCGTGCGCCTGGCGCTGAACTGGAAGGGGCTGGCGTATGAGACCGTCGCGGTGAATCTGGTCGATGGCGGCCAGCGCGCGTCGGAATATCTGGCCCGCAATCCGCAAGGCCTGGTGCCTGCGCTGGAAGCGGACGGGCACATCCTGACCCAGAGCCCGGCGATCATCGAATGGATCGAGGAGACCTGGCCCGAGCGCCCACTCCTGCCCGCTGATCCTTATCAGCGCGCCCGGGTGCGCGCCTTCGCTGCGGCCATCGGCTGTGACATCCACCCGATCCAGAATCTGCGCGTCATGAAGAAGCTGCGCGCAGACCACGGCGCGGATCAGGATGACGCCACCGCCTGGGCGCGCCACTGGATCGAGACCGGCTTCACGGCGCTGGAGGCCTTGGCCGCGGACGCGGGCGGGCAAGACGGGTTCATCTTTGGCGCCGGGCCGTCGCTGGCGGAGATTTTTCTGTTGCCGCAAATGTTCAATGCCCGCCGCTTCGGCGTGGACCTGACGCCCTTCGCGCGCCTTGTGGCCGCTGACGAAGCCGCACGCGCCCTGCCCGAGTTCGCCGCCGCCGCGCCGGAACGTCAGCCCGACGCGGTGTGATCTTTCAACGCGCCAGCCAGTCGCCTGAGGCTATGGCGCGCGCGCCGGTCAGCGGGCGCACCCAGACATAGACCCAGGCCTCCAGCCCTTCAGGCTCGACAAGCGTCACCCGGCGGCGCTCATAGCGCGTGCGCGTCTTGTCTCCCGGCCAGTAATCCTCGAACGCGTCCAGGCGCGGCATCACCAGCGCGTTGCTCACGGCGAACAACTCGCCGCGCACAAGACCCGGCCCGCCGGTGAGGCCTGGATAATCGCCCAGATCATAGAGCAGACCGGGGATCAGGCACGGTCCGCGCGCCTCGAACGCGCCGGCCAGGCCAAAGCGGGCGAACCCGCTCTGCCCGGCGCGGAGCAAGCCGTAGACCGCGATCAGATCGCCGTCCGCGACGCCCGCCCGGCTCACGCTGCGGCCCGCTCCTTCAGGATCGGATGCAGCTTGCCATAGGTCAGCGCACGCCACAGCCACTCAAACGGGCCATAGCGGAAGACCTGCAGCCACAGCACCGAGACGATGAGCTGTACGATCCATACGCCGATCACCAGCTGAACCTGTTCCACCCGTTCCATCGTGCCGTACAGGCCCAGGCCCGGCGGGCCTACGAAGATGAACACCATGGCGATGGACTGGGTGAGGTAGTTGGTGAAGGCCATGCGGCCCGCCGCCCGGAACGGCGCGCGGATGATCGACAGCCACGGCGCCTTGCAGATCAGCATGACAATCGCGGCGTAACCGAACGCCATAAGAAGCGATCCGGCATAATTGGTGGCCGTGTGCACCCACATCTCGCCGAGCTCGAACCCGCTGGACAGCGCATGCTCGGCGCCGAACCAGACCAGCGGCAGCCCCAGGCCGAGGCCAATAGCGGCGCTGATTAGATATTTCGGGACCGACCAGCGCGCGAGCAGGAAGCCGCTCTTGAACAGCGCCATGCCCAGGAACATCACCCCGATAATGCGCCCGGCGAACACCACAGCGAACACTTGGCCGGTGATCGCGCCAAGGGCGTTATAGCCGCGGCTGTCCAGCCAGCCGGCCTGATAGGCCGCGACCTGGCTGGCCAGCGCCTCAGGGGTCAGGGCCATGCCCACATCCTCAGAGCTCATGCCCTCAGGCAGGAAGCTGAAGGACGCCATCAGACCCGTCAGCATCAGCCCGGTCAGCGCGGTCCAGAACAGACCCCAGAACACCAGCTTGCCTGTGCTCATGCGGCGGAAAAGCACCACGATCATGCCCGCCAGCGCATAGGTGAACAGGATATCGCCGAACCAGAGCGCATAGGCGTGCACGATGCCGAAGGCGAGCAGCCACAGCATGCGCCGATAATGCACCTTGGTGGAGCTGTCCGGCCCGTCACCGACCATCAAAATGATCCCCGCGCCGAACAGGGCGGAGAACAAGGTGATGAATTTCATCTCGAAAAAGACGTGCTGGAAGAACCAGGCGGTCTGGTTGGCGCCGGTGAAATCCATATGGGAGGGCGGGTTCTGATAGGCGGTGAACACCATGGCGAAAGCCTGGATATTCACCATCAAGATGCCCAGCACCGCGATCCCGCGCAGAACATCCAGGCTTTCAAACCGGTCCTTCGCCGCCACCGGCGCGGTGTGTGCGTTCATGATGACCTCCCCCATGCCCCGCCAGCCCGGCGGCCGGCACATGGCGGCACGCTGACGAGTTTGGCTCGCACCTGCAACCATTTCCTGTGATGGAGCGGGCTTCCTTACGAAGAATTCACGGCGCTGAAGGATGCTTTGGCTTGTCAGGCGCGCGGCCATGAGCGCATAAGGGTCTCGACGAAAGGCTGGCGGACCATGTCGTTTCTCATTGATCTTCTCCACTTGCTGGTTGCGGCCCTGCTGGCCGTGATCGGTATTGGCTATGAGCGCGACCGGGACGACTGCCCGCCGATCCGATTCGAGCCTGCGGCCCATGTCAGCGCTCAGCCCGACGCCGCCCGCCCGCCGGTGGAGCTGAGCTATTCCGCCGCCCCGTCCGGCGCTATGTGGAGCGAGGTGTCGCGCGATTGCGAGCCGTCGCGCACAGCCCTGACGCTTCCGGTGCTTTAACTCCCCGCTCTCAAGGCCTAAAACAGATGTGCGCTTCTCTGACCGTACAGGGATGAAGAGCGCGCGTGTGGGCGCGCATCCGCGCACAGTTCTGGACAAACGGGGCGTCATGGCCGTCAGCGACGCGAAATCCGATCAATCCGCCGCCGTCACTGGCGACGCGGCGAGCCTGCCGGGCGGCGGGGCGCTGGACACCGTTCGCACGCGCCGCGACGTGACGGCGCCGCCTGCGAAGCCGGAGATCGCGCCGCGCGCACGCGGCGGCGGCTGGATCGCCTTTCTGGGCTTCGCCTTTGGCCTGTTATGGGCGGGGGGCGCCAGCGCCTATCTGGCCGGCTACACCGATCTGGCCAGCCTGACCGCCGCCCAGCTGGCGGGCCTGTCGGTGTTTGCTGTCGCGCCGGCGCTGTTATTCATTCTGGCCGGATTGCTGGGCCGCGAAGTGGCCCGCGCCGGCTCGCGCGCACGCCGGCTGGACCTGGCCGTGGCGCGCCTGGCCGCGCCCTTGTCCCATGCCGAAACCGATACGGCGCGCCTGGCTGACGCCATCGCGGTCCAGATCGACCGGGTCAACGCAACCATGGAAAGCGCGCTGGCGCGTCTGGCGGCGATGGAAGAGGTCATCACCCATCACGCCGATTCGCTGGAAGACAGTTCGGGCAAGGCGCGCGAACGCGCCGAGGCGCTGGTGCGCTCGCTGCGCGCCGAACGTGAAAAACTGTCCGATGTGTCGGAAAGCCTGGACGACAAGGCCGCCCTGATCGCCGCCGCCATCCAGGACCAGTCCAAAATGGTCGCCGCCGCGGCGGAGCTCGCCGATTCGCGCGCCGCCGAGAGCGAGAAGCGCATAAGGTCCGGCGCCGACCGGTTGAAATCGGCCGGTGACAGCGTCGAGGATGCCAGCAACCGGGTCACCTTGTCGCTGGACGCGCGCTCCACCGAGATGCGCGATTTCGCCGACATGCTCAAAGCCCGCAGCGACGGGCTGGAAGCAGCATATCTCAAGCATCGCGAGCGGCTGGGCGAGGCCAGCGAGGCCCTGCGCAAGGAGCAGGAAAAGATCGCCGCGTCGCTCGATTTCCACAAGGCCGAGCTGGAAACCATGACCCGCACCGCACGCGGCGGCGCCGATACGCTCAAAGCCGCTGCAGAGAAGTCCGGCCAGGTGTTCGAGACGGCTGTGGAGGCCGCGCTCAAGCGCGCCGAGATGCTGGGCGAGCTGGTGCACAAGGAAAGCACCGAAGCGGCCAAGGCCCAGGAAAAGGCCATGGAGAGGCTGCGCGCCGTGGCCGAAGCCGCCCGCGAGGCTGCCGACACCGCAGGCGCCAGCCTGGAAGCGCAGGCGGGCGCCGCCGAGGCCGCCCTGGAGCGCGTCAGCGAGGCCGGGTTCGAGGCGGCGCGCCGCTCTGACGACGCCTTCCAGGCCCGCCTGCAGGAAGCTGAGGCGCTGACCGAACGCGCCGCGAAAGCCGCTGAATCCGCCTCCGAAGCCGTGCGCCGCCAGCTGGCCGATACGCTCGACGCGTCCAGGCGCGAGACCGAGCGCGTGGAGTCCGAGCTGGCGGAACTGCGCCGCAAGCTGGAGGCCGCGCCCGAAGCCGCCCGCGAAAGCGCGCAGGCCATTGAGCGCATCCTGTCAGAAGGGCTGGAGCGGCTGACCAGCACCGCTGCGGAGGCCAGCGACCAGGCGCGCGAGATCGACGCCCAGTTCCAGTCCCGCATCCGGCAGAATTACGAGCTGTTGTCCGATTTCATCCTGCGCATGGGATCGGTTGCGGGCGGGCGCAAACCGCTCGATCTGCCCGCCAATGAAGTCCCCGACCCCTTGAGCGCCAGGCGCTCGGGCGAAAGCCGCGCGCGCTCCGGCGCGCCGCGCCCGGCGCGTGACATCCCTGAAGACAACCCCGCCGCTGACCGTTCCCCGGCCGGCGATGAGACGCACGGCCCGGCCGCGGACGATGCTTCACACGGGGCAGACACGGCCGGCGATGACGCTTCGCCGGCGCGGGGCCCCGGCGCCGCGCGCGATCCCGGCTGGCGCTGGCGTGATCTGCTGGCGAACATGGATCCCAAGGACGAGGCCGGGCCGGACCCTGATCCGGCGCCGCGCACCCGCAAACGGTGATCCACGCTCTCCGGCTTGTGACTGGCCGGGCCGCGCCTGCGTCATAGTTTGAGCGTCATGCATTGCGTGAAAGGATTTGCGTCATGACGCTGACCACCCGCCGCGTATTTCTGGGCGCCGCCCTCGCCTTCGCCGCCACCGGCCCTGCGCTCGCGCGCACTCGTTTTGAAGACAGTGTCCTGTTCGACCATCCGGACATCACGCCCTGGGGCGCCGAAACCATCGATTACGCCGCCCTCACCGAGGCCCAGTGGCGCGAGCGCCTGACCGCAGACCAGTTCCGCATACTGCGCCGCGAGGGCACCGAGCGCCCGGGCTCCAGCCCACTGAACGGCGAGACCCGCGACGGGATTTATGTTTGCGCCGGCTGCGCCCTGCCGCTGTTTTTCTCAGCCACCAAATATGAGAGCGGCACCGGCTGGCCGAGCTTCTGGGCGCCCATCGAAGGCGCGCTCAACACCAAGACCGACTGGCGGCTGTGGACCCCGCGCACCGAATATCACTGCGCCCGCTGCGGCGGCCATCAGGGCCATGTCTTCGACGACGGCCCCCGCCCCACCGGCCAGCGCTGGTGCAATAACGGCCTGGCGCTGAACTTCGTGCCGAGGCCGGAGGGCGTTTAAGGATCGGGCATTGCGAAAAAGCGCATCACCCCGTCCGCATCGACTTCGAGCACGTGGTTGACCATGACGCGCATGGGGTCGCCCTTGCCTCGCAGAAAGCCGATAGCGCGATCGAGCAAAGCCTTGCCCGTGGCGAAATCCAGATTGGGCAAGATGATCAGCCCCGGGTGTATGTCGGCCCGCCCGACAAGCTTCCTGAAATCACGGGCATTTTCAGTGACGATGATCAGGTCTTCAGCCAGCGCGCGCGCCAGCACCTCGTCATCGCGCTGACCGCGCCCGCCCTGATCAAGCGGATGGACGGCGTAACCCGTCCCTTCAGTATTGATCACGCGCGCCAGTTTCGGAGACAGGCACTCATCAATGAACAGGCGTGGGCCCATTGCGGGCGCTCACGCCCTATCCCGCAAGCGATGCACGCGCGGTCCCCGGCGCGGATGGGTCCGGGCGAACATGTCAGCGGCCTCGAACGCCTCGCGCGGTATGTCGGGATAGTCCGCCATCAGCTCGTCCAGCGTTTCGCCGTGAGACAGCCTCCCGGCGATGGCATAAACCGACAGGCGTGTCCCGCGGATCACCGGCAGGCCGCCCAGAATATCGGGATCACTCACGATATGGGCATCACGCGCCTGGCTGTAGCGCATGGCGGCGGCGTAGAGCTGCGCGGCCAGACGATCCACGTCCAGAACCAGGCCCTCGGCCACTTCCACCGGTGTCAGTTCCGGCCCCATCGCTCGCAGCCGGTTGGCAATGAGCCGTTTGTGGCGCAGTGGAAGATCACTGAGGCCCGCCTTGCGGATCGCAGCGAGATACGCCACCGCATGAGCGGATACGAACCGGGTCTGTCCACCCCTGAGGCGAGCTTTGCCCGGCACAGGGGTGATCACCTTGTGCTCAATAGCCTTGGTGATGTGGCTGCGGGGCACGCCGGCCAGCACAGCCGCTTCATGAAGGGTGAGATTGTTTGACGCCGGCATAATTCGATCCTATTCAGGATTAAATTATGCCATGCGCCTGCCGAACTCGCAATAAGGCGCGTTTAAAGCTCGATCATCTCCACCAGCAGGCCGTCCGGGCCGCGCAAGGTGCCTGAGCGTTTGCCATTGTAGGGTGCGCCGTCGCGTACTTTGGGCGGGCTGACCCATTCGCCCTCAATTGAGTCGAAATCGGGGTGCAGGAAGCTGCCCACGCAGCAGCCAGGGACCAGCATGCCCTCATGCTGGGGCCGCTCTGTGGCGGCGGGGGGATACTGGTCGAGTTCCAGGAACACGTCGCGGCCATGAATGCCGGTGGAGATGGTGTGCAGCTCAGTGCGCGGCGTGCCGAAGGCGTCGGCGAGCATGTGGTATTCGATCTCCATCACCCGGCCCGTCTCGAAGCCCAGCGTGTCATCAAACCATTTCAGGCTGGCGTGCATGTCCGAACAGCCGATCACCAGGATGAACAACCGGTCGATGGGCGCCGTGGCGCGCGGCAGGTCGTAGGCCGGCAGGTCATCGCGGATCTGGGTGAGATAGACGATCTCCCCGTCCGGGCCCTTCATCTGCATGGGATAAATGGCCGGCAGGCCCTCGATCTCGCGCGGCGGACCGATCACCTCGAACGGCGAGGGCTTGATGCGCTCATGGGCGGCCAGCACGTCCTGGACACAGATCTCGATGGAGTTCCAGCCATAGGTGGTCAACGGCTTGTAGCCCGGCACGGGCGGCTGTTCGACCAGGCGCAGATAGATCTCCGCGCCCGAGGCCGGCGCCATCACCAGGCTGCGCGCGTCCGCCGATTTGGGCGCATCAAACGCCTCGGCCAGGTCCGCGCCCAGCACCCCGCGCGACACGGTGGAATAGTCCAGATAGTCGCGATACAGCGCCTCGGCGGCGTCCAGATCAGCGACCGTCAGCGTGGCGGCGCGCAGGAGTTTCATGTGCCAGACCCTTGTGTTTGGCCCCGCGCCGCATGGCGCGAGAGCGTGACCGGAAAGCCGGGCTCGCCACGGCTTGCTGAGTTGGTATACCATTTGAACGGTTCCGGTGCGCAAGCCAATACCTGCGTTTTGTCCGCCGCCGCGCGCCGGCGCCTGAAGGAGACACCCATGCTGACACTGTTGCTCGCCGGCCTGGCGCTGGCCGCCTCGCCGCCTGCCATGGCGGCGCCCGACGCCCTCACCGGTTCCGAGATCGTGG
Organism: Oceanicaulis sp.; assembly: GCA_051859425.1. Lineage (GTDB taxonomy): Bacteria > Pseudomonadota > Alphaproteobacteria > Caulobacterales > Maricaulaceae > Oceanicaulis. The sequence goes on along the minus strand of JBHYFR010000012.1, from coordinate 11,957 downwards.
CGCGCGCCCATGAAGCGGCGGGCGGCGAGGCCTGGCGCGATCCCGGCTCGCTGTACATGGAGGGCTATGGCCTGTTCTGGCGCGGGGGCGCGGACTTCGTGCGCTATGAGCCCTACCGCATGTGGCGGGTGTATGAGAGCGACAAGCCCGATGCGCGCCAGGCCAGCGGGCGGGTGCGCATCGAGGCCTTCGCCGGCGGCGAGATCGTGTTCCAGCTCGCCTGGGACGGGGAGCGCTCCTATAATCAGGACGGCCCCGTCGAGGCCGGGTCGGACGAGTGGGCGTCCAATTTCGGCTTCGGCGCCATCCGCCACGCCTTTGACGCGGGCTGGACCATTGACCGCCTGCCCGATGATCTGGTGGACGCAGCGCCCGCCTACACCGTGCGCCTCAATGATCCGGCAGGCGGCGAAACGATCTTCTCCATCCGCCAGGACGATTTCGCCCTCGTGCGCGTGGGCTTCAACACGCCGCGCGGCTGGCATGAGCGCATCTATTCGGACTTCTACGCCAACACGCCCGGCGGCTTCGTCCAGCCCGGCCGCGTGCGCCTCTACTATAACGGCGTGAAAGCCAATGAAATCCACTGGACCGCCTTCACCACCGGCGAGAGCTGGGACGATTCCCTGTTCCGGCTGGGCGTGGAGGGCGAGTAAGAAAAACTTGACATCGCCCTCTCCCTGACCCCTTATCGCGGCATGTCTGGTTTTTCAGACATTTTGTAAAAGGAGTCGGACATGACTTATCTGGAAAAATCCAATCTCCTGATGCTCGGTGCGATGGTGGCGGTTTATGGCGTCTATGGTGCCCTGGTGTTCGGAGCGCCGCTGGCCTCCGGGGCCGGCATCGACACTGAAACCGGCCTGTTGATGTCCAACGGGCTTCTGATCGCCTCGGTCGTGGCGCTGGTGGCGATGGCTGTTTTCGGCCACATCGTCATTGCGCTGCTGAACCCCAAAGAGGCCAGCCGCCAGGATGAGCGCGATGCGCTGATCGAGATGCGCGGCGACCAGCGCGGCGGGTTTGTGATGGCGGTCTTCGCGGTGTGCGCCATGGGCCTCGCCATGATCGCGGCGGCGCATTTCTGGATCGTCAATCTGATCCTGGCCGGCCTGGTGCTGGGCGAGATCGTCAAGGCGGTCTCCAAGCTCATCGACTACCGCCGGGGCGTGTAGCGCCATGGGCAAGGGCGCCAACCGCATCTCCAACACCATCCGCGAACAGCGCTTTCACGCCGGCGAGATGACCCAGGCCCAGCTCGCCGATGCGGTGGGGATCACCCGCCAGACCGTGATCGCCATGGAGCAGGGCCGCTATTCGCCCTCGCTGGAAGTGGCCTTCCGCGTGGCGCGCGCGTTTGGCAAGCCGCTCGAAGAGGTGTTCCAGTATCAGGACTAAAGCCTACTGGCTGGCCCAGACGATGCGCGCCATCCACACGATGTCGTCCGGAGCCAGCAGGCGGTTGTCATAGGCCGGGTTGAGCGAGATCAGTTCCACGCTCTGATTGGTCACCCGGCCCAGCTCCTTGGCCATCACCTCGCCCGAGCGGGTCTTGACCACCACCCGGTCGCCGCGCCGGGGCGGGGCGTGGGGCGCCACCACGATGCGGTCGCCCTCGCGATAGACCGGCGCCATGGAGTCGCCCGAGATTTCCAGTGCGTAGGCGTCTTCGTCATCCACGCCGGGAAAGCGCACCTCTTCCCAGCCGGTCCCGGCGGGAAAGCCGGCATCATCGAAATAGCCGTGACTGCCGGCCTGGGCGAACCCGATCAGGGGCACCGAGCGCCCGCTGGCCGCGCCGGTGGCCAGCGCCGCGAAATCCTCAAACCCGATCCGCGACGCCTCCAGCGCCTTGGCGATGCTTTCCGTGGACGGCCAGCGCAGCTTGGCGCCGTCAGCGCTCACCCGCTTGGACGGATTGAAGGTGGTGGGGTCCAGCCCGGCCTGGCGCGCAAGCCCGGAGGCGCTGAGGCCGGCGCGCTGCGCCAGCCGGTCCACGCCACGCCAGATTTGGGCATGAGTGAGCATATGATCCCTCATCCGGAGAACCTGACACTTCCTTATCAGGATAATTTTCCTTTTCCAAGCGTGAGAGCGGACGAAAGTCAAAGCCGCGTGCATGGCTGCACCCGTGCATTCAGCGCCTTGGCTCTTGCCTGCAGGCGCCGGGCGCCGTACCGCCATGGCTCATGAACACACAAGAGATTTACCGCATCGCCGATCCGGCGGCTTTGGCCGCCGCGTCCGTCTCCGGCGTTTATGACGGCGAAGCCCATGACCGGGCCGACGGCTTCATCCATTGCTCCACCCTCGCCCAGATCGCCGGCACGCTGGAGGCCCACTACGCCGGCGCCAGCCGTCTGGCCGTGGCGGTGATCGATGCTGGCGCCCTGGGCGCCACGCTCAAATTCGAGGCGTCGCGCGGCGGTGAATTGTTTCCGCACATCTACGGCCCCCTGCCCTTCAGCGCCGTGCGCGCGGTGCATCTGATCACCCGCGGCGAGAATGGCTGGCGCCTGCCCCAGGAGCTGTGCCCATGATCGCGGACGCCGCCGCCAGGCTGATGACCCTTCTGCCGCCCGAGCGCGCCCACCGCGCCGCGCTGAACGCCCTGAAACAGGGTCTGGGCCCGACCGTGCGCTCCCCGGCCGATCCGGTGCTGGCCACCGCGATCGCCGGGCTGGAACTGCCCCATCCGGTGGGGCTGGCGGCCGGGTTCGACAAGAATGCCGAAGCGCCCGACGCGCTGCTGGCCGCGGGCTTCGGTTTCGTCGAAGTGGGCGGGGTCACCCCGCGCCCGCAGGCTGGCAATCCGGCCCCGCGCCTGTTCCGCCTGCGCGCCGACAAGGCGGTGATCAACCGCATGGGCTTCAACAATGAAGGGCTCGACGCGGTGAAAGCCCGGCTGGAGGCCCGTCAGGACAAGCCCGGCGTTGTAGGGGTCAATCTGGGCGCCAACAAGGATTCTGAGGACCGCACCGCCGACTATGCCATCCTGCTGAAATCGCTGTCGGGGCTGGCGGACTTTTTCACCCTCAACATTTCCTCGCCCAACACGCCGGGCCTGCGCAATCTGCAAGGCGCGCAGGCGCTGGATGATCTGATGAGGCGGGTCAATGACACGCGCTGGACCGAGCCGGTCTTCATCAAGGTGGCGCCCGATCTGGAGCCGGCCGATATCGACGCCCTTGCAGACGCGGCGCTGCGTCACCGTGTGTCCGGCCTGATCGTGTCCAACACCACGCTGGCGCGCCCCGACACGCTCAAAAGCCGTCACCGCAGCGAGACCGGCGGCCTGTCCGGTGCGCCGGTGCGCGCGCGCTCCACAGAGCTGGTGCGCGCCTTTCACCAGCGCGTGGGCGCCGAGCTGCCGATCATTGGCGTGGGCGGTATTGATAGCGCGCAGGCCGCTTATGAGAAGATTCGCGCCGGCGCCAGCGCGGTCCAGCTCTACACCGCCCTGATCTATCAGGGGCCGGGCCTGGCCGTGCGCATCCGCGACGGCTTGGCCGCTTTGCTCAAACGCGACGGCTTCGCCCGGCTGTCGGACGCGGTGGGCGTGGACGCGTAATGCTGGAACTCACCCTCATCCTCATCATCGCCGCCGGGGTGCTGTTCGTGCTGTTGCGCCCGCGCGCGCAGCGCCTGACCGGCAAGGCCGAAGACGCCGCCCGCAAGGCGGTGGAGCGCCGGCTTCGCAAAGAGGCAGACGGTGAGGATGAAAGGGACGGCGGCGGAGCCGGTCCGCGTTCTTGATCAAGCCCCGGCGCGCGCCTAGTGTCGCGCCACTTCTGTATACCCCCTCCACCCTGACCGGACCCGCCATGACCGCCCGCACCGCGCCCTCGTTTCAGGACCTGATCCTGACCCTGCACCGTTACTGGGCCGATCAGGGCTGCGCGATCCTGCAGCCCTATGACGTGGAGGTGGGTGCCGGCACGCTGCATCCTGCGACCACGCTGCGCTCGCTGGGGCCGAAGCCGTGGCGGGCGGCCTATGTGCAGCCCTCGCGCCGTCCCGGTGACGGGCGGTATGGGGAGAACCCCAACCGGCTGCAGCACTATTACCAGTATCAGGTGCTGCTCAAACCCTGCCCGGCGGACATTCAGGACCTGTATCTGGGCTCGCTGGACGCTATCGGCATCGACCGCAAGCTCCACGATGTGCGCTTTGTGGAGGATGACTGGGAGAACCCGACCGTGGGCGCCTGGGGGCTGGGCTGGGAGGTGTGGTGCGACGGCATGGAGGTAAGCCAGTTCACCTACTTCCAGCAGGTCGGCGGCCTCGATGTGGAGCTGGTCTCGGGCGAGCTGACCTACGGGCTGGAGCGCCTGGCCATGTATGTCCAGGGCGTGGAGAATGTCTACGACCTCGATTTCAACGGCGCCGGGCTCTCTTACGGCGACGTGTTCCTGGAAAACGAGCGCCAGCAATCGGCCTTCAATTTCGAGCATGCCGATGTGGACATGCTGATCGAGTGGTTCAAAGGCGCCGAGAAACAGTGCATGGCTCTGCTCGCGCTGGAAAATCCCCTGCCCCTGCCCGCCTATGACTGGTGCCTGAAGGCGTCGCATTTGTTCAATCTGGTGGATGCGCGCGGCGCGATATCCGTGGCCGAACGCGCCAGCTGGATCGCGCGGGTGCGCGAACTGGCCAAAGGCTGCGCGAGTGCGTGGGTGGACCAGCAGAAGCGCGAGGTGGCGTGATGGCGCCAGAACAGCTGACGCCCCACCCCACCCCGGCCCTCCCCTCAAGGGGAGGGAGAGATGCGGCGCGCGCTCGCTTTAGTGAAATCAGAACGGCCAGACGCAACCATCCTCCCTCCCCCGCCGGGGGAGGGTTGGGGTGGGGGCACGCCCCTCGCCGTCAAGCCACCGCCAGACATGAAGGATTGAAGGCATGAGCGACCTCATTGTCTGGCATGGCCCCAATACCCGTTCTACCGGCACGGTGTGGCTGGTGGAGGAGTTGGGGGTTCCTTACGAGCTGCGCAAGGTCGATGTGTTCGGCGGCGCCACACGCGCGCCGGACTTTCTGGCCGTGAACCCGGCGGGCAAGGTTCCGGCGATCCGCCATAACGGCAAGACGCTGACCGAGATGGCCGCCATCTCGCTCTATCTCGCCGACGCCTTCCCCGAGGCGGGGCTGGCGCCCGCCATCGATGACCCGCTGCGCGGCGATTATCTCTACTGGTCGGTGTTCCGCCCGGGCGTGCTGGAACCGGCCATCATCACCAAGTCACAAGGCCTCGCGGTGGATCCGCGCATGGTTGGCTGGGGCGACTGGGAGACGGTGCTGTCCCTGGTCGAGCGCCAGCTGGCCAAGGGCGAGTATATCCTGGGCGACCAATTCAGCGCCGCAGACATCCTGATCGGCGGAGCGCTGGGCTGGCTGAAGCATTTCGGCCTGATGGACGCCAACCCCTTGATTGAACGCTATATCGACCGGCTGCACGCCCGGCCCGCCTATGCGCGCATGCAAGCAACCAATACCTGACGGACCGGACGCGTGGCTGAGCTTCTGATCGAATTCTTCTGCGAGGAAATCCCGGCGCGCATGCAAGCGCGGGCCGAGGCTGATCTGGCGCGCCTGATGGGCGACGCGCTCAAAGGCGCCGGGCTCGGCTGGGCTACGCTTGAAACCTTTTCCGGCCCGCGCCGCCTGGGCCTGGTGATCACGGGCCTGCCGCTCAAAACTGACGCCGTGCGCGAGGAGCGCAAGGGCCCGCGCACCGACGCACCCGAACAGGCGCTGCAAGGCTTCTTGCGCGGCGCGGGGCTGGCGAGCCTGGATTCCTGCGAGGTGCGCGAGGACAAGAAGGGGTCGTTCTACATCGCCGTGATCGAGACCCCCGGTCGCGAAACGGCGGATGTGATCAAAACCGCCCTGCCCGACATCGCGCGCAATTTTCCCTGGCCCAAATCCATGAAGTTCGGCGAAGGCGAACGCGCCCAGCGCTGGGTGCGCCCGCTGCACCGGCTGATCTGCCTTCTGGATGGACAGGTCATCCCGGCCGAGGTGTTTGGCCTCACCGCCAGCAACATCACCGAAGGCCACCGCATTCACGGCCATGGCCCGTTTGAAGTCGCCTCCTTCGCCGATTACGCCGCCAAGCTCAAAGCCAATGGCGTCATCCTCACCCGCGCCGAGCGGCGCGAGGCGATCCTGGCCGGTGCGCGCGCGGTCTGCGCCCAAGCGGGCCTTGAACTGATGGAGGATGAGGGCCTGCTCGAAGAGGTGACGGGGCTGGTGGAGCACCCGGTGGCGGTCATGGGCGACATGGACACCGGCTTCCTGGACCTGCCGCCCGAGGTCATCACCCTGACCATGCGCACCCACCAGAAATATTTCGCGGTGCGCGATCCCAAGACCGGCGCGCTGGCGCCCAAATTCGTCACCATCGCCAACCAGACCGCCCCCGATGGCGGCGTGGCCATCGCCGCAGGCAATGCCCGCGTGCTCTCGGCCCGCCTGTCCGATGCGCGCCATTTCTGGGACCTGGACCGCGCCAAGGGCCTCGACGCCATGGCGGCCGAGCTGTCGAAGGTGACGTTCCACGACAAGCTGGGAACGGTGGCCGACAAGACGGCGCGCGTCGCCGCGCTGGCGCGCGAGCTGGCGCCGGCCGTGGGCGCCGACCCGGACCTTGCCGAGCTTGCTGCAAAACTCGCCAAGGCCGATCTGGTCAGCCAGATGGTCTATGAGTTTCCCGAGCTGCAGGGGGTTATGGGGCGGTATCTGGCCTTGGCCGATGCTCACCCCACCCCAACCCTCCCCTCAAGGGGAGGGCGCAAGGCTGAGTCCGGCCTGTCCTCCTCTGCCAATACTGCAAGTGCGCCAGACGCCGGTGACGACGCGGGACGCACCAACAGCCCTCCCTCCCCCTCGGGGGAGGGTCGGGGTGGGGGGAGCCTTTCCGCCCTCACACCAGACCAGCGCCAGCAAGTCGCCGACGCCATCCGCGATCACTACAAGCCGCAAGGCCCGTCAGACGCGGTGCCGACAGCGCCGGTCAGCGCGGCGGTCGCGCTCGCCGACAAGCTCGATACGCTGGTCGGCTTCTGGGCGATTGATGAAAAACCGACGGGGTCGAAGGACCCGTTCGCGCTGCGCCGGGCGGCGTTGGGGGTTATTCGGGCGGTACTGGACCTAAACGTTCCGCTCCCTTTAGCCGATCTGCTTGAGGCCCGAATTGGGTTGCTGTTAATCACAGGTGCAAGATTTGTGTTCTCAAGCGGACCTGAGGGACAGCAACACCGAATTCTCCTTTACGGCGCTCATATAACTGATCTCTCAGAAACAGAACGCGAAATTGAGGAGCAGAGCGGCTTCAAAGATGCACCGAAGCATTGGGCGCAAGAGCGAGCAAAGGTTAGTTCGTCAAACCTCCTCGCCTTCTTCGCCGACCGCCTCAATGTCCATCTGAAGGACGAAGGCATTCGCCATGACGTGATCGACGCGGTGTTTGCGCTGGGCGATGACGACCTGGTGCGCGTCACCAACAAGTCGCGCGCGCTGCAGGCCTTCCTCGACACGCCCGACGGCGCGGCGCTGCTGGCCGGTTACCGGCGCGCGGCCAATATCCTCTCGGCGGAAGAGAAGAAGGGCTTTGATCTGCGCGCAGCAGCGGCTGAGATGCTGGGCGATCACCCCACCCCAACCCTCCCCTCAAGGGGAGGGAGCAAGGTTGAGCCCGGCTCGACCTCTTCTGCCAAGACCTCCATCGCGCCAAACGTCCCGAACGAAACGGGACGCTCCACCAGCTCTCCCTCCCCCTCG
>JBHYFR010000012.1:0-4168 GCA_051859425.1 Oceanicaulis sp. | reverse complement strand
CACAACCGTCCCCAACTACCCGGCCCGCCCCCCCCCCTCCCCCCCCCCCGCGGGGGTGGGCGGGGGGGGGGCCCTGTCACAGGACGAGCAAGCCGCCCTGCTCATCGCCATCGCGAAAACCGCCACGGCGCCGCAGGAGCGTGCGCTGATCAGCGAAATCCAGGCGGCCGAGGCGGTCGCCGCGAAAGCGCTGGGCGATAAAGACTTCGAATCCGCCATGGCCGCCCTCGCCCGGTTACGCGAACCCGTGGATGCCTTCTTCGAGGCGGTTGTCGTGAACGACAAAGACCCTATTGTGCGACGCAACAGACTGGTGCTTCTGTCCCGGATTCGCGCCGCAGCGGACGCGGTGGCGGATTTCTCCCGGCTGGAAGGCTGATGGCTTTTCAGGCGCGCGGGCAAAAAGTGATGAGGCCTTGATATGACCAAGTGGGTGTACACGTTCGGCGCCGGCGCCTCCGATGGCGACCGCAATGACAAGAACCTTCTGGGCGGCAAGGGCGCCAATCTCGCCGAGATGGCGCGCCTGGGCCTGCCGGTTCCGCCGGGCTTCACCCTGACCACCGGCGTGTGCACCGCGTATTACGACAATGACCGCAACTACCCCGCCGAGCTGGACGCCCAGGTGGAGGCGGCGCTGGCGGACCTGGAAGCCAAGGTGGACAAGCGCTTTGGCGATCCGGCCAATCCGCTGCTGGTGTCGGTGCGTTCGGGCGCGCGCGCATCCATGCCGGGCATGATGGACACCGTGCTCAATCTGGGCCTCAACGACGAGACCGCCGAAGGCCTGGCCAGGCTCTCGGGCGACCGGCGCTTTGCGCTGGATTCCTACCGCCGCTTCATCACCATGTATTCCGACGTGGTGCTGGGCGTGCCCCACGAGACGTTTGAGGAAATCCTTGAAATGTTCAAGGAGGACCGCGACTACACGCTCGACACCGAAATCACCGCCGACGAGTGGGAAGAGGTGATCGCCCAGTACAAGAGCGCCGTGGAAGAGGCCCTGGGCCATCCCTTCCCCACCGATCCGCGCGCCCAGCTGTGGGGCGCGATCTCGGCGGTGTTCGGCTCGTGGATGAATGACCGGGCCGTCACCTACCGGCGCATGTACGACATCCCCGCCAGCTGGGGCACGGCGGTGAATGTACAGGCCATGGTGTTCGGCAATATGGGCGACACGTCGGCCACCGGCGTGGCGTTCACCCGTGATCCCTCCACCGGCGATAGCGGTTATTACGGCGAGTTCCTGATCAACGCGCAGGGCGAGGACGTGGTGGCGGGCATCCGCACGCCGCAATGCCTGACCAAGGCCATGCGCGAGCGCATGGGCGACACCCAGCCTTCCATGGAAGAAGCCCTGCCCGAGGTGTTCGCCGAGCTGACCGACGTGTTCGACCGGCTGGAGCGCCATTACCGCGACATGCAGGACATCGAATTCACCGTGGAGCGCGGCCGGCTGTGGATGCTGCAGACCCGGGCGGGCAAGCGCACCGCGCGCGCAGCGCTGAAAATCGCCGTGGACATGGTGGCCGAGGGCCTGATCACCGAGGAAGAGGCGGTCTTGCGCGTGGACCCGTCCCAGCTCGACCAGCTTTTGCACCCCACCATTGATGACAGCTATGAGCGCGACGTGCTGGCCAAGGGCCTGCCCGCCTCGCCCGGCGCGGCCAGCGGCCAGGCGGTGTTTGATTCCGACGAGGCCGAAACCATGGCCGCCCAGGGCCTGAAGGTCATTCTGGTGCGCATGGAAACCAGTCCGGAAGACATTCACGGCATGCACGCCGCCCAGGCCATTGTGACGGCGCGCGGGGGCATGACGTCTCACGCGGCGGTCGTGGCGCGCGGGATGGGCCGGCCGTGCGTGTCGGGCGCGGGCGAGATCCGCATCAATGCGGCCGAAAAACTGTTCACCACGCGCGGACGCACCATCCGCCATGGCGACATCATCACCGTGGACGGCGCCACCGGCGAGGTATTGTTCGGCGAAGCGCCCATGATCAAACCGGAAATGACCGGCGATTTCGGCGCGCTGATGGTCTGGGCCGACAAGGCCCGGCGCATGAAGGTGCGCACCAATGCCGATACGCCCGGCGATGTGCAGACCGCGCGCGAGTTCGGCGCCGAGGGCATCGGGCTGTGCCGCACCGAGCACATGTTCTTTGACGCCGACCGCATCGCGGCGGTGCGCGAGATGATCCTGGCCGACAGCCAGGCCGGGCGCGTGAAGGCGCTGGCGAAAATCCTGCCCATGCAGCGCGATGATTTCGCGGCCATTTTCCGCATCATGGAAGACCGGCCCTGCACCATCCGCCTGCTGGATCCGCCGCTTCACGAGTTTCTGCCGCACACGGCGGACGATGTGGTGGCGGTGGCCGAGGCCACGGGCCTGTCCGCTGACGCGCTGATGCAGCGCGCGCGCGATCTGTCGGAAACCAACCCGATGCTGGGCCATCGTGGCTGCCGGCTGGGGATCACCTATCCGGAGATTTACGAGATGCAAGCGCGCGCCATTTTCGAGGCGCAGGCGCTGGTGGAGACCGAAACCGGCGTCAAGCCGGTGGCCGAGGTGATGATCCCGCTGGTGGCCGTGGCCCGCGAGCTGGAAATCCTCAAAGTTCGCGTCGCCGCCGTGGCGCGCCAGGTGGAGAGCGAGACCGGCGTGGCGCCGAGCTATCTCATCGGCACCATGATCGAGTTGCCGCGCGCGGCCCTGCGCGCCGCCGAGATTTCGGCCCATGCCGAGTTCTTCTCCTTCGGCACCAACGATCTGACCCAGACGGCCTACGGCCTGTCGCGCGACGATGCCGGCAAGTTCCTGGGCGACTATCTCGAAGCGGGGATTTTTGAAAAAGACCCCTTCGTCTCGCTCGATCAGGACGGCGTCGGCGACCTCATCCGCATCGCCGTGGAGCGCGGTCGCGGGGCGCGCGAGGGGCTGAAGCTCGGCATTTGCGGCGAGCATGGCGGCGATCCCGCCTCGATCCAGTTCTGCGAATCAGCCGGTCTCGATTATGTGTCCTGTTCGCCATACCGCGTGCCAATCGCGCGTCTGGCGGCGGCGCAGGCGGCCCTGCGCGCGAAATCGTGATCGCCTTGACTGGCAGGTGACTTGGACCGTTATTGCTGCAGCGCGCAAGCGCTGCCCAATTTTCGCCCAACCTGAACACTATTGACCGCCGGCTACGGGCGACATACGTCCTCTTCCAATGGTTCAATCCTTGCATTGGGATTTCTCGCAAATCCCTGATGCGGGACGACGCTTCGGACCGCCCCGCCCGGTAGGCGCGGCGCAAAAGAAGCGCCCAAGACGGAGACTGCATGCTGGCCGCCAAGGACCTGATCCGGCGCTCACGGACCGCCCTGAAAGGCGCCGCTGCTTCAGCGGCGTTTATTCTGGTGGCCGGGGCTGTCACGCTGGCGCCCGAGCGCGCACGCGAACAGGACGAAGCCGCCGTGTGGCGCAGCCTGGCCGCCGCCTATCTGCAATCGGGCGACGCGCTGGAATGGGATGCGCCCGCCCAGCTGGTCAACGCCTCCTTCACCGTGGCGCCCGACGAGGAATTCGGCGCGACGTTGCTGACACGCTCGCTGGACGATCTGCGCAGCTTTGACGCCGACCATTTGCAGCGCGCCCGCCTGAATGCGCGCGAGCGCCAGTGCCTGGCCGAAGCGATCTATTACGAGGCGCGCGGTGAAAGCTTCGCCGGCCAGCTGGCCGTGGCCGAAGTCGTGCTCAACCGGGTGCGCCACCGCGCCTGGCCCGAAACCGTGTGCGGCGTCGTCTATCAGGGCTCCGAGCGCGTCACCGGGTGCCAGTTCTCGTTCACCTGCGACGGTTCGCTGGACCGCGCCGCGCAAGGGCGCTCCTGGCGCAGGGCCGAGCTGGTGGCCGATCACGCGCTGATGGGCTTTGCCCGTCCGATGACCCGCTACGCCACGCATTATCACACCACCCAGGTCGATCCGGTCTGGAACGCGTCGCTGGTGCAGACCCGCCGCATCGGCGCGCACATCTTCTACCGCCTCCCGAGCCCGTCAGAGCGCCGTATCCTCAACGAGCGCGAAGCCTGACAGGTTCCAGACACCTGAAAAGACAAAGCCCCGGAGCATCGCTGCTCCGGGGCTTTTTGTTGCGGCCTGACGCCAGGATCAGTCGGTGGCCACCTCC
>JBHYFR010000011.1:0-25416 GCA_051859425.1 Oceanicaulis sp. | reverse complement strand
ACCCAAATCCCGCAATTCCGGTCCAAATGCGATTGCCCTGCGCAAGCGGGGGAGGACAAGAAGCGCCGCCCCTTAACCTCATCACCGATCCGGCTGGCCTTGGCGTGCGTATTGATGCAAGACGGGGCGGCGTGAGCGAGGAGTGATGATCCATGACTGAAACACCGGCCAGCCCTGACGCCTCCGGCGGCGCGAAAACCCCGCAGGCCAACGGCAAGACGCTGGGCCAGGGGTCCAAGCTGCTGGTGGATATCGGCCCGGCGGCGGTGTTCATGATCAGCTATAATGTCGCCGGGCGCATTGTGGAGGAGGGGGCGATTTACTGGGCCACCGGCCTGTTCATGGCCGCCACCGCCATCGCCCTGGTCTACGCCCTGATCACCCAGAAGCGCTTCCCGCCCATGCTGGTGGTCACCTTCGTGATCGTCACCGCGTTCGGCGCGATGACGATCTATCTGCAGGACCCGATCTTCGTCTTCATCAAGCCGACGATCATCAATCTCATCTTCTCGCTGTCGATCCTGTTCTCCTTCGCGTTCGGTTTTAACGTCTGGAAGGCGCTGTTCGGCTCGATCTTCTCCATGCCCGAGCGGGCGTGGACGATCCTGGCCATCCGCTGGGCGCTGTTCTTCGCGTTTCTGGCCCTGCTCAATGAAGGGCTCTGGCGCCACATCACTGATTCCGCCGCGGACCCGGCCTTCATGGCGGCGGCGCGCTGGTTCGAGGGCTTCGAGATCACCGAGAGCTTCTGGGTGAATTTCCGCTTCTGGGGCACCTATCCGATCTTCTTCGTGTTCGTGCTGCTCAACCTGCCCATCACGATGAAATACGCCGGCGAGCCCGAGGCCAAAGCGTCTTCGCCTCAGGCGTGACGCTTCCGCCCGGCTGCACGCCGGGATAGACTGGGCGTCATGAGGGATTTGCGGAACCTGTCCGCCCTGCGCTTGCGCGCCGCCGCCACCGTGCCGTTCAGCGCCATGCTGAGCGTGGTGATCGTGGCGGCGGCCTTCATCTGGGTTGTGTTCTTCTATTTCGCCGTGAGCGCCCCAAACCCCTGGCTGGTGCGAGGCGGCGCTCGCCCCGGTGCGATACCCGTACTGAGACGCCGCCCTGAAGCGCCCTGCCATCACGCAGCGCGTCACGCCGGTGTGACTTCAATGTGTGCGCGCTTTGAGCTAGCAAAAGGGTCATGATCAATTTGCTCGCCCCATTCCTGCTCGCTCTGGCGCTGGCCCAGTCCAACGGCCAGCGGGGCCCGGCTGCCGATGAGGACGCGCCTGCGCCCGATTCCGGGCTGGTGGTGGCTGAGCTGTTCACCAGCCAGGCCTGCCGCTTCTGCCCCGCCGCCAATGAGTGGCTGGCGGTGGCGGGCGAGCGCGGGCATGTGCTCGCCCTGGCCTATGGCGTGGACTACTGGGACGCCATGTATGACTGGCCCGACGAGTATGCGCAGCCCGAATTCGTCGAGCGCCAGAAAGCCTATGTGGAGGCGGGCGAGGCGCGCCGGGTGTTCACGCCCCATCTGGTGATCAATGGCGGCCCCGAGCGCATGCGCTTTTCGCCCGAGCGCGCCGAAGCCGCGCTGGACGCCGCCGCCTTACTGCCCCCTCCGCAGACCCGGATCGAGGACGGGGTCATCGTCATCCGTCTTGACGGGCCGCAGCTGGACGCGCCGGCCGATGTCTGGGTGATGCACTACACGCCCGGCGCACAGCACCGCCTGATCACGGCGGGCAGCAATGCCGGGGTGGAGATGGTGCATTTCAACGTGGTGCGCGCCATCGCCCATGCCGGCCAGTGGAGCGGCGGCCATGCCACGCTGCACACGACGCTTCCTGAAGACGGCCAGTCCAGCGCCGTGCTGGTCCAGACCGGTCCCGGCGGCCGCCTCGTCGCCGCCGCGCGGGTGCGCGCCGGGGCGGCGGACGATCGCGATTAAATCGATTGAGGCAGTTCTCTAGGCGCCCAGCGCGCGCTGCACCCAGCCCAGCGGGCCGGTGAAGGCCAGCGGGCCGTCCGTGACCGCCAGCGCGATGCACACGGCGCCGGGCTCGGCCACGGGCTTGTGCTCGGTGTCGGGGTCGGCGGCGCACAGCTCGCCCGTGTCATAACGGTCCAGCCCGTCATGGAAGGCGCCGGTGAGCACCAGGGTGAACTCGCGCCCGTCATGACCGTGGCGCGGCACGCCGCGGCCTGGCTCCAGACGGATCAGCTCGGCCTTGGCCCGGCCCTCTTCCATCAGCGTCATGGTGCGCACGCCCGGTCCGGCGAACTGCCAGCTGGCGCCGCGCTCCAGCGCCAGATAGCGCACCGGGGCGGGCAGGTCGAGAATTTCACCGAGCGCCTTGCCCGCCGCTTGCGCGGCGCGCCGGGCGGCTTCATCGCCGAAGCCCGGCTTCAGGGCGGCTTCGCCCAGACCGGCTTCCTCGGCGTCAATCGCCGCCAGCACCTCTTTCAGGGCCGTCTCGCGCAGGGCCACAGGGGTCACGCTGTCCAGCATGACGCCGGACAGGGCTTCCGCCGCTGCGCGCTGGCGCGCCACGTCCGCATCGACGCAGGCCTGCGCGTCCAGCAAAAGGCTCATCGGGCCCGACAGGGCGCCGGATGCGTAGGCGGCGTAGAGCTCGTCACCGAGGGGATGATTGGTCATGGGCATGTTCACTCAAATTCCGTGCCGGCAGCGCGCAGGCTATCGAGCGGATATTGATCGCGCGCCGACCGCTTCAAGGGCGGGGGCAGCGGGCCTGCGTGGGCGGGCGCCATGGGGTGAGGCTTTGCGGTCACAGCACTTCCCCGTCCAGCACACGGCGCAGCTTGTCGAAAGCCAGGCGCAGGCGTGACTTCACCGTGCCCAGCGGCACGCCGATGCGCTGGGCGATGTCGCGATGGGACAGACCGTCGAAGAAAGCCAGGCGCAACAGCGTGACCTGTTCTTCGGGCAGATCGGCCAGCGCCGCGCGCACGCGTGCATCACGCGCCCCGGCATGGGCGGCCTCGTCGGGCGCCTCGAACGCTGTGGGATGCAGGGACGGATCGGCCTCGTCCAGGGCCGGCTTGGCCGCGCGCCGGGCGGCGTCAATGCGCCGGTTGCGCGCAATGCGGAAAATCCACGTGGAGGCCGAGGCCTGGCTGCGGTCAAACTGACCGGCCTTGCGCCAGACGGTGAGCATCACCTCCTGGGTCAGCTCCTCGGCCAGGGAATCATGGGCGTTCAGGCGGATGAGATAGGCTTTGACCCGGGGCGCATAGAAATTGAACAGGGCCGCAAAGGCGCTGCGGTCACGCGCTGCGACGGCCTCGACCAGCTGGTCGAGCGAATCCCGGTCAAGGGCGGGCTCGGTAGTGGCGGGCGCATGGGACAAGCAGCAGCACCTGACGGTTCAGTGTAAGGCCATCACACAGGGTCGGAGAGGATTTATCAACCCGCATGGCCTTGAATCCGCCCTCAAGCCCCGGTCTAAAGCCGGATACGACCCCGCGCCAGTGCTTCCGGCGCCGCAGCCCGATCGCCAAAGAGAGCTCCCCATGCGTCTGACCGCCGCCCTTTGCGCCAGCCTTCTCAGCCTCGCCGTCTTCGCCGCCGCGCCCGCGCCCGTTCAGGCCGCGTCTGCTGAAGCGGCGTCCGGCGCCGAGCCGGTGTTTCGCAACGCCCACAACGCCTGGCGCGTGTTCACGCGCGGCGAGGGCAGGGAGCGCATCTGCTACGCCGTAAGCCGGCCCACCGAATCCCTGCCGGCCAATGTTTCCCATGGCGAGGTGTTCTTCTTCGTCTCCACCTGGGCGTCGGGCGCCGCGCGCGAACAGCCCAGCTTCCTGGCCGGCTATTCCCTGCGCCCCGACAGCCCGCCGCGCGCCCGGGTCGGCTCGGACCGCTTCACCATGTTCGTCTCCCAGAGCGAGGGCTTTATCGAGCTGGAGCGCGATTCCGCCCGGCTGGTCACCGCCATGCGTCAGGGCGCGGTGATGCGGGTGGACGCCACCAGCGATCGCGGCACGGCCACGGTGTACGAGTTCTCGCTGTCGGGCGTCACCGCCGCCCTGCGCCAGGTCGGCGAGCTGTGCCGCTGATCACGCCTTGACGTCTCAGTCCGCCGACGCCTCAGCCGCCATGGCCGCGCGCACGGCCACCGCCGTGTCGGGCTGGTCGGTGAACACACCGTCCACGCCCAGCGCGTAGAGGGCGCGCAGCTCGTCCTCCACGCTGGCGCCCACATGGGGCGGGCGGTCATCGCGCACGGTCCAGGTGTGCACCATAAGACCCAGCGCATGGGCCGCCTCCAGATAGCCGGTGCTGGAGCCGTCGGGATTGAGCAGCAGGGATTTGTGCGGCCCCACAGCGTCGGCGAAGGCGGCGATCTCGTCCAGGCTCAATCCGCCGGCATTGTAGGCCGGGTCATCGCCGCCGCCGTCCAGCATGGCCAGCGTCACCGGCGTCAGCGGGCGCAGGCGCTGCAGGAAGGGGGCGTCAAACGACTGGATGATGACGGGGGCGCCCTCCCGGTTCAGCCCGCGCCGCTCCAGCACGTCCAGCAGCGCGGGCAGCGGGTCGAGACCGAAGGCCGCGTGCTCGGCGGGCAGCTTGATTTCGGGTTCTGTGGTGAGGGTGCAGCCGCACTCGGTTTCCAGCTCGGCCACCAGATCGAAGAAATCATCCAGCGTCATGACCGGGTCGCGATCATCGTGCTCGGAGGAACGGTCCTCGAAGACCTGACGCACGCGCAAGGAACGAAGCTCATCGGCGGTGAAATCCATCACCCACCAGTCCTCGCGCCCCATCAGCGTGCGCCGGCGGTCGGCGAATTCAGGCCGGTCGGCGATATCGGTGGAGGTGGACAGATACGGATCGTGGCGCACGATCAGCTGACCGTCCGACGACATCATCAGATCGGGTTCGAGAATGTCCGCGCCCTGTTCAAACGCCAGCCGGTAGGCGCTTTCGGCGTTTTCCGGCAGATAGCCCGACGCCCCGCGATGGGCGATCACAAGCGGCGCTTCGCCGGTCAGCGTCGCCCAGGCGGGCGCGCGCTCAGGACCGGCGTCCGGCGCGGATGACACAGAGTCGGGCTGAGTGCAGGCGGCCAGCACCGGCAGGGCGGCGAGAAGCAGGATACGGATCATGGCGGCGTGTCCCCGGGCAGATGATTCACCGGGGGGCAGACTAACCAAACCGCCGCGCCTTCGCGCGTGATGATTTCGTGACGGTGAGCCGGGTCCGCCCTGGCCGCTAGAACAGCGAGAAGGCCAGATCGCGGATGCTGTCAAAGCTCCACAGGCCCGCCATCGCGCCCAGCAGAAGCACCAGGAGGATTTTCCACCGGTGGGCGCGTATGCCCCGGCGCATCAGGGTGAAGCCCGCCAGCGTCGCGCGCCAGCCCACAATGCGGACCGGAACGCCAATCGCCAGACTGGCCGTCAGGGCCAGGGCCACCATCACAAGCTCTGCAGGATACGCCGCCAGCATCACACCCTCCCCAATGTCCGGGGCCCCATGGCCCCTTGCGCGCATCTCGCCCGGCGCCGGGCGAATGAAAGCTGAAGGCGGCGTTCAGATCCGGTTTATCCGCTCAGCGCCCGCCGCGCGGATTGATCGGATTATCCGCCGGTCCGGGCCCGCCCGGCGGCGCCGAGCCGCAATAGGGCCAGCTGCCGGTATTGGGTCCGCGGTCGGGGCACACGCTCTCGCCCTCGGGCATCAGCGCGCAGCCGCCCAGCATGGCCGCGCCCAGCCCCGCCGCCGCCAGCACGCAAGCGGCGCGGGTGCGCAGCCCCGCCATCCGGTGTTCAGCCATCGGCTCATTCCCCTCACATTGCTGCAGTCGCCATGATCACCCGCCGTGCGCGTGCGGGCAAGGCGCGATTTGCTGGCGGGGCGGATCGCGGGCTGCGGGCGTTTGGCATGCGCGGTCCGGCTGCTATGATAGGGCTCACGCCCCGGGTCACGAACCGGCCCCCATGGATGCGCGGAGACGCCCGATGCCCCAGACCGACAATCGCACTTTCCACGTCCGGGCCGTCTGGGATGACGAGGCGAAAGTCTACATCTCCCAGAGCGACATCAAGGGCCTGCATATCGAGGCCGAAACCGTCGAAGCGTTCGAGGCGGTGGTGTTCGAGCATGCGCGCGCGCTGGTGTTTGAAAACCATATCAAGCCCGAGCTGGGCCGGCCCCACGCCTGATCCACCGCCCCCCAATTCACGCGCCCTTAACCACGGGCGGGCTTTGTGAAGGGTCTGCAAAATGGCCACAGGGCGAGCGACCATCCATGCCTCAGCACCAGAGCCCGCGCCCGTACTCGCGCGCGCGCCCGAAGCGCGGGCGTGAGGGGGGCGTGTGGGGCGGCGGTTTCGTGCGCCTGTTCGCCGCTGCGATGGTGCTGGCTGTGCTGGCGGGCGGGGCGTGGCTGACCGGGCTGGCGCGCACTTTGCCTGATCTGTCTGCGCTGGAGCCGGCGCCGCGCACCGGCGAGATTGTCTTGCTGGACCGCAGCGGGCGCACGATCGTGCGGCGCGGCGAGGTCAGCCATGGCGCCATCCGCGCCGAGGCGCTGCCCGAAACCCTGGTCGACGCCGTGCTGGCGGTGGAGGACCGGCGCTTCTATGGCCATTTCGGGGTGGATGTCATCGGCACGGCGCGCGCCGCTCTGGCCAATATGCGCGCCGGACGGGTGGTGCAGGGCGGCTCCACCATCACCCAGCAGCTGGCCAAGAACCTGTTCCTCACCCCCGACCGCACCCTGCGCCGCAAGGCGCAGGAGGTGATGCTGGCCCTTTGGCTGGAGCAGCGCTTCACCAAGGATGAAATTCTCGCCCTCTATCTCAACCGGGTCTATTTCGGCGCCGGCGCCTGGGGCGCCGAGGCCGCCGCCCGGCGCTATTTCTCCAAAACCGCCGACGAGTTGACCCTGGGCGAGGCGGCGCTGCTGGCCGGGCTCCTCAAAGCGCCGTCGCGCTATGCGCCCACATCGGACGCCGTGCGCGCCTCGGTGCGCGCTACCGTGGTGCTGGACCTGATGCTGGCCACGGGACGGATCACCGAAGACGAGCGCATCGCGGCGGCCCAGGCGCCGATCCGGGTGTCGCGCGGCAATGCCAGCCCCGGCGCGGGCTGGTTCGCCGACTGGGTCCTGCCCCAGGTGCGCGAGCGCCTGCCGGGCCATGCCGGAGACCTGATCGTTCACACCACGCTGGACATCGCCGCCCAGCGCGCCGCTGAAACGGCCCTGAGCGAGGGGCTGGCCGATCCCGAACTGGCGCGCGGCGCGGGCGCGGGCGCGCTGGTGGCGCTTGATCATACGGGCGGCGTGGCGGCCATGGCCGGCGGGGCGGACTATGCCCGCTCGCCGTTCAACCGGGCGGTCAGCGCCCGGCGCCAGCCCGGTTCGGCCTTCAAGCCCTTCGTCTACGCCGCCGCGTTTGAAGGCGGGCTGACCCCCGATGACGTGTTTGAAGACCGCCCGGTGCGGTACGCCAACTGGTCGCCGGACAATTTCAACAACCGCTATGAGGGCGCCCTCACGCTGGAGACCGCCTTCGCCCGCTCGTCCAACTCGGTGGCGGTGCAGGTGTCCGAATCCACCGGGCGCGGCTGGGTGCTGCGCACGGCGGCGCGCATGGGGCTGACCAGCCCCATCGCCAACACGCCGTCGGCGGCGCTGGGCGCCTATGAAGTCACGCCGCTGGAGCTGATCGGCGCCTATCTGCCCTTCATGAATGGCGGGCGCGCCGCGTCGCCCTACGCCATCACCTTGATCACCGCGCCGGACGGGACGGTGTTGTGGACGCGCGATGAGCGGCCGGGCGAGCTGGTGCTGGCCGGGCGCGTGGTCATGGACATGGACCGGGTGTTTGAAGCGGCGGTGGAAACCGGCACCGGGCGCGGCGCGCGGGTTCCGGGCCGGGCGGTGCGCGGCAAGACCGGCACCACCAACGGTCATCGCGACGCCTGGTTCGCCGGCTGGTCGGAAGGCCTGGCCGCCGTGGTGTGGATGGGCAATGACGATTTCACCCCCACCGACGACGCCCTGGGCGGCGCCGGACCGGCGCGCGTGTTCGCCCGCTTCATCAACGCAGCCCCGCACTGGCCCGCCCCGCTGGACGCCCTGCTGGTCCAGCCCGCCCGGCCCGATGATCCCATCGCGGCGCTGCTGGCGCCGGCTGATCCAGCGCCGGCCCCGGCGCCCGTGCGCGAGGATGAATCCGCCGCCGATCCCATCGCAGCGCTGCTGGCGGGCATGGGCGGGGACTGATCCTGCAAAGCTGTCAGGCGGCGAATTGGGGGGTGCGCGCGCCCGCCCCGCCCGTTAGACTTGCGCCACACACGCCAGCACAGGGGACGCCGCCTTGACCAGATATCTCAATACCTATGCCCGCATCACCGCCACCGCTTCGGCCGCCGCTCTGGCCCTGGCGCTCGCCGCCTGTGGCGGGAACGGACCGGGCGAGGGGCCGCGCACGGCGGTCACCGAAGACCAGATCGAGGAAGGTCTGGACGCGCTGGGCTTTGCGCGCTCGGACATCTTCGCCGCCGCCGATCTGGACATCGATAATGGCGTGGCGGTCTATTCCGGCCTGGCCAGCGCCGATGAGGACATGCCCGGCCGTGTGGGCCGCGTCTCCATCGGCGCGCCGCGGGTGGAGGACGGCCTCACGCGCTTTGACTGGCTGGAAGCCGAAGACCTGCTGGCCGGCGCCGAGGACGAGGGCGTGGCCCGGATCGCCCGGATCCGCGCCGACCGGCCTGGCCCGGCCCTGTCGCAACTGATCGCCGACCTGATCAATGGCCGCACGGATGACGACGATTACACCCCGCCCTCGCGCTCATCGGCGGATTACACCTTCGCCGAGCTGTCCCTGTCGGGGATGAGCTACGCCGCCGCCGGTGACGAGACGGGGGGCGGAGAGCTGGCGCGCATGGCGCTGGAGGATTTCGACGGCGAGCGGCTGGGCCGCGCGGTGATCGAGGGTCTGTCCATGACCGGCCGCAGCCCCGATGGCGCCGATTTCCTGGTGCGGCTGGATGAATTCAGCCTCACCGGGCTGGACGCCCTGATGGTGGATTTTCTGCTCAATGCGGACGACGAAGAGGCGTTCATGGCCATGGGCGACCGCTTCGGTGAGGCGATGGCCAATCTGATGCGGCCCACGGGCGCGTTCGATTCGCTCGCCATGCGCGGAATGGAAATCCGCGCCGCCGGGCTCAGCGTCGACATGCCGTCCATGGAGGCGCGCTATGAGACCCTGCGCGACCAGACCCTGGACATCACGGCGTCCATGCCGCGCCTCACCATCGCCCTGTCGCCCGACGCGCCCGAAACCGCTGAGGCCGCCCAGATGCTCGCGGCCATTGGCTATGAGACGCTGGAGTTTTCCCTGTACAGCCGCGGCCGGTACGACCCGGTTGCTGACCGCGCAACAGTGGCGCTGGACGATTACTGGTTCGAAATGAAGGACGGGCTGCGCATCGCCATGGCCCAGGACGTGACCGGCCTGCAGGCCTATACCGACGCCACCGCCGAAATCATGACCGAGATGTTCGCCGCCATCGAGGCCGATCCGGAGGGCGCCGAAGCCATGATGGAAGAGCGCCTGATGGAGGCTTATGGCACCCTTCAAATCCATTCCATGGCCATACGCATTGATGATCTGGGCCTGTTGGAGCGCGGCGTGACCATGGCCAGCCAGATGCAGGGCGTCAGCCCGCAGGAGGCGCGCATGCAGGCCGCCGCCATGCTGAGCCTGGGCATCGCCATGGGCGGCGCCATGCTGCCCGACGGCGTGGCCCTGCAGATCGGCTCGGCCCTCAGCGCCTTCATCAATGACGGCGGCGCCGTGGAAATCACCCTCAACCCCGCCGCCCCGGTGCCCATGGACCGGCTGATGAACGTCGCCGAGGACATGAGCGTCATCGCCGATCTCGGCCTCTCGGTGCGCCATATTCCGGCGGAGTAGGGGGGGCGGGGCGGCTCAGCCGGCCCTGACGCCAGACCCGGCACAAGCGCCCGCCCGGCAAAGCGCCGGGCGGGCGTTTTTGTGCCTAAGCCGCCTTGCCCTTCGTGCCCGGTTTCGCCGCACCCGCCCGCGCGTGCTGCGCCATGAAGGCCTTCATCTTCGGGGCGATCTCTTCGCGGAAGCGGCGGCCGTTGAACACGCCGTAATGGCCCACGTCTGGCTGGACATGGTCCAGGCGCATCGTATCGGGGATGTTGGCGCACAGCGTGTGGGCGGCCTGGGTCTGGCCGATGCCGGAAATGTCGTCGTTCTCGCCCTCCACCGTCATCAGGGCGATGTCGGTGATGGCGCCGGGGCGCACGGTGCGGCCGCGCACGGTGAGCAGGCCGCGCGCCAGCTTGTGTTCCTGGAACACGTCGCGAATGGTCTGCAGGTAGAATTCCTCGGTCAGGTCCATCACCGCGAGATATTCGTCATAGAAGGCGCGGTGCTTTTCGGCGCTGTCGCCATCGCCATCGATCAGCTGGTTGAAATAGCGGTAATGGGCGTCCACGTGCCGCTCGTAATTCATGTTGATGAAGCCGGTGAGCTGCAGGAAGCCCGGATACACCCGGCGCAGCCCGCCGGGATAAATCACCGGCACGGTCTGGATCAGATTGTCGCGGAACCAGGAGTACGGGCGCTCCTCGGCCAGCGTGTTGGGCACGGTGGGCGATTTGCGCGCATCGATGGGCGAGCCCATGAAGGTCATGGAGGCCGGGCGCAGGGGATCCTCATCCTCGGCCATCAGGGCGATGGCGGCCAGGGTCGGCGGGCCGGGCTGGCACACCGCCACCACATGCACGCCCGCGCCGATGGCGCTGATCATCTCGCGCACATAGAGGGTGTAGTCCTCCAGATCGAACCGGCCCTCATTGAGCGAGACCATGCGCGCATCCGACCAGTCGGTGATGTACACCTCGGCGTCGGGCAGGAAGGCCTGCACCGTGCCGCGCAGCAGGGTCGCGAAATGGCCCGACATGGGCGCCACCAGCAGCACTTTGGGATCATCGATGGCGCCCGGCTTGACGCCGCGCGCCCTGGCCAGCGCGGCTGCGTCGCGCTTGAAATGGATCAGATTGCAGAACGGCTTCTTCCACACCGTCTCGATGTCGACGGGGACAGTCTCGCCGTTGATCTCCAGCGTCTCCAGCGCCCATTCGGGCTTGCCGTACTGGCGCGTCAGGCTCTCAAACAGGTCGGCCGACGCCGCCATGGCGCGCCCGGCCAGCGTCTCGCCAGCCGGATTGAGCGGATTGCGCAGGGTGCGGCGCGTGACATTGGCCGCCGCGCGCCAGGGCAGCATGGCGGCGCGCGACATTTCAAGGAAGGAATAGAACATGGACGCGAACGGGCTCCAAAGCGCCGCGTGACGCGGCCTGGACAATCGGGTCGTGATTATGCCGGAGAGGTTTCAAGAAAGGCTTGCAGACGCGCCGCGATGACCGACGGCGCCGTGCCGTGGGGGAAAATCTCTACAAACCGCCCTTCACGGTCCATGAGATAGATGATCGAGCTGTGATCCACCGTGTAGTCCGACGACACGCCGTCATCCTCCACCCGCGAGAAGAAGACTCTGTAAGCACGTGCAGCATTGCGTACCTGATCCAGCGTCCCCGTCAAGCCCGTGAGGTTTTCCGGGAAGGCCGGCGCGGTCACGTACTGGGCCAGAAGTTCAGGCGTGTCGCGCTCGGGATCGACGCTGATCAGGATGGGCTGGAACTCGGCCCGCTCCTCCGCGCTCAGCTGGTCCAGCGCCGCGCCCATCACCTGCAGCGAGGCCGGGCACACATCCGGGCAATAGGTGAAACCGAAATAGATCAGCATGGGCCGGCCGGCGAAATCGGCCTGCGTGACGGTCTCGCCATGGTGATTGACCAGGGTGAAGGGCCCGCCGATCTGGGCTTCGCCGCTGGAGCGCACGGGCGCGGGGCGGGGCGGTGCGTTCGGATCGGTTGCCGCCGGGCCGCGCAGCAGCGCCGCCCCCACCATCACCGCCGCGGCCAGCAGGCCCAGCGAGATCGCCACCACCGGAATGAACCATACAGGGCGTGTCTTGAAATCCATCTCGTTCTCATTCGCTAGTTTGCATCAGCGCGCGCAGCGCCCGGCCTTTATACCCGACCCGCCCCGGTTCATCGCTACCGGTTGCAGCAGGGGCTGCAGGCGCGGGCGCCTTTTCCCTCCCCTTGATGGGGAGGGAGTGCGGATAGCGCTGTCACACACGAGCCTGGTGCAATGGCGATCGCCCTGCGTGTCCTGGCCCGGTGCGGCCAAGGGTCCGCTTGACGCGTGGCGTGCGCTCCCGCTTGCTGGCGCCGACACGCCCGCCGACCCTGAAGGAGCGCGCCGTTCATGACTGATGCATCCGGCCCGGCCCGCGCGGCCATTGGCGCTCCCGATGATCCGCTCGATGGCGGCGATCTGGCGCCGGTGTTCGGCAAGGTGCGCCTGCGCACGCTGATCTTCCTGCGCTGGCTGGCGGTGGCGGGCCAGACCGCCACGGTGCTGGGCGTGCATTTCGCGCTGGGCTTTGAATTGCCGCTGGCGGCGTGTTTCGCCCTGATCGCCGTCAGCGCCGCGCTCAACGCGCTTTTGCCCGTCTTCGTCTCGACCCAGCGCCTGGCGCGCGACGCCGAAGCCTTCGCCCAGCTGGCCTTTGATCTTCTTCAGCTGATGGCGCTGCTGGCGCTCACCGGCGGGCTGGCCAATCCGTTTGCGGTGATGATCGTCGGGCCGGTGGTCATTTCGGTGGCCGCCCTGCCGCCGCGCTGGTGGCTGTCGCTGGGCGCGCTGGCTCTGGCCGGGACCAGCGCCCTGGCGGCCTGGCATCTGCCCATGCCCTGGATCCCGGGCGAGGCGTTCGCCCTGCCCGCGCTCTACCTGGCCGCCACGGGGCTGGCGCTCGTGATCGCCATCGCCTTCACCGCCATCTACGCCTGGCGTGTGGCGGGCGAGGCGCGGCGCATGGGCGCGGCGCTGGCGGCCACCCAGGGCGTGCTGGCGCGCGAGCAACGCCTGTCGGCGCTGGGCGCGCTGGCCGCCGCCGCCGCTCATGAGCTGGGCACGCCTTTGGCCACCATCCAGCTCACAGCCAAGGAAATGCTGCGCGCGGCCAGCGATCCGGACCTGAAAGAGGACGCCGAACTGCTGGTGTCCCAGGCCCAAAGATGCCGCGAGATTCTCCAGCGCCTGTCGCAGATGCGCGACGCTGGCGACCGCATGCATGACCGGCTGGGCCTGAGCGAAGCCATGGAGGAAGCCGCCGCGCCCCTGCAGGGCGTGGGCGCGCCTATCTCGGTGCGCCTGTCCGCCCCCCTGGACGAGGTCCGCGCCCCGGTGCTGAGCCGCCGGGTGGAGCTGATCTACGCGCTGGGCAATTTCATCGAGAACGCGGTGGATTTCGCTGAGACACGCGTGATCGTCACCGGATCGTGGACGGCGCGCCATGTCACATTCACCGTGGAGGATGACGGGCCGGGCTTCCCGCCCGACATTCTGGCCAAGCTGGGCGAGCCTTATGTCACCACCCGCCCGGCCGAGCCCGGCCATGGCGGGCTGGGGCTGGGCGTGTTCATCGCCATGACCCTGACCCAGCGCGTGCAGGGCAAGGTGACGCTGTCCAATGCGCCCGGCGGCGGCGCGCGGGTGGAAATCACCCTGCCGCGCAGCGGTCTGGAAATCGAGGACTGAGGCCCGCCGCGCCCCCGGCATGCGGCGTTTTCACCGCAAAGCCTTCGAATTCGGGCGCCTATCGTCTATCTACGTCTCCAAACTGATTTCTTCTGGCTGGAGACCACGCCCATGTCCGATCTGGTTTTGCCGGACGACGCCACCTTGCTCCTCGTCGATGACGACGCGCCTTTCCTCAACCGGCTCAGCCGCGCCATGACCGCGCGCGGGTTTGACGTCACCGCCGTAGGCACCGTGACCGAGGCCAAGGCCCGCGCCCGCAGCGCCCCGCCCGCCTTCGCCGTGGTGGATCTGCGCCTGGAGGATGGCGACGGGCTGGATGTGGTGCGCACGCTCTATGCCGAGCGCCCCGATTGCCGCGTGGTGATGCTCACCGGCTACGGCAATATCGCCACCGCCGTGGCGGCGGTGAAGTCGGGCGCCATCGACTATCTGTCCAAGCCCGCCGACGCCGATGACGTGGTCAAGGCCCTGCTCGCCCTGCCCGACGCCAAGCCCGAACCGCCGGAAAACCCGATGAGCGCCGACCGCGTGCGCTGGGAGCATATCCAGCGCGTGTTCGAGCTGTGCGACCACAATGTCTCCGAAACCGCCCGCCGCCTGAACATGCACCGGCGGACCCTGCAGCGGATATTGGCGAAACGGGCGCCGCGATAGGCCCGCCGCCGGGCGCGTCAGCCGGTGGAAGGCGCGGCGGCGATGCGCCTGAGGATCTCGGCGCGGCCCACCTGGGCGGCTGGCACTTGACGCTGGGCTATCACGGTCCGATCAGGTACGAGAAGACAGCCATGCCAGCCTTTGGAGCGGGCCGCCCGGTCGGATGGCGGGCACACAACGGATTGGATCGCGGATGAAATCGAACAAGGCGCCCACCATTCTCGCCAACGATATTGTGGTTGTGGGTTCCATCACGTGCAAAGGCGAGGTGCATATCGACGGCCGGTTAGAAGGCGATGTCAGGGCTGCGAGCGTGATGGTTGGACAGAGCGCGTCTGTAAAAGGTGATGTTGTCGCCGACAGCGTGGTGGTGCATGGCAACATCGACGGGCTGGTGATGGCGCGCAGTGTTGTACTGGCCCCGCCTGCTCTGGTGAAGGGCGAGATCGTGTACGATACGCTGGCGATCCAGAGCGGGTCTGTCCTGGACGGCGCCTGCAGGCGCGCTTTCGAGGCCGGCTCTCACAACAAGCCTGTTCACAGGACTGGCGGACCGGCCGGGACCGCCAGGACTGAGCCGGAAATTCCGCCGCTTCGCCCTGTCCTGCTGGGAATGAACGCCAACCCCAAGGACGCGCCGGGCACATCCGCCTGAGCCGCCGCCGCCCGCCTTTCTGCGACGGGCGCGCGCCGTGTGACCAGGCGCCAAGCGGTAAAGTCCTTTTGCCTTCCATTCCGGCTTGATGTAATCGCCCGGACACGAGTAGGGTGAACAGTCAAGTCATTAGAATGCGGAGTCGTTTATGAGCAATGCTTCTTCCTCCAAGCCTGCCAAGGCGGGTATTCCCGAGGGCGGCGAGGACCTGTCGTTCTTTATGGGCGAGAAATGCTCGATCGAGGGCGCGACGCTTGAAGTGGACGGCGCCGCCCGGATCGATGGTCAGTTCAGCGGCAAGCTGCGCGCCGTTCACCTGATCGTCGGTGAGCAGGGGCGTGTCGCCGGCGACATTTCCAGCGAGACCGCCGACATCATGGGCAGCGTGGAAGATACGTTGATCCTGTCGGGCAAGCTGGTCATCCGTGAGGCGGGCCGTATTGAAGGTACGATCACCTATGGATCGCTGGAGGCCCATGAAGGCGCCCAGCTCATTGGCCAGATCAACACACAGGGCCGGTCCAAGCGCTCTGAAGGCGTTTCCTCGCTGAGCAATCTGCAGGTCGCCATCGCCCAGGCGGCGACGCCCGACTCCGACGCGGGCTCTGACAACGCGGACACCAAGAATGACAAGAGCGACGGTCCCAACAGCTAATCCGGGCTGCATCGGTGATCTGTTGACATCAGGGCAGCTTGGGGACCCGTCGTGACCTGCACCACCGTAATGTTTGCGAACGCAAAAGGTGGCGCGGGGAAAAGTACGATTGCGTTTCTCAGCGCCCTTCACTACGCCGCCACACGCAGTGCGCGGGTGTGTGTCGTCGATTTTGACCGTCTGCGCACGACGTATAACGCCGTGCGCCGCTTTGCCGGTTCGGGCGTGCAGTCCTATTATCTTGCAGACGAGTATAGTGAAGGTCACAAGGTCTCGCCTGACGCCGTGCGTTCCGCGCTGGACGCGTGCCGCGCCGCCAGCGATACGCTGTTTGTCGACACCCCGGCCGGATTTCCCGCCGGCACGATGGTCCCGGCCATCGCGCCTGACGTGATCTTCGTACCGGTATCGGTGTCGGACGCCGACATCATGGCGACAAAGGCCTATCTGCCGGAGCTGGAAGGCGCGGTGGCCCGCCTTGCCGAGCTCACCGGCGTCCGGCCCCGGATCGTCATCGTACCCAACCAGGTGTTCAGCCAGGACGACGCCAAGCGGATGAACGACATCTTCCGCGGCCGCTTCATCCGGATCGCGCCGCCGCTGGCCTTCTCGCGCGCCCTGCGCGATGTCTTCCATTTCGAGCCGGGCGATACCAATATCGCATCCGTGTTTCGCGACGGTGGCGGTTTCTTCCAGTGGATGTCGTCAGAGATTTCCGCGCTTGAGCAGACACAGTAAGGCGGCGCGTATGGGCGCACCCGCTTGCGGCTTGCCCGGCCGCGCAATGCCTCCGCACAATGGCTGTCGTATCGGCGCAGGGGGGCGCAGCCTGCTGTCCGCAAGACAAACCGCCAGGTGATGGCCATGGCGCGATCCGGTCTGACAGCCGCATGCCTTGTTGTGGCGCTTGCCTTGATGGCGGGCGGCGCGGGGGCGCTGGCGCGGCCTCATGCTGACGCCGCCTCACACCGCGCAGACCTGTTCGGCCTGGCCCTGGACGGCGTGTACGCCGCGCGCGCTGCGGATGGATCGCTGGATTGTTCGGCGTCGGATCAGAGCCTGCGGGTGGCGATCAGCGGTGAACCCGATTTGCACTGGCCCAACGGGCTGCGCACCGGGATCGCGGTCACGGGCCGGGGGGTTCCGGGGCCGTCCCATGTCTATGACGCGCCTGGCGGGTGGGTGCAGGTTGCGGGCGAGGGCGATGAGCGGCCCGGCCTCTCGGCGCGCCTGACCCGGGTCTGGACGCAGACCGCCGCCGCGCTGCACCCCGGCGAGGGCGTGATCGCCCTGCGCCTGGAGCCGGACGGCGATGTGACCGTGCTGGATTTCCACTGGCAATGGCGCTCTCGCGCCGAAGACATCGTGCGTCCGCGCGCCCGTGTCCCGGGCCATGTCTATGCCGGCGGACGGATGGGCCCGGTGCGTCTGGGCCATTGCCCGGCTGCGCAATAACCCCCCCCGGCCATGATGCGCGGCCCGGTTGGCGCAAACTCGCGACTGCGGCTAGCCTCAGGGCGTGTTTGCCCGGGGGCCGCTGCATGACCGATATCGCCGCCTATTTCGACGCCATCGCCGCCACATACAAAGGCGGGCAGGCCACCGAGCACAGCTACCGCCCGGCGCTTTATGAGCTGTTCAGCAGCCTGAATGATCAGGTCAGCGTGACCAATGAGCCGCGCCGCGTCTCGGTGGGGGCGCCGGACTTCATCTTCATGCGCGGCGATGTGCCGGTGGGCCATTGCGAGGCCAAGGATGTGGGCGCCGATCTCAAAGCCCTCAAAGGCTATAGCGTCGAGCAGAAACAGCGCTATCTCAAGGGCTTCCCCAATCTGCTCTATACCAACGGGCTGGATTTCGAGTTCTGGCGCGAGGGCGAGCGCATCCGCACCGTCTCCATCGGCGAGGTGGGGACGGGGCTGCAGCCCAGACCCGAAGCCTTCGCCGAGCTGGAAGCCCAGCTCAAAGACTTCGTCGCCCAGACCCCGCGCACCATCAATTCATCCAGGCGCCTTGCCGAGTTGATGGCGGCGAAAGCCGTGCTGATCAAGAATGTAATGGGCGAGGCGCTAGTCGATGATTTGAAGGCTAATGACGACACCGACCTGGCCGCGCAATATCATGCCTTCCGCGAACACCTGATTCACGACATCACAGCGGCCGATTTCGCCGACATCTATGCCGAAACCATCGCCTACGGCCTGTTCGCCGCGCGCCTGCATGACGACACGCCCGCAAGCTTCTCGCGTCAGGAAGCGCTGGAGCTTCTGCCCAAATCCAATCCCTTCCTGCGCCGCCTGTTCGGCTATATCGCCGGGCCTGATCTGGATGCGCGCATGGCGTGGATCATCGATGATCTGACCAAGATTTTCCTGGCCTGCGATCTCAAGCGCATCATGGCCGATTTCGGCCAGCTCACCGGCCAGAACGATCCCTTCCTGCATTTCTACGAAACCTTCCTGGCCGCCTATAACCCGGCCAAGAGGAAAGCCAGAGGCGTCTGGTACACGCCCGAACCGGTGGTCAATTTCATCGTGCGCGCGGTGGATGAGGTCTTGAAAACCGAGTTCGGCCTGGCCGATGGCCTGGCTGACACCTCGAAGATCCGCATCGATTTCGATACCGGCCAGACCGACAAGAAAGGCAAGGCGATCACCGAGAAGCGCGAGGTGCACCGCGTCCAGATTCTCGATCCCGCCACCGGCACGGGCACGTTTCTGGCCGAGGTGATCAAGCAGATCGGCGCACGGGTGAAGGCGTCCGCCCCCGGCCACTGGTCATCCTATGTGGAGCAAGAGCTGATCCCGCGCATTCACGGGTTCGAGCTTCTGATGGCCAGCTACGCCATGTGCCACATGAAGCTGGACATGATCCTGACCGAGATGGGCTACACGCCCTCCGGCGAGCCGCCGCGCCTGTCTGTCTATCTCACCAATTCGCTGGAAGAGGGCGAGCGGGTGGAACAGGTCCTGTTCGCCCGCTGGCTGGCCGAAGAGGCGCGCGAGGCCAGCAAGATCAAGCGCGACATGCCCATCATGTGCGTGATCGGGAACCCGCCGTATTCGGGCGAGAGCGCGAACAAGGGCCATTGGATCATGGGCCTGATGGAGGCCTACAAGAAGGAGCCGGGCGGCAAGGAGAAGCTCAAAGAACGCAATCCGAAATGGATCAATGATGACTATGTCAAATTCATCCGTTTCGGCGAGCACATGATCGACAAGAATGGGGAGGGCATTCTCGGCTTCATCACCAATCACGGCTATCTCGACAACCCCACCTTCCGGGGCATGCGCTGGCATCTCCTGAACACGTTTGACGCCATCTATGTGCTGGACCTGCACGGCAACGCCAAGAAGAAGGAAGTCTCGCCCGACGGCTCGGCCGACAAGAATGTGTTCGACATCCAGCAGGGCGTGGCGATCATCATTGCGGTGAAGAAAAAGGCCGGGGCGGGCAAGGACAAGGCGCTCGCCAAAGTCTTTCACGGTGATCTGTGGGGCACGCGCGCCGGGAAGTATGACGCGCTTGAGAAGGCCGGTCTGAAAGCAAAGCATTTCGAGCCGCTGAGCCTTCAGGCGCCGCAATATGTGATGACCCGGCGCGATTACGCGCTGGAGGAAGCCTATCTGACAGGCTTCGGCGTTCAGGAGCTGATGCCGGTCAATTCGGTCGGCATCGTCACGGCGCGCGATGCGCTGACCATCGATATGGACAGGCAAGAACTCTGGCGGCGGGTGCAGGATTTCGCCGCCCTGCCGGTGGAAGAGGCGCGGGAAAAATACCAGCTCGGCAAGGACGTACGCGACTGGCAGGTGGCGTGGGCGCAGGCTGATGTGAAGACAAATTTTTCTGAAGATCGTGTCGTGCCTATTGCCTACCGCCCCTTCGATACGCGCTGGACCCATTACACCGGTAATTCACGCGGCTTCATCTGCTACCCGCGCGATGAGGTGATGCGGAATATGGCAGGCAAAGAGAACCTGGCCGTCTGCATTCCAGGTCAAACCAAGGATGGCATTGGCGGGGTCGCTGTAAAATCCGTGGCGGGCCATAAGGCATTCGGCGCTTATGACATCAACAGCCTCTTCCCCCTCTACCTCTACCCGGACGACGATTCCCTCGACCAGACCCGCCGGGTGAATTTCGATCCGAAAATCTGGCGTAAGCTGCGCGAACTGGCCAAGGACGAGGCCCATGGCGAGCCGGACGAGATCGCCATTTTCGATTATATCTATGGCGTGCTGCACAGCCCGGATTATCGCGAGACGTTCGCCGAGTTCCTGAAAACCGATTTTCCGCGCATCCCCTGGCCCGCCTCGCCGGACGTGTTCTGGCAGGTCAGCGAAAAGGGCGGTGCGCTTCGCCGCCTGCACCTGATGGAGCCGGACGCGGTGGGCGAAGCGCCTTTTCCCTTCACCGGCGACGGCGACGGCGTGGTGGTCAAGCCGGAGTTCACGCAAGCCGCCGGCGGAACCGGCGCGGTCTGGATCAATACCGGCCAGCGCTTCGAGGGCGTGCCGCAGATCGCCTGGGATTTTTACATTGGCGGCTACCAGCCCGCGCAGAAATGGCTGAAAGACCGCAAGGGCCGCACCTTGAGCTTCGCCGACATCCAGCACTACCAGCGCATCATCAAGGTGCTGACCGAGACCCACCGCATCATGAGCGACATTGAACTGCCGCTGCCGGGGGCCGACTGACGGGTCCCGGACGCGTTCGGGCGGCGGGGCCGGACATAAATGGCGCGCTCATGACCCCTGGCGGGGCCGGCATGACTCCGTGCGCGTGAATGATGACCCCGAAAGCGGGGCGTTTGACCCCCGAAAAGAGCGCGCTATCCCCGCCCCTATCCCCGCTCGCCTAAAGCGCCCGTAGCGCGCGTTCGGCGGCGCAACGGGCGAAGCGCAGGGTCAGGGCCTTGCGCCGGGCCGGGGCCAGGGGGTGGACGGGGCTGTCGCGCACCACCGCTCCGCCGAAGGGGTCGGCGATGACAAGTCCGCACGCCTGGGGCAGGATCGAAGCGGGAAAGCGTTGCGAAACAGCGAAGTAGAACCGGTCGCACCAGGCGAAATAATCGGGATATTTGGCGTCGGCGCGAAAATCCGCCGGCCCTGATTTGATCTCCACGATCACGATCTCGCCCTTGCGGCCGAGCCCGGCCAGATCGGCCCGGCGCCCGCAGGGCAGGGTGAATTCAGGGATCGCCGCCACCCCCAGATCGGCCAGCAGGCGCGCGGCCCCACGGGCCAGGGCGCGGGCATCGTCAATCGCCGGATTATCGGCCCGCGCCAAGGCGTTACGGGCGCGCGCTTCTGCGCTGTCGGGGGCGCTGTTGTGGGCGCTGTCAGGGGTCTCGGTCAGAGCCATGGGGGCATCATGTTCACCTTTCATTCGCAGCGCAAGTCAAAAAAACCACCTCGACACCGGCCCGCCGCGCGCCTACCTGCGTGCCATGACACACACAGATGACGCCCCGCCCGCCGCCATGCCCGGCCTGTCCGGTTCCGCCGCCCGCTTCGCCCCGGCCTGCGCGCCCTCGGGCGGGGATTTCCTGGCGATCGCCGAGGACGCCTTTGCCGGCCTGCCCGAGGGCTTCCGGGCCATGTGCGCCAATATGGTGATCCAGGTTGTTGATTTTGCTGACGAAGACACGCTGCGCCATTTCGGCATGGAGAGCCCTTACGAGCTCACCGGCCTCTATCACGGCGTGGATCTGACGCATAAGTCCATCGCCGACCCCATGGGCGGGCCGGACCATGTCTTCCTCTACCGCCTGCCCATTCTGCTGGAATGGTGCGAGCGCGGCGACGTCACCCTGCGCGAGCTGATCGCCCACGTGCTGGTGCACGAGATCGGCCACCATTTCGGCCTGTCCGATGACGACATGCACGCCATTGAGGACGCGGCGGACTGAGCCCGCGTCAACGCCGCCTTTACCGGTAGGGGTGCACAATGGCGCAGGTGGAGGAGTGCAGGCATGACCATGATCGGCGATTTCACAATCATGGTGGTGGCCATCATCATGGTCGGCGTGTTCTGGGGCGCGACGCGCAAGATGACGCGCCTGCATATCGGTCCGCGCCTGATCGCCATCGGCCAGGTCGGCGTTGCGCTTTCAGCCTTCATTGACGCCAGCGAGCATTTCGCCGGTCCGGCGCGCCAGGCCCTGGGCCTCAGCATCCAGCAGACCGAAACCGCCGCCTATATCGGCTATACGATCAGCTGCCTGTTTCTCATTGTCGGCTTCCTGCGCTGGATCCCGCTTGTGGGCCGGCTGGACAAGGAAGTCGCCGCCCGCCGCCAGGCTGAAATCGGGCTGCAAAACGCCCTGGAGCGGTCGCGCCAGTTCAATGCCGGGCTTGAGGCTCTGGGCCGGGCCCACATGATCGAGCGCTGGTCCGCCGAGCGCCTGATGGCCGAGGCCACCGAACGGCTCAGCCGTCTGCTCAATACCCGCCGTGTCAGCGTGTGGCGCCTGGATGAGGACGGCCAGGGCCTGACCTGCCTGCATATTTTCGATTCCGCCTGGGGCGCGGGCGCACCGGGCAAGCGCATAGAGCGCGATCTCAACCCGGCCTATTTTGATGCGATCATGACCGGCCGCACCGTGTGTGTGGAGGACGCCTGGTCCGATCCTGTGACGGCGGCGTTTGGTGAAAACTATCTGGCGCCGCTGGGCGTGCGCGCCATGCTGGACGCGCCGGTGCGCACCGGGCGCGGGGTCCGGGGCGTCCTGTGCTGCGAACATGTGGGCGAGACGCGGGCCTGGACACCCGAGGAAGTCTCGCTGGCCGCATCCGTGGCGCAATATCTCGCCGTGGCGGAACTGGCTGATGACGCCGAAACCCTGGCCCGCGATCTCAAGGCGGCGCTCAAGGAAGCACGCAGCGCCAGCGCCGCCAAATCCGCCTTCCTGGCCAATATGAGCCACGAGCTGCGCACGCCGCTCAACGGCGTGCTGGGCATGGCCCAGGCGCTGGCCGGGCCGCATCTGAGATACTCCGATCAGGAGAAGGTCGGCACGATTATCGAATCCGGCCAGCAATTGCTGGGCGTGCTCAATGACGTGCTGGACCTGTCCAAGATCGAGGCCGGGCGCGTGGACATCACCCCCGAACCCGTCGATCCGGGCGCGCTGGTCAGCGCCACCTGCGATCTGTTCCGCGCCAGCGCGTCGGCCAAGGGGCTGAGCCTGGAATGTGATCTGGAGACACTGCCCGCCAGCGTGCGCCTGGATCCGGTGCGGGTGCGTCAATGCCTGTCCAATCTGATCGCCAACGCTGTGAAATTCACCGGCGCCGGATCGGTCCACGTGGCCGCGCGCGCCCTGCCGGCGGAGGCTGACGGCTGGCGGATAGAGGTGGCTGTGACGGATACCGGCCCGGGCATATCTGATGAAGTCCAGGCCCGCCTGTTCCAGCGTTTCAGCCAGGCCGACGGCTCCTCCGCCCGCCGACATGGCGGCGCCGGCCTGGGGCTTGTTATCGCAAGAGAATTGGCCCGGCGCATGGGCGGGGATGTGACGGTGGACAGCACCCCCGGGGCCGGATCGCGCTTCGTATTGTCTTTCCTGGCCGCTCCCGATTCCGGCGCTCTTGAGGTCGATATCCCACCAACCAACCACGCCGCCCTCTACGGCGCCTCGGTGCTTCTGGTCGATGACAACGCCATCAACCGCCTGGTCGCCCGGTCCTTCCTGGAAACCACTGGCGCTGTGGTGACCGAAGCGGAAAGTGGCGCCGCTGCGCTCGACCTGTTCGCGGCCGGGCGGTTTGATCTGGTGCTGCTTGACGCGCACATGCCGGTGATGGGCGGGGAAGAGACCCTGAACCGGCTGCGCCGCCTGCCCGGCGGAGACGCGCCGGTGATCGCGCTCACTGCAGACGCCATGCAGGGCGATGAGGCGCGCTACCGCGCCATGGGCATGGATGGCTATGTCGCCAAGCCGATCAGCAAGGACGTGCTGCTGACCAACTGCGCCCGGCTGGTGATGTCCTCCAGAGCCGAGACCCGCGCCGCCAGCTAGGCCTCCCGCGCAGTCCCCGCTTCTATGCGGTAATGCTGGGCGCCGGTCCCGAACGCTGCGAACAGCGACGCCTCCACCCCGGTCAGCCAGGCCTGCGCCTCCAGCGCCAGGATAGCCTCGGCCAGACCCTCGCGCCGGGCCGCGTCGAGATGGGCGCACGCTTCATCAAAAATCAGCACCGGCGCCGCGCCCTGGCTGCGGCGCACCGCACCGGCCTGGGCCAGCGCCAGCCCCAGCACCAGCGCCTTCTGCTCGCCCGTGGAGCAATCGGCCGCCGGCTGATCCTTGCCCCGGTGGCGCGCCGCCAGCTCGGTGCGGTGGGGCCCGGTCAGCGCCCGGCCCGCCGCGCCGTCGCGCCGGCGGCCAGATTTCAGGACGCCGGAGAACCAGTCTTCAGCGTCGCCCGCCTTCATGCCCTCAGCCAGGCGCGCCTCCACCACGCCGTCCAGCGCCAGATCGGCCTTGGGAAAGGCGTTGTCGGGGCGCGCATCGATCTCGGCCTGAAGACGGGCCAGCGCGTCAAGGCGCGCTGCGGCCAGCGCCACGCCGTGCTGGGCCATCTCCGCTTCCAGCGCGTCCAGCCAGGCCGGGTCCACGCGCCCGCCCTGCTCCAGGCGGTCCAGCAGACGCTGGCGCTCGCGCTGGGCCTTGTCATAGGCCGTGGCGGCTGCGGCGTGATCGGGCGCGCCGGCCAGAACCAGACGGTCCAGAAATCTCAGACGGTCGGCCCGGGGCCCGGCCCATAGCCGGTCCTCGCGCGGGGTCAGCCAGACCATGGGAAACAGGCGCGCCAGCTCGCCCTGGGTCGCCGCCGCGCCATCCAGCCTCGTGCGCCTGCGGGCCGGTTCGGCCGGGTCGGAACCGGTGGCCAGACTCACCGCGCCGTCCCGGGTCATGGCCTCGGCATAGACCGCCCAGATGGCCGTGGGGCCGTCCGGGGTCTTCATGCGCACCGCGTCAGCCCCGGCGGCGCGCACGCCGCGCCCGGGGCCGAGAAAGCTCACCGCCTCGACCAGATTGGTCTTGCCCGCGCCATTGGGACCGAACAGCGCTACCGGACGCCCGTCCAGCGTCAGGTCCAGCGCGGCGTAATTGCGGAATCCGGTGAGTTTAAGCCGGGTGACCGCCGGGCTTCCGGCTGCGGGATGGGGGCCGGGCGCGCCGATCACACCCGCAGCGGCATCAGCACATATTCGGCGTCGGGATCACCGGAATCGGTCACCCGCGTGGGCGAGCCGGAATCAGCAAACTCGAACACGGCTTCATCGCCCTCGATCTGGCCGGCCACGTCCAGCAGATAGCGCGCATTGAAGCCGATGGAGATCGCCTCGGCGCTGTAATCGGCCGACAATTCCTCGCTGGCCGCGCCGCTTTCGGGATTGTTGACCGTCAGGACCAGCTGGCCGTCCGACAGGGTCAGCTTCACCGAGCGGGACTTTTCCTGGCTGATGGTGGCCACCCGGTCGACAGCTTGCGCGAACGGCGCGCGGTCCACGCGCAATATCTTTTCATTGCCGCGCGGAATGACCCGCTCGTAATCGGGGAAGGACCCGTCAATGAGTTTGGAGGTCAGCACCGCAGCCCCCAGCTGGAAGCGGATCTTGCCGTCGGACACCGAGACATGGACGTCGCCGTCGAGATCTTCGAGCTGGCGGCGAAATTCCTGTATCGGCTGGCGCGGCACGATGCCGGCGGGCATGCCCGCCGCGCCGTCGGGCAGATCGGTTTCGGCCAGCGCCAGGC
>JBHYFR010000010.1:0-27022 GCA_051859425.1 Oceanicaulis sp. | reverse complement strand
CTCATTGTGGCTCCTTCTCACAAATAGGAGCCTCCCGAAAACCCGGGACGCTTCAAACCGCCAATGGGGGATTAGCATGGAAGACTCGTTGCATCCGCAAGGGACCAATAAGGGCGCAGTAATTTGGATCAGTGGGTATTCTGCATCCGGAAAAACCACCGTGGGTCGGCTCGTAAAGGCGCGCTTGGAACAAGATGGCCACCATGTCATATTTTTGGATGGCGATGAGCTTCGGTCCATTTTAGGCAACAAGTGGGGATACGAAAGAGACGAACGGATTGAACTCGCTCGCGTCTATTTCCGTCTATGTAGTCATCTTGCATCTCAAGGTGCCGTCGTCGTGATTTGTGCTGTAGCTCTTTACAACGAGGCGCGCTCATGGCTACAGGATAATGTACCGAACTCAGTCCAATTTTATCTTAATGTCCCGAAAGATGAACTACTCCGCCGCGATCTCGATACGAAGAATATATACAAGAAATTTGATGACATGGCTAAGCTGTATGATAACCCTACCGGTGAGGGGGTCATCGTAATCGATAATTACGGTTCGACAGGGCCCGAACATACCGCTAGCAAGATTATTTCTGAATTCCTCTCCATCGCTGCTAGCTCCGCAGATTTTGGCCGGAATGATCACTGGGGCTCTTACTACAAACAAAATATCGCACCCCAAGAACCGTCCTCATTTGCAGTTTACACAAAATCAATCATTGATCAAAATTTTGACGGTAGCCCAGCCACTATTGTTGATATCGGGTGCGGCAATGGCAGGGACGCTCTATATTTTGACCGCAACGGCCATGATGTTATCGGAATCGATAGGTCATCAGCCGCGGTCGAAGAATGCAAGAAGGCCCCAAGCAAAGCCACCTTCATTCACGGAATGATAGACTCGGTCAAGGACCAGCTCCCTACCAAGATTGACGTGATCTATTCACGTTTTGTCATTCACGCGATGCCGCTTGAGGAAGAACTTGCTCTTTTGCAAACTGTCAAATCCATCTCAACGGTCGGAACACATCTATTTATCGAATGCCGGTCGATTAAGGATCCCATGTCTCGGTTGGGTGAAGTCATTAGCCCAACCGAACGCATACACGGCCATTACAGGAGATTTATCATAAAAGAAGAGCTCGTAATTCGGCTTGAACTTATTGGCTATACCATCCTTGAAGTCATTGAGGCCGACAACCTAGCCAAATATAAAGATGACAATCCAGTAGTTATACGCATACACGCAGTTAAAAAGGCTTAAATGAATGGCTCGAGTCGCATTATATGCAAATAGCAAGCCGCGATTTGCAACATACCTTCCCGTCCTGAAGGAGGTTGCACTTCTTGGTCATGACGTGACACTTTACCATTCCGGAAGCATTGCGCCCACTGCCGAAGAAGTCGGCAGGCTTTCCGATTTGAATATCAAGCCTGCAAATGAAAGCGATGTGAAAAATTTGTCGGGCGTGGACGTTTTCATTTCTTCGGAAAAGGCGGCATCTGCGATTCCGAAGAATGCAAAATCAGTTGCGATTGTACATTCTCTTCCTGACCGCAACTTGTTGCAGACGAGCTACCACAACTGGTTGCGCATGCACCCTGAGATTTCCAAATTCGATTACTTATTTATTCCAGTGAAACAAAAAAAGAAGGATTGGAGCGCCGATCTTTATAAACAGCACCTTGCCCAGGGCGGCGTGCTGCAGGAATTTACTGTCGTTCCCGGCGGTTATCCTAAGTTGGAATACCTAAGAGAAGCACTAGGTGGCGCGGCAAACCTTGATAGCGTAATTTATTGCCCCACGAATTCTGATAATGCGGCGTCTGGCGTCTCAAGATTTGGAAGTAGCATCATAAAAAGTCTGCACGATGCGCTTGGGGACCGCAACATAGTATTTCGTCCTTACCCCACTGATTCTGAGGATTTAATCAGAAAGATCGCAAGCGAATGCGAACCTCTACCGCGCTTTATTTTAGATCAAAGCGCGACCGGGATAGCCCATCAAAGACGAGCGTTGTTCACGGTCACGGATAAATCATCTTCTTCAATAACATTTTCCATCGCGTCCGGTCGACCAGCGATATTCGTTAGCAATAATCCTGCTGAAGATGGTGCGGTTGAGAAAATTGAGATTGGCTACAAAGCAAGCGGGATCGACGCTCTGGTTTCATGCGCCGTAGAGCTGAATAAGAACCATAAATTGTTTAAGGAATCTATCGATAAGTTTGCATCCTCAAGAATTTTCAATTTATTTGAGGCGTCCAATTATATCGCGAAGAACATCAATGTTTTCGCGACGGGCGGTTGCCTTGACGATTGGCTAAGCGTGCCGAGGAACTAATTAGCTTTCGATCCCACATCGAAACAGCAGTATCGACTTGCCGTCCTAGGCGCTGGACGGATCGGCTTGGCGGGACGGGCGGGGCGCCGGGGTGGCGCGCCGGTGCGGCGTGCGCCTGACGTCCGCGCACAGGGCGAGCGCCGCCTGCATCAATGCCATGTGATCCCCCTGCTTGCCCGTTCGTCCCCGCAAGGCTTCTAACCCAAGGGGCGGCGCCGGGCTAGCCGTCAAATCACGCCGGTTTGAATATTTTCTTGCAGGTGCGAAGAGCCGCGGCGCAGGGCGCGGCCCGGGCGCTCTAGAACTCCCGCCGCACCACGGCGACCTTGGAATAGTCGATATAGATCGACTGGTTGGAGGTCAGGATGGTGCGCTTGTCCGGCACGCGCTTTTCGAACACGTGGCGCGCAAACCCGGCGACCAGGGCGTCGGCCTGCTCCGACGTGGCCTCCACATCGATGTTCGCGCCCGAAACCAGTGTGATTTTGACCAGTGCCATGATGTCCCCCATACGCCTTGTTTGTCCCGAGGCGACTTCTACCCCGCGCCTACGCTATCGGCTAGGGCAATTCCGCACGTGCGCATAAAAATATTGCAAGCGCGAAGAGCCCGGGCTCAGCGGGGCTGACCCAGCAGGGCCTGGAGGATGGCGCGGGCCTCCGCGCCGTGCACCGGATCGGCCAGGGCCATGGCGGCGCTGGCGCGCAGATAGCCGGTCTTGGAGCCGGTATCGAACACCTCGCCGGTAAACGGCAGGGCGTGGAACGGACTGCTCGCCATCAGGGTCTGCATGGCGTCGGTCAGCTGGATCTCGCCCCCCGCGCCCGGCGTCTGGCGCGACAGCAGCGCGAAAATCTCCGGCTGCAGGATATAGCGGCCCGAAATCATCAGATTGGACGGGGCGGCGTCCACGGCGGGCTTCTCCACCATGCCGCGCATCTCGATCAGGGCGCCCTTGCGCGCGCCCGGATCGATAATGCCGTAATTGGACACGTCGGCGCGCGGCACTTCCTGCACCGAGATGAGATTGCCGCCGACCTGACCGTAAGCCTGTGTCATTTCGGCCAGGCACGCCGGGTCGGAGCGCATGATCATATCGGGCAGGAGCACGGCGAACGGCTCGTCGCCCACCAGATCGCGCGCGCACCACACCGCATGGCCCAGCCCCAGCGGCGCCTGCTGGCGCACGAAGCTGCACGACCCTGCGGCGGGCAGATCGGCGCGCAGCTCGTTCAGCAGCGCCGTCTTGCCCTTGGCTTCCAGCGTGGTTTCAAGCTCGTAGGCGATATCGAAATAGTCCTCGATGGCGCCCTTGTTGCGCCCGGTCACGAAGATGAAGTGCTCGATCCCCGCCGCGCGCGCCTCGTCGATCACATAATGCAGCGCCGGGCGGTCGAAAACCGGCAGCATCTCCTTGGGGATGACCTTGGTGGCCGGCAGCACCCTGGTGCCCAGCCCCGCCACCGGCAGCACCGCTTTTCGAACTGGTTTGATGGCCATAAGTTGTCCGCGCCTCCCGATTGCCTCGCCCGCGCCGGTCTAGCCCGCGCCTGCAGCCTGCGCAATATCGGCCCGTTGTATGCATTCGTCCAAAATTGCCCCTTCAAGACGGGGCAGGCTTGCACTAGAAGACTGTCCCAGCCGGGGGGGGGCGCATCAGGGGGCGATCAGGCATGAGCGTGTTGCGGCCATTCATATTATGCGGCGGGTCCGGGACCCGGCTGTGGCCGGTTTCAACCCCCCAGCAGCCCAAGCAGTTTCACGCCCTCACCGGCGCGCGCAGCATGATCGCGGAGACCGCCGCGCGCCTGCCCGCCGCGCTGGAAACCGGCGCGTCCGGGACGATCACGCTGGCGCCTGCCGCTGCGGTCGCTGGCGCGCGCTGGCGCGAATCACTCAACGCGCATTTGTCCGGCGGCGCCATGGTGCTTGAGCCCGTGGCGCGCAATTCCGGCCCGGCCGTGGCCGGCGCCGCGCTGTGTGCGGATGCGGACGATCTGGTCCTGATCCTGCCGGCGGACCATCATATCGCCGACGTACCGGCCTTTCACGAGGCGCTGGCGCGCGGGGCCGAGGCCGCCGCAGACGGCGCGCTGATCACGTTCGGCATCCGCCCCGACCACGCCGCGACCGGCTATGGCTATATCGAGCTGGCCTCGCCCGAAGCGGCGCAGGCGCGCTTCGCCCCGGCCCGGGCCTTTGTCGAAAAGCCGGCGCGCGACGTGGCCGAGACCTATCTGGCGGGCGGGCGCCATTTGTGGAACGCCGGCATTTTCCTGTTCCGCGCCGGCGCCATGATCACAGCGCTGGAGCATCATGCCCCGGACATCCTGACCGCCGTGCGCGCCGCCCTCCCGGCCGCAGGCCCGATGGCGCCGGGCGAGGCGCGCGCCATGACCCGCGACGCCTTCGCCACGGCGCCGTCCATCTCCATCGACTACGCCGTGATGGAAAAGGCCGGCCATGTGCATGTGGTCCCGGTGTCCATGGGCTGGAGCGATCTGGGTGATTTCCGGGCCCTCAAGGCCCTGCATGGCGCGGGCGGTGACAGCGTGCTGATCGGCCCGGCGGCGGAAGATCAGGGTGCGGACAATTTCATCTTCTCCACCGGCCCGCGCGTGGCCGTGCGCGGCCTGTCCGGCATCGCCGTGGCGGCCAGCCCGGACGGGGTGCTGGTCACCGCGCTGGACCAGGCCGCCGAGATTCGCAGCGCCGTGGAGGGCGCCAGCCGCAGCTATGCGCCCAACCTGAACCCCGTGCTGGCGCGGCGCGCGCGCGCCTGGGTGTATGGGCGCATGCTGCCCGCCTGGGCGCAGGCGGGGTGGGACCCGGTCCATGGCGGGTTTGTCGAGACGCTGACGCGCGCCGGCGCGCCCAACCTGGCCCAGCCGCGCCGGGGCCGGGTGGCGCCGC
The DNA here is from genome assembly GCA_051859425.1 of Oceanicaulis sp. GTDB lineage: Bacteria > Pseudomonadota > Alphaproteobacteria > Caulobacterales > Maricaulaceae > Oceanicaulis. The sequence continues at coordinate 21,770 of JBHYFR010000010.1, read as the reverse complement.
GCCAGATCTTCACCTTCGCCACCGCCCTGATGCATGGCTGGGACCAGGACGGAGCGGCCAGCCGTCTGGTCGATCAGGGGCTGGAATTCCTGGACGGGCGCGCGCGCTCGCCCAAAGGGGGCTGGGCGCATGTGCTGGACGGGTCGGGCGCTGTCTCCGATGCGCGCCGCGATCTCTATGACCACGCCTTTGTGGCGCTGGGCGCCGCGCGCGCCTTCCAGGCCACCGGGGATGTGCGCGCCGAACGCATCGCGCTTGAAGCCTTCAGCGTGATCGACTCCACCCAGACCCATGACGCGCCAGGCTGGGCCAGCCCCGAGACCGCGCCGGGCCTGAAACAGTCCAACCCCCACATGCACATGCTGGAGGCCAGCCTGGTCTGGTTTGAAGCCAGCGGCGACCCGGACGCGCGCGCGCGCATCGAGACGCTGGCCTGGCTGTTTGAGGCCCATATGTTTGATGCCGCTTCTGGCGCGGTGGGCGAGGATTACCATCCCGACTGGACGCCGGTGGGGGATGCGGCCAGCGCGCGCATCGAGCCTGGCCATTGCTATGAATGGGCCTGGCTGCTGGCCGAGGCGCAGCGCCTGACCGGGCGCGACACCGCCAGCTGGTCACGCCGGCTGATCGGGTTCGCCGATACATACGGGCGCTGCCCGGACCGGTTCACGCTGGACGCGGTGACCGCCAGCGGCGCGCCCTTCCACACCACCGCCCGCGCCTGGCCGCAGCTGGAACGCATCCGCGCACGCCTGCGCTTTCCCGAGACCGCTGCGCCGGGCGAAGCCGAACGCGAACTCGCCACCTTCATGGACGCCTATATCGATGAGTCGTGCGCCGCCTGGTGCGACCGGCGCCAGCCCGATGGCTGCATGCCCATGGACTATCTGCCGGCCTCCATGCCCTATCACTTCATGACGGCGCTGGGCGGGTTGTAGACCCGCTTACGGGCGCCCCACGCTGACATAGGTAAAGCCCCGCGCGGCGGTTTCGTCCGGGTCATAGATATTGCGCAGGTCCACGATCAGCGGCTGTTTCAGCGCCGCCTTGAGGCGGTTGAAATCCAGCGCGCGGAACTCGTTCCATTCGGTGAGGATGACCAGGAGGTCAGCGCCCTCTGCGCACAGATAGGGGCCGGTGACAAAGTCCACGTCCGTGAGGAGTTTTTCCGCTTCCTCCACGCCCGCCGGGTCGAAGGCGCGCACCCGCGCGCCGGCCTTTTGCAGGGCCGGGATGATGTCGAGGCTCGGCGCCTCGCGCATGTCGTCGGTATTGGGTTTGAAGGTCAGGCCGAGGACGGCGATGGTCTTGCCCTCCACCGAGCCGCCCGCCGCCGCGATGACCTTGCCGGCCATGGCCTGCTTGCGCTTGTCATTGATGTCCACCACCGTCTCGATCAGGCGCACCGGCGCGCCGGCCTCCTGGGCGGTGCGCACCAGGGCGATGGTGTCCTTGGGAAAGCACGAGCCGCCATAGCCGGGGCCGGCATGGAGGAATTTCGCGCCGATGCGGTTGTCCAGGCCGATGCCGCGCGCGACCTCCTGAACGTTCGCGCCCACCTGCTCGCACAGATCGGCCATCTCATTGATGAAGGTGATCTTCATGGCCAGGAAGGCGTTGGCGGCGTATTTGATCAGCTCCGAGGTGCGCCGGGAGGTGAACACGATGGGCGTCTCGTTGAGATAGAGCGGGCGGTACAGCTCGCGCATGCGGGCAATGGCGCGCTCGTCCTCTGTGCCCACCACCACACGGTCGGGGCGTTTGAAATCGTCAATGGCCGCGCCCTCGCGCAGAAACTCCGGGTTCGACACCACGGCGAAATCACCGTCGGGGCGGGCCTTGCGGATCACCGCCTCCACCTCGTCGCCGGTGCCTACCGGCACGGTGGACTTGTTGACCACCACGGTGAAGCCGTCCATGACGCGCGCGATCTCATCAGCCGCGGCGTAGACATAGCTCAGGTCCGCATGGCCGTCGCCGCGCCGCGAGGGCGTGCCCACCGCGATGAACACCACATCGGCGTTACGCACAGCGTCGGTGAGGTCGGTAGCGAAATCCAGCCGGCCCTCGCGCATATTGCGCTCCACCAGCAGATCCAGGCCCGGCTCATAGATCGGCACGCCGCCGCTGCGCAACAGCGCGATCTTGTCCTCATTCTTGTCGATGCAGGTCACGTGGTGACCGAAATCAGCAAAACAGGCGCCCGACACCAGGCCGACATACCCGGTTCCGATCATCGCTACACGCATGGGCGGTCCTCTCCCGGCACAGACTTCACGAGGCCCGGCTTGCAACCGGGAAGGCAGGCATAGCAGCGGGCCGAAGCAAGTCCAAGCATCCCGGCCAGCGCGGAGCGGGGCGGGGCGGGGCGGACTCGGCGATGCATCCGCTAATGCGTTGAAACTGTTACATCCGGCCCTTAACCTTTATGAACGCGTGAAGGGGTGCGCGATGGGAGTGAATAATGGGGCAGAAGTGGAAGCGCGCCAGCGCGGCTGACTGCAGGACGTTGGCCGAAGCACTGCTGGCGGTGCGCCGGCGCGGCGTTGTCGCCGAGGCCTGGATCGCCAAGACGCTGGATACGGCGCTGAGTACCCACCCGTGGGATGGCGGAGGGCGGCCCTATCGGCGTGACCTCAGCAAGCGCATCGCCAAGCTGGTCTGGGCAGACAAGCCAGAAGACAATGAGGCGCTTTCGAAAGCGCTCGCCAGAATCACAGGAGAGGACCGCGTTCGAGAAACCGTGCTCAGGTTTTTCCGCGATACCGGGCTGGCCGCGCATGGAGTGCCGGTTGACCATCCCGCCATCGGCCGAGAGCAGCTGATGTCCGCCATGCTGGGCAGGCTCGTCTACGGCGAGGCTCCAGATTACCGCAATGAGTTAAAGAGCCAGGGCAATTACGTTCTGCTGCAATCAGCCGGGTCCGGCCAGCTTAATCGGTCTCTCCTGTGCGTGTATGCCCCACACCCGGACAGCGTGATGTGGGCGCTCCATCTTTATCGCTCCGCTGGCGATCCGCCGGCCGTGATACGATGCCGCACGGGGGTTTTTCTGCCCGAAAGCCCGCAGACCGCTTTGCTGTCAGGCGCGCGCTGGATTGATCCGGCAGTGGTGGTCAATGCGCGGTTCGAAAAAGTTGCAGGTCAGGCCGCCCTCAAGGCGCTCGCCAGCTCCGGCCGGGACGCAAGCCTTCAAGGACGTGATCTGACCGTCATCACTTTCAAAACAAAAGATACCGGGCACCTGATAGATCAGGACACCACGCGCGCAATCGGATACCTGCCGCAAACGGATCAGCTGGGTGCCGACGCCCTTGAGCAACTCGGCCTGACCTCGCGCGACGCTCTGGCCGCTGGCGAGGCGGCCGTGGCGCCGCGGCTGAGTGCAGAACAAATGTTAGCGCTCAGTGATATCCAGACGGCGCTGGCGCAATTTACAGCGCTCCCGCCAGCGTCAGACCCCGCCCGCTCAGAGCTCCTGATCGAACGCGCCGACTTCGCGGTGGCGGGCCAGCTCCTCGCGGATGGCGGCGAAGATGGCGCGCGTGTCATCCTTGCTGGTGAGGCTTTCCACCACGATGACCAGGTTGGGCGTGTTGGAGCTGGCGCGCACCAGGCCCCAGGCGCCGTCCTTGAGCGTGAAGCGCACGCCATTGACCGTGTTGATGTCTGCGATGGCGCGCCCGGCCACCGGCTCGCCCGAGGCCTTTTTGGCTTCAAACGCGGCGATAATGCGCGCCACCACATCGTATTTCACCTCGTCGGCGCAGGCCGGCGACAGGGTGGGCGAGCCATAGCTGACCGGCAAAGCGCGCTTGAGGTCGGCCATGGACTGGCCCGGATTGCGGTCGAGCATTTCCAGAATGCAGCGCGCCGACACCAGGGCGCAGTCATAGCCGCGCCCGATGGGCGGCTGCAGGAAATAGTGGCCTGACTTCTCAAACCCGGCCAGCGCGCCCAGCGCGTTGGCGCGGCGTTTGATATAGGAATGACCGGTCTTGTAATAATCGGTGGTGGCGCCGTTGGCTTTCAGCACCGTATCGGTGGCGAACAGGCCGGTGGATTTCACGTCCACCACGAAGCTCGCGCCGGGATGCGAAGCGGACAGATCGCGCGCCAGCATCAGGCCCACCTTGTCGGCGAAAATCTCCTCGCCCTCATTGTCCACCACGCCGCAGCGGTCGCCGTCGCCGTCAAAGGCCAGGCCCACATCGGCGCCGGTCTCGCGCACGCGGTCCGCCAGCGCGTGCAGCATCTTCATGTCTTCCGGGTTCGGATTATAATTGGGGAAGGTGTGGTCGAGGGTGCAATCCATCTCGATCACCTCAGCCCCCAGCGCCCGCAACAGGTCCGGCGCGAACGCCCCCGCCGTGCCATTGCCGCAGGCCGCCACCACCTTGACGGGGCGCGTCAGGCGCACGCCCGCCGCCGCGTCGGCCTTGTAGGCCTCAGCCACCCCTTCGCGGCGCACATAGCCGCCGCCGGGGCGCGCCTGGCCCTCATCGCCCAGCACGATCTGTTTGAGCCGGCTCATCTCGTCCGGCCCGAAGGTCAGCGGGCGCTCCACGCCCATCTTCACCCCGGTCCAGCCATTGGCGTTGTGACTGGCCGTGACCATGGCCACGCTTTCGATATCAAGATGGAACTGGGCGAAATAGGCCATGGGCGAGAGCGCCAGGCCGATATCATGCACCTCGATCCCCGCCTGCATCAGGCCCACGGTCAGCGCGTGTTTCACGCTGAGCGAATAGCCGCGGAAATCATGGCCGGTGACGATTTTGGGCGCCTTGCCCAGCTCGTGGATCAGGGTGCCGAGCCCCAGGCCCAGCTGTTGCACGCCGTACAGATTGATGTCCGGCGCCCGGTCAGAGCCGGGATGGCCGAACCACCAGCGCGCATCGTATTCGCGGAACCCGGTCGGCTTGATAAGAGCCTTCGTCTCGAATTCCCATGTGTTCGGCTTGATGTCGGCGTTCATGCGCGTCCCCCTTGGATCGATATGCGGCTGCGGCCTGCCAGCGCCGGCGGGCCGCGTCGATGATTATTCGGCGGCGTCCCCGCTCAGGATGCGCACCTCGATGCGGCGAACCAGAAGCGGGCGTCCGCCCCCCTCCTCGTCGGGCCAGACGCCCACCCAGTCCAGCCCGCCCAGCGGCGTGCCCGCCGGGATATGATGGCGCAGGGTGACGGTGCGGAACACCGTGTCCACCTCCACCCGGCGCCAGCCTGTGTCGGCGTCGCCCACCACGAAATATCCGATATGGGCGTGGGCGAGGTCCGGATCGGGAGAGCGCATGTCGATGCGCACCTCGATATCGCGCCCTACCACGGCGGCTTCAAATTCGGGTGGCAGCACCGCGCCCACACCGGCTGACAAGCTCCCGGCCGCCTCCAGAGACGCCGTGGCCGTCAGGCGCGCCACCGGTCCGCCGGACGCCGCCGGATCAAACAGGGAGCGTGTGCCCGGTCCGGGGATCAGCTGGTCGAGCGCGGCGCCTTCCATGATGAAGGCGTCCGCGGTGACCACCGCGTCCTGACCTGTCGGGCGAAATTGCATGGCGCCCCAGATCAGCCCCGCGCACACAGCCGCCGCCAGCGGCCAGAACAGGCTGTCAGGCAAGGAGAAGCGCGCCAGCGAGCCCATCAGCTCACGCCCGCGCGCAACAGATCATGGATATGCAGCACGCCCTCGGGCCGGCCGGCCTCATCGCACACGAACAGCTGGGTGATCTTGCGCGATCCCGCCGTCATGTGGCGCAGCGCCTCGGACGCCAGCATGTGTGCGCTGACCGTCACCGGCGCGGGGGTCATCACCGCGTCCACCGTCTCCGACACCAGGTCCGGGCTCATTTTGCGCCTGAGATCGCCATCAGTGATGATGCCCAGAAGACGGCCCTCGCCATCGATCACGCCGACGCAGCCCAGGCCCTTGGCGCTCATCTCGATCAGCGCGTCGCCCATGCCCGATCCCGACACGGCCAGAGGCAGCCCGTCGCCCGCATGCATCAGCGCGCCCACATGGGTCAGCGCCGAGCCCAGCGCCCCGCCGGGATGGAACAGGGCGAAGTCACGCGCGGTAAACCCGCGCGCCTCGATCAGGGCCACCGCCAGCGCAACGCCATAAGCCATCATCATGGTGGTGGAGGTGGTCGGCGCGCGGGTTTCCCCGCAGGCTTCTTCCGCGCCCGGCAAAAGCAGGATGAGATCGGACCCGCGCGCCAGCGTCGAATCCGGCCCGGCGGTCAGGCCGATCAGCGGCACGCCGAACCGGCGGCAATAGGCGATCATGTCGCCCAGCTCGCGCGTCTCGCCGGATTTCGACAGAGCCAGCACCGCATCGTCCGGCGTGATCATGCCCAGATCGCCATGGCTGGCTTCGGACGGGTGAACATACTGGGCCGGCGTGCCGGTGGAGGCCAACGTCGCCGCGATCTTGCGCGCCACATGGCCCGACTTGCCAACCCCGGCGCAGATCAGCCGGCCTCGCAGGCCCGCGATCAGGCGCACCGCATCGACCGCCGGCGCGCCCAGGGCGCCGGACAGGGCGGTCAGGCCGTCAACCTCCAGCGCCAGGGTGCGGCGCATGGCGGCGATCAGGGCGGTTTCGTCAAGCCGTGCAGCGTCAGGGCGGGTCATGGCCACTGGTTCTAGACCAAGCCTGCGCGCGCTCCAATGGCCGTTTCAGGGCGCCTTGAAGCGCTTGGCGCCCGGCGCAAATCCGCCGATGCTGGAGAGTATGGATATCGAACCGCTGGAACTGGACGGGCTGTGCCTGATCCGCCCGAAGCGCCACAGCGATGATCGCGGCTGGTTTGAAGAGGCCTGGTCGGCGCCGCGCCTGCGCGCTGCAGGGCTCGATCTGACGTTCGAGCAGGACAATCTGTCCTATTCGGCCGCAACGGGAACCCTGCGCGGCCTGCATTTCCAGCTACCGCCCGCCGCCCAGGGCAAGCTGGTCAGCGTGGTCACCGGCGCAATTCTGGACGTGGCCGTGGATGTGCGCACCGGCTCGCCCAGCTATGGCCGCCATGTGGCGGTGCGCCTGAGTGAGGATGACCCGGCGCGGCTGTGGGTGCCGGAGGGATTTCTGCACGGCTTCGTGACGCTCGCCCCCAATACCCGCGTCGCATACAAGGTGACGCGGGCCTATAGCGGCGAACACGACCGGTCGGCGGCCTGGAATGACCCTGATCTGGCGATTGACTGGGGGATTGAGCGCCCGGTCCTGTCTGACAAGGACGCGCGCGCGCCGCGCCTCAGCGCGATACCCGCACCCTTCCCGCCGGGATGGCGCAAGCGGGGTTGATCAGCACAGGGTCAGATTGGCGTTCTGGCTGACGAACTCGACAAAGCGCCGCAGCGTGTCGGCCGTCTCGGTTTCCACGATGCGGCTTGATTCGCCCGGGGCCGAACCGCTGAGATAAAACACGCACTCGCTGGATCGCTCCGACAGGTCCCGGGTGAATTGCTCCACCAGCCTGTCCAATGCCTGCGCCTCGCTTTCGGATGCGATCGACACCGTCACCCTTTCCATGCGAATCCCCCTAAGGTCCCACCTCCCGACCTGACAGCGGGTGCTTTGCCCGCCGTTCCGACCGGGGTTAATGGTGCGATAACGACGCTGAGAGTGCAAGACCCATTCCAAAAATGACCGGTTCAGATCAACGCCTGCTTATCCTTGGCCGGTCAGGCCAGCTGGCCCGGGCGCTGCAGGCGTGCGCGCCGCAATATTTTGGCGAAGTGCGCGCCGCCGGGCGCGCCGAGGCTGATCTCAGCCAGCCGGGCGCCGTCACCGGGCTCATCGCGCAGTGGCGCCCGCACGCCGTCATCAACGCCGCCGCCTGGACCGCTGTCGATGATGCGGAAACGCACGAGGCCGAGGCCCTGATGGTGAACGCCACCGGCGCCGCAGAGGCGGCCCGGGCCGCCAGTGCGATCGGCGCGCGCTTTGTCCACGTGTCCACCGACTATGTGTTCGGCGGCGCGCATGACGTGTCAGGGGGCGGCCCGTTTGACGAAGACGCGCCGCCCGCGCCGCTCAGCGCCTATGGCCGCACCAAGCTGGCTGGCGAGCGCGCCGTGCTGGAGGCCTGCAGCGCCGCCTGCGTGGTGCGCGCGGCCGGGGTGTTCAGCGGTGGCGGCCATGATTTTCCCAGCGCCATGTGGCGCCTGGCGCAAAATCGCACAGAGATCGGCGTTGTGGATGACCAGCTGACCGGCCCCACCTTCGCCGGTGATCTGGCGGACCGGCTGATCGCGCTGGCGCTCAACCCGGACGCCTGCGGCCTGTTTCATTGCGCCAGCGGACCGCACTTGAGCTGGGCGGCGTTTGCGCAAGCCTGTTTCGATCTGGCGCGCGGGGCCGGGCTGGCCGCCGCGCAGGTGCGCGCGATCCCCACCCGCGAATTTCCCCGCCCCGCCGCCCGGCCTGCCGATTCACGCCTTGCGTCCACACGGCTGGAAGCCGCGACGGGCCTGCCGGCGCCGGACTGGCGCCCGGGGCTCGCCAAAGCCCTCGACGCATGGCGGTCCAGCCGGTAAATCCGGCTTGTCCCCATTGTCCAGACCGGAAAGCGCGCCATGACCCGCCTCGTCCTCACCCGCCACGGCCAGAGCGTCTGGAACAAGGAAAACCGCTTTACCGGCTGGGTGGATGTGGACCTGACCAAGGCGGGCGAAGCCGAAGCCCGGCGCGGCGGCGAGCTGCTCAAGGCCGAAGGGTTCGCGCCGTCGCTGGCCTTTACCAGCGTGCTCAAGCGCGCCATCCGCACCCTGAATTTCACCCTGGAGGGGCTGGACCGGCTGTGGATCCCGGTGGAGAAATCCTGGCGGCTCAATGAGCGCCATTACGGCGCGCTGACCGGCATGAACAAGGCCGAGGTGACAGCCGAGCACGGCGCCGACCAGGTGAAAATCTGGCGGCGCTCCTATGACACCCCGCCCCCGCCCTTGCCGCTGGACGATCCGCGCCATCCGCGTTTTGACCCGCGTTATGGCGCGCTGGACCCGGACGCCCTGCCCGCAGGGGAAAGCCTGAAACTGACCCTTGAGCGGGTGGCGCCCTATTTCAAGGACGCCATCGCGCCGCGTCTCGAGGCGGGCGAGGACGTGATCATCTCCGCCCACGGCAATTCGCTGCGCGCTTTGGTCAAGCTGATGTTCAAGGTGGCTGACAGCGACATTGTCGGGATCGAGATTCCCACCGGCAATCCCCTGCTGATCGAGCTGGAGGGTCTGCGTCCCGTCGCCCGGCGCTATCTCGACGCGGACCGCGCGCAAGACCTGCCCCCCTGCCCGTGAGCGCAGGCGCGGATCCATCTCCCCGTCCGGTCACGCCGGATGATCTGCGCTTCATGGACGCCGCGCTGGCGCTGGCCTATGCCCGGCTGGGCCAGACCGCGCCCAACCCGGCGGTGGGCTGTGTGATCGTACAGGGCCGGCGCGTGATCGGCGCTACGGCGACGGCGCCTGGCGGCCGTCCCCATGCTGAAACCCAGGCGCTTGACATGGCCGGCGCGGGCGCCCGGGGCGCGCGCGTCTATGTCACGCTGGAGCCCTGCGCCCATCACGGCCAGACGCCGCCGTGCGCGGCAGCGCTGATCGAGGCGGGCGTGAGCGAGGTGGTGATCGCCTGCGCCGACCCCGACGCGCGCGTGGCCGGGCGCGGCGCGGCGATGCTGCGCGAGGCGGGCATCACGGTCATCGAGGGGGTGCGTCAGGGCGAAGCCGAAACGCTCAATGCCGGCTTCTTCACCCGCCTCGCCACGGGCCGGCCCCTGGTGGCGCAGGATGGCCGCGCCGGGCTGTTCGACGCCGATCTGGAAATCGGTCCCGATGAAAGCCTTGAACAGGCGCTGGACCGGCTGGGCCGGGCGGGGATGACGCGGGTGCGCGTGCCGGCCGCACGGGCAACGGCGCGTTAACGCTGAATCGCTTATGTCTTGACGCCTGTGGCCGCCCTTGAGTGCGGCTTAACCGGGACGCGCATGACCCGCTCGCCGATCCAGTACCGGACCCTGACCCAGGCGCAGGTGGACGAAATCTGCCGGAAACATGATTTCCTCATGTCCGGCCGGATGGGCGGCGCGCGCGCGAGCTTTTCCTATTGCGTCCTGACCGGGCTGGACCTGTCCGGGCGCCATCTGGCCGATGCGGACCTGACCGGCGCCATCCTTGAAGCCACGAATCTCGCCGGCGCCAATCTGACCCGCGCAGTGCTCTACGCCACCGATCTGCGGCGCGCCAACCTGTCCGGGGCGGTGCTGCACCGGGCCGATATGCGCGGCGCGATCCTGCGCGGGGCCGACCTGACCGGCGCCGATCTCAGCCAGGCGGACTTGCGTGAAGGCGCCATCGCCCAGGCTGACAAGGAAAAGGGCCTGGCCATGGTCACTCATGACATGCGCCCCGGCGAGGCGAGCACCGCCAATTTCGCCCGCGCCAACCTGTCCCAGATCCGCATGAGCGGCGTGGTGGCCCAGTCCTCCGATTTCTCTGACGCGGTGCTGATCGGCGCGCGCCTGACCCGCGCGAATCTGCGCAATTCGCGCTTCCCCGGCGCCAATCTGGAAGGCGCGGACATGAGCGGCGCCGACCTCACCGACGCCGATCTGCGCGACACGGTGCTGATCGGCACCAAGATGGATCTGGCCCGCCTCAACGGCGCGGACATGAGCGGCGCCCTGCGCGATGCGCCGCCGGGCGATGTCGCCGACCCGGGCGGTGAAACCGCCAAGGCGCTGGACCGTCATGCGCGCTGGTGCGAGACCGGCGGCAAGGAAGGCGCGCCCTCCACGTTTGACGGCAAGGATCTGCGCGGACTGAACACGCTGGCGCGGCGCAATCTCACCGCCCTGCAGGCGCGCGGCGCCATCCTCTACGGCCTCGACATGGAAGGCGCGGAGCTGCAGGGCGCAAAGCTCGCTAACGCCGATCTGCGCATGACCTCGCTGCGCGGGGCGGACCTGCGCGGCGCGGACATGGCCGGCGCAAAGCTCTCCAACGCCGATCTGCGCGAGGCGCGCATCGGCCCGCTGCTCCTGCCCAATGACCGTCTGCTGGCCGCGTCACTGGCCGCCGCCGTGCTGCGCTACACCGATCTGACCGGAGCGGACTTGCGCCATGTGGACGCCAGCGGCGCCGATTTCTCATTCGCGCGCATGCACGGCGCCGATGTGCGCCGCAGCCGCTTCGCCGGCGCCTGCTTCACCGGCGCGCGCACGCCCGAAGCCATCGCCGAGGCGGCGGACCTGAGCGGCGCGGTGGACCTGCCCGCCAGCTGAGTTGCCTCCGGCGGCCAGCCCGGATAAATACTCACTTTGAGCAAAAGCGTGTATGATCCAGATGCACGCGCACGGAAGGGCAGCCATGGCGGCGTTCGACAATCTCTACCGGCACCGCATGGTCCGGGTGGCCGCCTTCGCCCCGCGGGTGACGCTGGCCGAGCCACAGGCCAATCGCGACGCCATCCTGACGCTGGCGCGCGAAGCCCATGACCGCCACGCGGCGCTGGCCCTGTTTCCCGAGCTCGCCCTGACCGGCTACTCGGTGGAGGATCTGCACCATCAAAGCGCGCTGCTCGACGCCAGCGAGGCGGCGGCGGGCGCGCTGATCGCCGCCAGCGCCGATCTTTTCCCGGTGATCGTGTTCGGCTGCGCCCTGCGCCAGCACGGCCAGATCTTCAACTGCGCCCTGTTCGTCCATCGCGGCCGGCTGCTGGGCGTGATCCCGAAAAGCTATCTGCCGACCTATCGCGAGTTTTACGAGAAACGCTGGTTCTCCGACGCCTCGGGCGTGCTGTCGTCCACCATCCAGGTCGCAGGCCATGAAGCGCCGTTCGGGACCGATCTGGTGTTCGAGGCGTCCGATGTGCCCGGCTTCGTGGCGGCAGCCGATATCTGCGAGGATTTCTGGGCGCCCGTCCCGCCCAGCACCGACGCGGCGCTGGCCGGGGCGAGCGTGCTGGTCAATCTGTCAGCCTCCAACGCCACCATCGGCAAGGCGCGCGAGCGGGCCGTGCTCATCGACGCCCATTCGCGGCGCACCTGCGCCGCCTATGTGTTCTGCGCAGCCGGAGCGGGGGAATCTACCAATGATCTGGCCTGGGACGGCCAGCTTCTGGTCTATGAGCAGGGCCATTGCCTGGCTGAGGGCGAGCGCTTCCTGAACGATCACGCCCGCGCCTATGCCGATATCGATCTGGAGCGCATCGAGCAGGACCGGCTGCGCCTGTCCACCTTCCGCGACGCGGCGGCGCGCGCGGCGCCCCGGCTCAAGGCCATAAGGCGCGTGCGCTTTGAACTGGCGCCGGATCTCAATTCGGCCATCCCCCTTGAGCGCGCCATCGACCGCTTTCCCTTCGTGCCCAACGATCCCGCGCGCCTGGACGAGGATTGCTATGAGGCCTGGAATATCCAGGTGCAGAGCCTGGCCCAGCGCCTGCGCGCCAGCGGTGTGCGGCGCGCCGTGATCGGGGTGTCGGGCGGGCTGGATTCCACCCAGGCGCTGATCATCACCGCGCGCGCGTTTGACCGTCTGGAGCGCGACCGGGCCGATATTCTGGCCGTGACCCTGCCCGGCTTCGCCACGTCGGATGACAGCCATGCCCGCGCGCTGGCGCTGATCGAGGGGCTGGGCGTCACCCATCGCGAGATTGATATCCGCCCGGCGTCCGAACGCATGCTGGCCGATCTGGACCATCCCCACGCGCGCGGCGAGCCGGTCTATGACATCACCTTCGAGAATGTTCAGGCGGGCCTGCGCACCGACTATCTGTTCCGCCTGGCCAATCACGAGGCGGGGATGGTCATCGGCACCGGCGATCTGTCGGAGCTGGCGCTGGGCTGGTGCACCTATGGCGTGGGCGACCAGATGAGTCATTACAACGTCAATGCGGGCGTGGCCAAAACCCTGATCCAGCACCTGATCGCCTGGGCGGCGCGGCGTAGCGCGTTTGGCGATGATGTGAGCCGGACGCTGGAGGCCATTCTCTCCGCAGAGATCACGCCCGAGCTGGTGCCCGCCGGCGAGGATGGCGCGGTGCAGTCCACCGAAGCGGCCATCGGCCCCTACGCGCTGCACGATGTCTTCCTGCATTACGCCCTGCGCTTCGGGTTCGGGCCGGCGAAGACCGCCTTCCTCGCCCATGCCGCCTGGGGCGACGCCAGGCGCGGCGGCTGGCCGCCCCACGTGGCCGGGGACAAGCGGCGCGCCTATGACATGGGCGAGGTGCTGCACTGGCTGGAGGTGTTTGCAAAACGCTTCTACCAGACCGCCCAGTTCAAGCGCACCGCCATGCCCAACGGGCCCAAGCTGACTTCGGCGGGAGCCTTGAGCCCGCGCGGCGACTGGCGCGCGCCATCGGACGCCTCCGCACGGGTCTGGCTGGACGAGATTGCGGCGCTCAAGTCAGAACTCGGCGTTTGAACCGCCTTCACCACCGCCACGAAAAAGGCCCGCAGGCTGAACCTGCGGGCCTTCTTGCATCAGCGTCTGACCGGTGAGGCCTAGTGCTTCACCCGGCTCCAGATCTTGCGATAGGAGGCGTAGAGCAGCAGGGCGAGGCCAAACAGATAGATCATGACCATCAGGCCCATGCGCTTGCGCGCTTCCATGTGCGGATCGGACGCCCACGCGAGGAAGTAGGTCAGGTCGGTGGCCATTTGCTCCACCGTCGCCTCGGTGCCGTCGGCATATTCGATCATGCCGTCCATGAGCTGGGGCGGCATGGCGATGATCCGGCCGGGCATGTACGGGTTGTAATAGCTGCCCGGACGGATATCGAGATCGGCGGGCGGCTCCTGATCATAGCCCATCAGCAATGAGCGGATGTAATTGGCGCCGTAGTGACGCGCCTTCACGATGACCGACAGGTCGGGCGGGTAGGCGCCGCCATTGGCCGCGCGGGCCTGGGCCTCGTTGGCGAACGGATAGGGGAACATGTCCGACGGACGCCCCGGGCGCTCGATCGTGTCGCCGATATCGTCGATATCCTGAATGAAGTACTCCGCCGCGATCGACGCCACGACCGGGTTGTCGTTCGGGTTGTCAAAGGTCTGCTCGACGCCGTCGATCTCGACAATCTCGAACGGCCCGCCGCGCTGGCCGAGATGGCGGAAGGCGACGTATTTGAGGCCGTGACAGGCCGCGCACACCTGCTGATAGACCTGGAAGCCGCGCTGTACGGCCTGACGGTCATACTCGCCAAACGGTCCGTTGAACGACCAGTCGTATTGCTCGGGCTTGTCATAATAGCCGGCGCCCATGGCGGGCGAGGCGGCCATCATGGCCGCCGCCGCAGCGGCGAGGATCCGGGAAAAGGTTTTCATCGTGATGCTCCTATTCAGCCGGTTGCGCTGCGGGCGCTGCGGCGGACCCGGTCTTGGCCGGTTTGTCGCCATGCAGCACCGATTCCTCGATAGAGGCCGGCCGGGCGGTTGGCTTCTCGACAAAGCCCAGAACCGGCAGGATCACGAGGAAGTAGGCGAAGTAGTAGATGGTCAGGACCCGGCCCAGCAGCAGGAAGTCCACACCGATCGCGCCCAGACCGGGCACCATGGTGTCGGGCAGTTCCGCGCCGGCCCAGCCCAGACCCAGGCATGAGACCACGAAGAAGCCGAAGAACCAGCGCGCCATCGGGCGGTAGCGCATGGAGCGCACTTTCGACGTGTCGAGCCAGGGCAGGACGAACAGCACGCCAATGGCGGCGAACATCAGGATAACTCCGCCCAGCTTGTCGGGCACGGCGCGCAGGATCGCGTAGAACGGCAGGAGATACCATTCGGGCACGATCATCGCCGGGGTCACCAGCTGGTTGGCCTCGATATAGTTGTCGGCATGGCCCAGCACGTCGGGGGCGTAGAACACAAAACCGGCGAAGATCAGCAGGAACACCACGATCGCGAACCCGTCCTTCACCGTGTAGTACGGGTGGAAGGGCAGGGTGTCGGCCTTGGTCTTCACGCTGATGCCGGTGGGATTGTTATTGCCCGGCACGTGCAGCGCCCAGATGTGCAGGCCAACCACGCCCGCAATCAGGAACGGGATGAGATAGTGCAGCGAGAAGAAGCGGTTGAGCGTCTCGTTGCCCACCGTGAATCCGCCCCACAGCCACTGTGTGACAGGCTCGCCGATCAGCGGCAGGGCGCCGAACAGATTGGTGATCACCATGGCGCCCCAGAAGGACATCTGGCCCCAGGGCAGCACATAGCCCAGGAAGGCCGCGGCCATCATCAGCAGGTAGATCACCACGCCCAGAATCCAGAG
Organism: Oceanicaulis sp.; assembly: GCA_051859425.1. GTDB lineage: Bacteria > Pseudomonadota > Alphaproteobacteria > Caulobacterales > Maricaulaceae > Oceanicaulis. Next base: position 6,506 of record JBHYFR010000010.1, on the reverse strand, counting down.
GATTTCGCGCGGCGCCTTGTAGGACCCGTAATACATGCCGCGGAAAATGTGCATGTAGACGGCCAGGAAGAACATGGACGCGCCCACGGCGTGGATCGACCGGATCAGCCAGCCGAAATTCACGTCGCGGTCAATGCGCTGAACGCTGGCGAAGGCGTAGTCGATATTGGGCACATAGTGCATGGCCAGCACGATGCCGGTGATGATCTGCACCATCAGGCAGACGGTCAGGATGCCGCCGAACGTGTACCAGTAGTTCAGATTGCGCGGGGTCGGGAAATCGACAAACGAGTCCCAGCCCAGCCGCACGATCGGAAGGCGCGCATCAAGCCAGCGCGTGAAAGGCGTTTTCGGTTCGTAAGTGCTGTTGCCGCTCATCGTCTGCGCTCCTAGCCAAGCCTGAGGGTGGTGGCCGAGATGAAAGTCATCGGCGGGACGGGCAGGTTTTCAGGGGCCGGGCCGCGGCGAATGCGTCCCGACGTATCGTAGTGCGAGCCGTGGCACGGGCAAAACCAGGCGTCGAAATCGCCGGCCCCGACTGTCGGCACGCAGCCCAGGTGGGTGCAGTTGGCGCTGGTGACCAGCAACGCGGCGCGCACGCTGTCGTCCACGCTGGCGCCGTCGGCGATCACGGCGGTCATGGCCGAGCGGTTCTCGTCGGTGGCCGGCGCGTTGTCATCGAGATTGCGGTTGCGCGCCAGCCGGTCGGGCAGGCTCGACACATTCGTCTCGCGGGCCGCGGCGACTTCCGCTTCGGTGCGCATGCGCACGAAGTGCGGCATGGAGCGGAACATCACGGTGATTTCGTCACCGGGCGTCAACTGATCAAGCGCCACGTCCGTGGTGCCCAGCGCCAGCGTGTCCGCAGCCGGATTCATCTGGTCGATGAACGGCCACAGCACCGCAGCGCCGCCAACAGCGGCCATGCCGACCGCAGCGATATGGATGAAATCCCGGCGGGTTTCGCCGCCCTCGTCGGGATTGGAATTATTGTCCGTCACGTGCCGACCTCATAATTCTCGCCGCTTCCCGGCCATGCCCGTTTGGCGCATGGCGGCAGCGGCAGCCTGACAAGACTTAGCGCGGCGTGTGCGCGCGCCAGTGCGTCCTGCTGACGCACGGAATCGCGCTGACACACCCCGTCAGCGGGCCGGAGTAATCCGCCCACCTTCATTTTTCAACCGGATTATCCGCTTTGCGACGCGATAGCGCAGATGGAGGATGAGATTTATGGCTGAAGCGGGTACTCCGCCTCGATCTGATAGATATTGGGCCGGCCCGGCTTGGTGGGGATGCTGGAATACAGATAGAAGCGGTCATTCAGCATCGGCGCGGAGCGGTAGAGATTGAGGCGCTGCTCGAACCGCGCCAGGCGCACCGGATCGGTCCACGGCTTGAGATAGGCCAGCGTCAGGTGCGGCGTGTACACCCGCCGCTCGGTCTCGACGCCCGCACGCCGGGCCGCCCGCACGCACGACTGCGCCAGCGCGGTCAGGGCCGGATTATCCTCCACCCCCAGCCAGAGCGAGCTCGGCTCGGCTTTGCCGAAATGATTGACGCCCTTGAACACCAGATCGAACGGCGCGCAGCGGATGCGGCCCAGCTCGTCATCCAGCCCGGCGATCACCGCCTCGTCCAGCTCGCCGAAAAAGGCCAGCGTCACATGAAAATTCTCCGCCGGACGCCAGGCCGCGCCGGGCACGCCCTTCATCAGCGGCAGGATGCGCCCGGCGATGGCGTCATCCACGGGCAGGGCGGCGAACACGCGCAAGGTCATGATCAAAGCATGTCCGCACGCCGGCCCGCCGCGTCAAGAGGCGGGGCGGGGCGCCCGATCTGCGCATGCACGCCGGTTTCGCTTGAACGCGCCGCCCGGAATCCTCATATAAGATAGCGAAATCCGGACCGGTCAGACGTCCGGGCGAAGTGACCTGCGGTTTTGCGAAAAGCGGCAGGATTGCAGAACTCAGGAAGGAAGACATGAACCAGTTCAATCGCACCGCCACTGGCACAGCGACGCTCGACACCTCGGTGGATGCGGGCCTGCGCAGCTTCATGCTTGGCGTCTACAACAAGATGGGCCTAGGCCTCGTGCTCACCGGCGCCATCGCCTGGATCGCCTTCAGCACGCCGGCCTTCATGAACCTGATCCTGGCGGTCGACGCGACCGGCCGGGTTCAGCTCAGCGCGCTGGGCATGGCTCTCCAGTTCGCGCCGCTTGCGATCCTCGTTATCTCCATGTTCGCGATGCGCAATCCCTCTCCGCTGAGCGCCAATGTTCTCTATTGGGGCTTTGTGGCCACGCTGGGCCTGGGCGGGAGCATCTGGTTCCTGATCTATAATCTGGGCAGCATCGCGCAGGTCTTCTTCATCACTGCGGCGGCGTTCTTCGCCCTGTCGCTGTTTGGCTACACGACCAAGCGCAATCTTCAACCCATCGGGGTCTTCCTGATCATGGGTGTGGTGGGCCTGATCGTAGCCAGCATCGTGAACCTGTTCATGGGCGGCACGATGTCGTTGATCATCTCGGTGATTGGCGTGGGCCTGTTCGGCGCTCTGACCGCCTATGACACCCAGCGCCTGAAGCTGCAGTATCACGAGGTGGGCGGTAATGAGCGCGCCATGGCCGTGGCGACCACGTTCGGCGCACTGTCGCTGTACATCAACTTCATCAACATGTTCCAATTCCTGTTGATGCTGCTGGGCAATCGCGACTGATCCACCCGGCATTCGCCTGATCACAAACCCCCGGCGCCCCAGGCGCCGGGGGTTTTCTTATGGGGCCCCGGGCGTCAGCCTGCGCAGGAAGCGGCGGAACAGGGCATGGGCCTCGGCGGCTTCATCGGCGTCATAGCGCATGCGCGGATCCCAGGGCTGATCCTCGGCGTCGAAGGCGTGGGTGGCCTCGCTGAACAGCACCGCCGGGCGGATCGCGGCGCCCGACGCGCGCTGGCGCTCGAACAGACGCTCGCAGCTGCGGTGATCGGCGATGGCGTCGCGGCCCGCCAGAATGCTCTCCACGGGGAAGGGCGCGCCGACAGGGTCGCGCCGGGCGCGGATGACCGGACCGCAATAGGGATAGACCAGAACGGCCCCGCGCACGCCGTCAAACGGCGCCGTACCCTGCTCGCCCGCCTCGGCCGAGGCCATGGCGTCCAGAATAGTCCAGCCGCCATGGCTCCACCCGATCAGTGTCAGGCGCTGCGCATCAATGCGCGCATCGGCGCGCAGCAGCTCCAGCGCCGCGAACACATCGCTGGCGCGGTCCCGGCCGCGCATGCGCGCGCCGGTGCACACCAGAAGCCGCGCGCCCGTCGGCCCGATGCCGCGCATGGCGTGGGAATCCACAATCAGGGCGGCCCAGCCCTCGCCATTGGCTTCACGTGCATAGACGTCCTGCACAGCGCGCACGCCGCCGCACCCGGACAACAGGATCACTGCGGGAACCGGCCCATCGGCGCCCTCGGGCAGGTGCAGCGTGCTGTGCGCGGCGATATCCGGCTGCGCCTGGGCGCAGGCGCTTATGGCCAGCGCCGTCCACCCCGCCGTCAGGACGCGGACCAGAGCGCGCATGGTCAGTGCCGGAAATGGCGCATGCCGGTGAACACCATGGCGAGCCCGGCCTCGTCAGCCGCCGCGATCACCTCTTCATCGCGCACCGAGCCGCCCGGCTGGATGATGCAGCGCGCGCCGGCCAGCGCCGCTTCGCGCACCCCGTCGGGGAAGGGGAAGAAGGCGTCCGACGCACACGCCGAGCCCCGGGTGCGCGGCTCGTCCCAGCCGTTTTCCTTGGCCGCATCTTCGGCCTTGCGCACGGCCAGGCGCACCGCCTCGACCCGGCTGGTCTGGCCCATGCCGATCCCGGCCGAGCGCCGGTCGCGGGCGAACACGATGGCGTTGGATTTCACATGCTTGACCAGGCGCCAGGCGAACAGGAGATCGGCCATCTCGTCCTCGTCCGGGGCGCGGGCGGTGACGACCTTGAGCTGGGATGGCGTGATGCGCCCGGTGTCGCGCGCCTGCACCAGCAGCCCGCCGGCCACCGATTTGAGCGTCCAGCCCGGCGCCGAGGGATCGGCCAGCGCGCCGGTGAGCAGCACGCGCACATTCTTCTTGGCCGACAAGATGTCCAGCGCCGCATCCTCGGCGTCCGGCGCAATGACCACCTCGGTGAAATTGCGCGTAATGGCGTCCGCGGTCGCGGCATCCAGCGGGCGGTTGAAGGCGGCGATCCCGCCAAAGGCCGACACAGGATCGGCGGCGAACGCGCGCTCATAGGCCGCCGCCAGCTGGTCGCCTTCCGCTGCGCCGCACGGATTGGCGTGCTTGATGATCACCGCCGCCGCACTGGCCTCGGGATCAAATTCGCTGACCAGTTCAAACGCGGCGTCGGCGTCGGCGAGATTGTTGTAGGACAGCTCCTTGCCCTGGATCTGGCGGGCGGAGGCGACGCCGGGGCGCGCCTCGGGCGCGGCGTAAAGCGCGGCGTCCTGGTGCGGGTTCTCGCCATAGCGCAGCTTCTGCAGGCGCGGACCGCCCAGGGTGAACCAGCTGCGCGCAGGCTTCTCCGCCTCGGCTTCCAGGCGTCCGGCGATGGCGCTGTCATAGGCGGCGGTGCGTGCGAACGCCTTGGCCGCCAGATGCCGGCGCAGGGTCAGCGGCGTGGCGCCGTCATGGCGCGCCATCGCCTCGAGCACCTTGTCGAGATCGCGCATGTCCACGCACACCGTGACATGGCGGTGGTTCTTGGCGCCCGCGCGGATCATCGCCGGACCGCCCACATCGATCTTTTCAATACACGCCTCGATCCCGGCGCCCGAGCGCGCGGTTTCCTCGAACGGGTAGAGATTGACCATGAGAAGATCGATGCCGGGAATGCCATGGGCCTCCATGGCGGCCAGATCATCCTCGCGCTCACGCCGGGCCAGCAGGCCGCCATGCACGCGCGGATGCAGGGTCTTGACCCGTCCGTCCATCATCTCGGGATAGCCGGTGATGTCGGCCACGTCGCGCGCCTCCAGGCCGGCGTCGCGCAGGGCTTGCAGCGTGCCGCCCGTGGACACCAGCTCCACGCCGGACTCAGCCAGCGCCTTGGCGCGCTCGGCGAGGCCCGCCTTGTCGGACACCGAGATCAGCGCACGCCGTATCGCCACAAGGTCTGTGTCGGCCATGAGGGGAAGCTCCTGCAGGAAATCTATTGCACCATGGCGCTGTGCGCCGCGTTGAAACCAGACGGCGGTCAGCCGCTCGCCGCACCGACCCGGCCCAGGCGCTGGAACGCCCAGCGCACCCGGTTGGGCGGACGGTCACCGCCGCCAAACGGCTCCGCCTCACCCGCCACGACCAGCTGGGTCGAGCGGCGCGGCGGGGCGCCGGCGGCCAGATACACCGACCGGTCCAACCTTACAGGTCCGCCATCGGTTCGGAAACGCCAACCGTCGCCGCTGGGCAGCACCAGCAGCGCGCTCAAGGAGTCGCGCGACAGCGACGCGCGCACTTCGGGATGCAGGTGAAAGCGGATGGAGAAGCTCAGGCGCGCTTCGGGGTTGGCGGGCGGGCCGTCCTCCACCGGGCGGAACAACCCGTCCTCGCCGCGCAAATCCGCCCCGTCCATGGCCATGAATATCCGCCGGCGCAGGCTCAACCCGAACGCCTTGCGATAGCCGTCATGACTGGCTTCCAGCCAGACGCCCAGCTCTTCCTCATTGCGCCGCACCTTGACCGGGTCTGGCCCGTGCACCATGCGCGGCCCTACCAGATCGCGCTGCCAGCCCGGCTCCAGCAGCCGCGCGCACGACGTCTCCTCCAGCGTCAGCGCCGAATGGGCGGCGGTGGCGCGCACCGCCTCGCGCCAGCGCGCGCCCTGATCGGCTGACCAGCCGCAACTGACCACAATGCGCGCACCGGACGCGGCGAACTCGAACGCCAGGGCGCTGGCGTGGCTGTCCGCCCCGTGCAGCCCCGATGGCGGCCCGGCGGCGTCCATGATGACCACGCTGCCGCCCGCCTCGGCCCGGTGATATCCGGTATGGGGCGCCACATTGAACACCTTGCCCGTGGGCGCCTTGCCGCCGCCGGCATGGGCCAGCGCGGCTTCGATGGCGCGCGCATGTCCCTCGCCCCCGCCATGAAAGCCCGGCAGCGCGCCGCCGGGCAGGCGGGCGAAGCGGACAAAGCCGGTCAGCCGGTCCATCGCCCGGCGCACTTCACCCGGCAAGGCTGCGCCGGCCGACGCCGCGGCGTCGTCCAGCTCGCACAGGGCGATGAGCGTGTCTGCGGCCGCCTGGGGGCTACGGCTGACATGACCGCCATCGGGCAGTATCTGGGATTTCAGCGCCGCTTCCAGCGCCGCGCCCGCGCGTGTCTTGACGGGGCCGGGCAGGTCCAGGCAGACCGCCGCCAGCGACAGGGCGATGGCCGCGTCAAGCCGGGTGCGGTCAGCCGGCGCGGTGTTCAGGGCGCGCGCCAGCCGGCGCGCCTGACGCGCCAGCGAGGCGATGCGCGCC
>JBHYFR010000009.1:0-27641 GCA_051859425.1 Oceanicaulis sp. | reverse complement strand
TCTCGCGCAGGGCCCGTTTGGCGATGCCCACCGAGCGCGCGGCGATATTGATGCTGCCAATATCGAGGCCGACTGTGGCCATGAAGAAGCCCTGGCCCTCCTCGCCACCCACCAGCGACAGTTCGGCGTCACAGGCATAGTCCTCGAAGATGAACTCGCCTGAATCGATGCCCTTGTATCCCAGCTTCTCCAGCTTCTGTCCGTTGCGGATGCCCGGCAGGGCCGCCCCGGTCTCCGGATTGATCTTGGAGACGATCAGCATGCTCATCCCCTTGTAGCGGGGCTGAACGCTGGTGTCGGTCTTGACCAGAAGCGCGCAGGCCTGACCCTGAATCGCATTGGAAATCCAGGTCTTGGCGCCGTTAACGATGTATTGTCCGCCCTCAAGGCGGGCCGTGGTGCGGATCGCCTGCAGATCGGTGCCGGCGTCGGGCTCGGTCAGGCCCAGCCCGCCGCGAATGTCGCCGGTGGCGAATTTGGGCAGCCAGTATTCTTTCTGCCGGTCCGTACCGAAGCGCTGGACGATCTGGGCCATCATCAGGTGGGAGTTGAAAATGCCGGTCAGGCTCATCCACTCCTCGGCGATCATCATGACGATCTTGGAATAGGTCGCCGCCGAGAGCCCCAGCCCGCCATATTCAGGATCGATGAGCGCGCCGAACAGGCCCATCTCCTTCATGTCCTCGACCAGCTCCGCCGGCCATTGGTCGGCATGCTCCAGGTCCATCGCCACGGGCGCGACCTTTTTCTCAATCCATTTGGCGATCGCGTCGAGCATCTGGCGCTCGTCGGCCTCGGTCATCTGATAGGTTTCGGCAGCAGCCATGGTCAGGCTCCTCAGGTTTGGCGCACAGCGCCCTAGTAATTGCCCACCTTGTCCTCGACCGCGTGGCCGCGCGCCGGGATGAGCATGTTGCGTTTGAAGGTGCACACCATCTCGCCGCGCTGGTTGAAGCCGCGGGTGAGGACCGTGACGATGCCCTGGCCGGGACGCGACTGGCTTTCGCGCTTGGCCAGCACTTCGCTCTCGCCATAGATCGTGTCGCCCGCAAAGACCGGAGCGGTGAACTTCACCTCGTCCATGCCCAGATTGGCGATGGCCTTCTGGGACACATCGGTGACGCTCATCCCGATCAGGATCGCCAGCGTATAGGGGCTGACCACCAGATTCTGCTTGAATTCCGAAGCCTTGGCGAATTCGGTGTCGAAATGCATGGGGTGGGTGTTCATCGTCATCAGCGTGAACAGGTGATTGTCGTACTCTGTCACCGTCTTGGCGGGACGGTGCTCATAAATGTCGCCGACGATGAAATCCTCGAAATAGCGCCCGAAGGTCTCGCGATAGCGCTGCGGGCCGATTTCCTTGACGTTCTGAACCACGAATAGTCCCCCTATGCCTGACGGGCCGCAGCGAGCGTGCGGCGCGCCGCCCGGATCACCGGCAGTTCGATCAGCTTGCCATTGAACAGCGCCGCTCCGCCTTCAGCCTTTTCAAAAGCGTCCAGTACCGCGCGCGCGTGTTCCAATTCTTCCGTTGAGGGCGCGAAGGCCGCGATGACGCCCGCGACTTGAGCCGGATGGATGCAGGACCGACCGGTAAAGCCCAGGGCCCTGGCCCGGCGCGTGGCCTCGATCAGGCCCGCCTCATCGGCCACATCCAGATATGGCACGTCCATCAGCGCCACGCCCGCCGCCGCAGCGGCCGCCGCCAGCGTCCCGCGCGCGTGCAGAAGCGGCTCCCAGTCGAGTGAAATGCCCAGATCCGCCGCATAGTCTGCGCCGCCGAACAATACGCCCTCCACGCCCGGCGCGGCGGCGATGTCGAAGGCGTGTTTCAGGCCCAGCGCGCTTTCCACCACCGGCCAGAGCGGCGGCGCGTCCGGCCCGCCCAGCGCCTCTGCGATGATCACCAGCTCCTCGGCGTGGGAGACTTTCGGGATCATCAGGAAATCGGCCCGGCCGTCGCCCTGGGCATAAGCGGCAAGGTCAGCGAGACCGGCCCGCGTGCGCGGCGAATTGATCCGGAAGCCCAGGCGCGGCGCGCCGGCGGAGCGCGGCGCGGCCAGCGCCGACAGCACGGCCTCGCGTGCCTCATCCTTGCCGTCGGGCGCAACGGCATCCTCCAGGTCGGCGCACACGCCGTCTGCGCCCGCCGCCAGCGCCTTGGCGATGCGCTCAGGACGCGATCCGGGGACAAAAAGCAGGCTGCGCATGGGTATCTGATCCGGCAGGGTTGTCCGGACAAATTAGGGGCCATGGACAGGCCGGTCAAGCCGCGCACGGCGCCCGGCGACACCGCCATGTCGGCCAGCGGCCCGGCTTACGTGACCTATAATTAAGCTGCTTCAGGCTTGGCCCGGGGGCCTTCATCAGCCTAGTTTGAGCGATGATCGCCTAACAGGTCGTCTTCCGGGGAGGAAATTCCATGTTGAATCAGGCAGGCCGCTGGATAGCGGCGGCGCTTCTTGCGTTTTTCATCAGTGCGGCGGCCTTCGCTGACACCAAAACCATCGAAGATTATACCGAGGACGACAAGTTCGAGCGGATCGACGGCCTCTTCCCGCTCTACCGCAATACCGAGAACGGCGATCTCTTCATGGAGATTTCCGGCGACCTGCTCGGCGAAGAGATCATCTACTTCACCTATACCGAGAATGGCGCACCGCGCGTCGGCCATTTCCGTGGCCAGTTCCGCGCCAACCGCGTGCTGACCTTCGCCCATCGATTCGGCAAGATCGAGATCGAGGCGCTGAACACCAACTTCTCCATGGACCCGGACAATGCGCTGTCGCGCGCAGCCGACGCCAACATCACCCGCGCCCTGCTGGCCGTGGTCGATGTAGTCGCCCTGACCCCGGCAGGCGAGGCTGAAGACGCGTCCGAAAACGGTGAAGGCGAAGCGGCCGCCCCGGCGCGCTATCTGATCAATGCCGGCCGTCTGCTGCAGTCTGAAGACATGCACCAGATCAAGCCGACCCCGCCCACCGGCCCCGCCGCGGCGAACATGTTCCAGTTGGGACGTCTCGACAGCGGCCGCACCCGCATTCTGGACGCCCGCTCCTATCCGCTGAACACCGATGTGGTGGTGGAGTATGTCTTCACCAACGATACACCGCGTGGCGCCAGCGGGCCGGAAATCACCGACGCACGGACCATCGCCATACGGCTGCAGCACTCCTTCATCGCCATGCCGGATGACGGTTTCGAGCCGCGCCGCGATGATTTCCGCGTGGGTTATTTCGGTCAGCGCGTCACCAATCTGACAGACACGTCGATGACGCCGTTTGACGACGTCATCAACCGCTGGCGCCTGGTCAAGCAGGACCCGGACGCGGAGATCTCCGATCCGGTCCAGCCCATCGTCTGGTGGATCGAGAACACCACCCCGCACGAGCTGCGCGACGCCATCCGTGACGCCGCGCTGACCTGGAACATCGCGTTCGAGGCCGCCGGCTTTTCCAACGCCATCCAGGTGGAGGTGCAGCCCGACGACGCCGACTGGGACGCGGGCGATATCCGCTACAATGTCCTGCGCTGGACGTCGTCGCCCACGCCGCCGTTCGGCGGCTACGGGCCGAGCTTCACCAATCCGCGCACCGGCGAAATCATCGGCGCGGACATCATGCTTGAATATGTCTTCATGACGAACCGCATCCGCTTTTCGGAGATCTTCGACGTGGCGGGCCTCAGCCAGTGGCTGCCGGCCGACATGCTCGCGGAGATGACCGGCCAGCCCGAGCTTGCCCATGTGCACGACCACGCCCATGGCGAGATGTGCAATTTCGCCGAACACCTGCAGTTCGAGACGCAAGCCGCGCTCGCCACCCTGCAGGCGCGCGGCGCCACCCAGATCGAGATGGACGAATTGCAGCGCCAGTCGCTGGCCTATCTGGTGATCCACGAGATCGGCCACACGCTGGGCCTGATGCACAATATGCGCGCCACGTCCGAAGTGCCGCTGGCCCATCTCCATGACGGGCGCCCGGTGACGAATTCGATCATGGACTATCCTGCGCTCAACATCGCGCCCGCGGGCGTGGAGCAGGGCCCCTGGTCGCTGGACGTGCCCGGCCCCTATGACATCTGGGCCATCCAGTACGGCTACACCACGGACGAAGACGCCCTGCCGGCGATCCTCGCCCGCTCCACCGAGCCGGAGCTGGCGTTCGGCAATGACGCCGACGACATGCGCGCGCCGGGCCGCGGCATCGACCCGCGTGTGATGATCAACGACCTGTCGGACGATCCGGTGGGCTGGGCCGCCCAGCGCGTCCAGCTGGTCAATGAGACGCTGGCCACCCTGCCCGACGTGTTCGAGCGTGAAGGCGAAAGCTATCAGGGCCTGCTGACCAGCTATCTGATCCTGTCCGGCCAGCGCTTCGGCGCCGCCAATGTGGCCACGCGCCACATCGCCGGGGTCTATAACAACCGCGCGGTGGTCGGTCAGCCCGGCGCCGAGCGGCCCTTCATCCCGGTGCCCGAAGCCAAGCAGAAGGAAGCTCTGCGCGTACTGGAGGCGGCCATGTTCGGTCCGGACGCCTTCACCGTGGAGGAAGCCTTCGCCGACCGGCTGCAGCGTCAGCGGCGCTTCTTCGACCATTTCGGCTCGAATGAAGACCCGTCCCTGCACAGCCGGGCCTTCGGCCAGCAGATGGCGCTCCTGGCCCATCTGACCCACCCCAACGTGCTGGACCGCCTGCAGGATTCCCGTCGCTATGGCGGCACCTACAGCGCGGCTGAGTACATGCGCGACCTGACCCGCATCATGTACGCGGCGGACGTGGGCGGTGAGCCGAACACTTACCGGCAGAACCTGCAGGTGGCTTATCTGCAGCGCCTGATCGCGCTGACCAGTGACGCCAGCGTCTCGCCGGCGAGCCGTTCGGCGGCGCTGGCGGCGATCGAGGACGTCAAGGGCCGGGTCGGCCCGGCCTGGATGCCCGACCTGTTCGGATCGCGTGAAGCGCGCGCCCACCGCGCCCATCTGCGCCGCCTGATCGCGGCGTTCGAAGCCTGAGACTGACGGCATGAGGCGCAGGACGCGGTTCGCCGCGCCTGCGCCTCAAATCCGCCCCAGGCCAGGCCTTGAGTGAAGCTTGGACACGCCCGTCCGCCGGAGCCTTCACCATGCGCCTGATCGCCCGTCTCGCCGCTGTGGCCCTGTCGGCCGCCGCGCTCTCATCCCCCGCCCTGGCTGCCGCATCCACGCCCGCCCCCGCACCCGCCCCCTCACCCGGCGGGGCGGTGACGCTGTCGGCGCGTTATTCGGGCAGCGTGCTGGCCATCCCGGTGGGCCGGGTCGAGTTGAGCGCTCGCCTGGCCGAAGACAGCTACACCGCCAATGCGACCGCCACCGCCACGGGGCTTGCCGCCCTGTTCACCGATGTGCGCATCGATTCCGAAGTGCGCGGCGTCATCACACGCGGTCGCGCGCGGCCTATCAGCTACGCCCATGACGAGCGCACAGGGCGCAAGCACCGGCGCATCGATATGAGCTTTGAAAACCGTATCGCGCGCGCCACAGCCGTCCCCAACTTTTCCAGCTGGGGCGATCCGCCCGCCACCGATTCTGACCGCGCGGGCGCCATCGATCCCATGACCGCCGTACTGATGCTGTCCCAGTCCATGACCGGGCGGCGCGAGTGTTCGGGCCTGTTGCCCGTGTTTGACGGGCGCCACCGCTATAATCTGCGCCTGCAGGCGCGCGGGCGCGAACGGGTGCGCACGCCGGCGTGGCAGGGCGAGGCCCTGGTGTGCGACGCCTTTTACGAGCCGATCTCGGGCTATACCGAGCGCCAGCGCCCCCGCCCGCAGGACCTGCGCCACCCGCTCACCCTCTGGCTGGCGCCGCTGGACAACGGCCATCACCTACCCGTGCGCCTGCAGACCCGCGCCGGGTTCGGCGTGCTGATAGAGCTCAATGCGCTGGAGATGGGCCCGGCGTGAGGGACCTCACCCCTCTTTCCCGCCCTTGATCACCTTGAAGACCGGGCGCGCGGCCTTTGCAGGGGCGGGCGCTGGTGCGGGTGATCGGGGCGGTGACGGGACCGGTGACGGCCTGGCGTCTTCCCGGACGGGCGAAGGCGCCTCATCCGGCATGTCCTCATGAATATCGCGGCTGCGCGGCGTCTTGGGCGGGGTCTTCGGCCGGAAGCTGGAGCGCTTGCTGGTGAAGCCGGCGCGCGGCTTGCCGCGGGCCTTGGCCTCGATCTCCTTGAGCTTGACCAGCTGCAGGCGCGACAGCGCTTCGCCCGGCGCGCCCTTGGCCGGATCGGCGAAGGCGGACCCGTACTCGGTCAGGCGCGCCTCCACCGAGGTCATAAACTCGTCTTCCCAGTCGGTAAGCTCGGCCCGGGCGGTTTCAGCGGCGTGCGCATCGCCGGACTCGGCGATGGCGCGTGTCACCGCGTCGCGGGCCCGGCGGATGCGGGCGAGCGCCTTGCGCGTCGCGCGCTGCGCGGCCTTGTCATCACTGTCGCGCGCCATGGCGCCTCCGCGCCGGGCGTGCAGCGGATCAGAATTCGCCCACTGCGCCCAGATACAGCTCCAGAAGCGCTTCCTGCTCCTGGCGCTCATTGCGATCCTGCTTGCGGATCGAGATGACCTTGCGCAGCACCTTGGTGTCAAATCCGAAGCTCTTGGCCTCGGCGTAGACTTCCTTGATGTCGGCGGCGAGGCCGGCCTTTTCCTCTTCCAGGCGCTCGATGCGCGCCACGAAGCTTTTCAGCTGGTCGCGGGCGGCCGCGCCAATGGCGTCGGATTCGTCTCGTTCGGGTGTGGCGGCGAAATCGGCCATGGTCGTGTCCTTGTCTGGGTAACGCGGTGTCGCGATGGGGATAGGCATGGCGCCGCGTCAGGGCAAGCGCATGATCAGCACACAGCCGCCACTATGGCAGGCGCGCACGCACATCGGCCAGCGCCTGCGCCACCGCCGCGGCGCCCGGCGCGCTGTGATGGGGGTTGTGGCCGGCCCCCTCCAGCAGGCGCAGCTCGCCCGCGGGCAGGGTTTCAGCCACCGGCTCGGCGTGGCGGTGGGTGAACACCACCGTGTCATCGGGCCCGGCGATCAGGATCACCGGCTGGGTGATCTCGCCATAGCGCTCTTCCTGGGCGGCCAGATGCGGGTTGACCTGCGCCATGTCGTCGGCATTGGCGCGCCAGGGACCAGGGCGCAGGATCAGGGGCAGGCGCGTGCGCTCCACATACCCGTCGGGCATGGGCTCGGGCCGGAAGGCGCTCGCTGCGCCGCTCTCCAGCTGGCCCGGCCCCGCCAGCGGCACGACGGCGCGGGTGATGACCGGGCCGACCAACGGCCAGGTCGTGGCGCGGTTATACAGCGCCGCCTCGCCGACCCAGGCGCGGATGGCGGGCGCGATCAACACCGCGCCGGCGGTGCGGTCTGGATGATCCATCATCAGGCGCAGGCTGATCGCGGCGCCCCAGGAATGGCCGATCACGGTCACGGGGTCCGCATCCAGCGCGTCCAGAAAGGCCGCGATCAGCGCCGCCTCGCGCTCCGGGCTCCACGGCCCGCCGGGGCGCTCGCTCCAGCCCAGACCCGGACGGTCCAGCCAGATCACGCGGTACTCGCTCAGCGCACCCTCCAGCCCGGTCTTGATCTCGTGCAGATTGGCCGAGGCGCCGTGCAGCGCCAGCACCGCCGGGGCGTCCTGGGGACCGGTGACGTGATAATGCAGGCGCGCGCCCTCCACGGTCACGAACTGCCCGTCTGCAGGATATTGCTCGGCCAGCGCGCCCGACCGCCCGGCGCCGGCGGCGCAGGCGCCCAGCACGGTCAGCGCCAGCAGCGCCAGGCCCGCCGCAAGCACGATGACAGGCGCGGGCAGGCTCATCTCTGTCAGGTTCAAAGCGCGCGCCCCGCCAGATCGCGCGTCAGGCGCGCCCGCGCCGGTCCGGCGCCATGATGGTGGGGATGAATGGCCAGCGCCTCTTCATAGGCTTCCAGCGCGGCGGCGCGGGCGCCGGCCCGCTCCAGCGCCTGGCCCAGCATCACCCAGGCGTCAAAGCGCCTGGGCTCGCGGGCCACGGCTTCGTTGAGGGCCTCAAGCGCGAAATTCCAGTCGTCATCCGCCGCGGCCAGGCGCGCAGACGCCACCCAGCCCTCGGCGAAATCCGGCTCCAGCCGGCGCAGATGATCCAGCGCACGCTGCGCTGTCGCGCGGTCGCCATTCTCGCCCGCCTCTGCAGCCCGGCGCAGCAACAGATCAGAGGCCGGCCCGGCCTGCTGGCGCCACAGCGACAGCACCTCCTCGGCGATGACGTCGGCCTCGGCCGGTGTCGCCGCCTCGCGCAGCGAAGCCAGACGCGTTTCCAACCGCTCGTCCAGGGACTGGCGGACCGGGGCGCTGTCCAGCCGGATCGCGGGTTCCGCGTCGGCCTGAGCCAGGGTGATAATGAGCTCGATCATCATGCTTGAGCATAGGCGTCCACCGTCATGAAACAAGCCGCAGCGCCACGGACGCGGCCCGCCAGCCCGCCCCGGCGCGCTCACAGCTTCGTGATGGATGTGGCGACGAGCCTTGTGCAGCGCAGCAGCGCCAGCGGCAAAGGCCGCAGGCCGAGGCGCCGGAGCCACTTTTGAACCAGAGATATCAGATTGTTAGACGCCGCCGGTTGTTACCGCCCTCGCTCCGCTCGGCCCCTATGGCGATCATCCTTGGCCGGATGAAACAGAATCGGACGCTTGCGCATCGGGCTGGCCGCTATACATCTGCGAGTAGGCTGGATCGCTTCAGCAAACGCACACAGGAACCAGGCCTCAGAGTGCGTCCCCCCAGCCTGCCCGATGAGGCCTGCAGGCGCCGCCGGACATGCCTGTCCCCCGTTCGGCGGCGCCGCCCTACACGACAAATGCCCCGCACAGACGTGCGGGGCATTTGTTTTTCACCACCAGCGGGACTAGCGCTACCAGGGCAGATCCTGGCCATTGGAATGGAAGAAGCGCCCGCTCATCGCCGGGTTGGCGCGGGCGATCAGGTCCAGCTGCGCCTCCACCGCTTCGGTCACCGTCAGATTGCCGCCCGGGCCGCCCATATCGGTGCGCACCCAGCCAGGATGCAGCACCAGCACGACCACGCCTTTGGATCTAAGGTCATTGCTGAGCGACTTGCCCACCGCGTTGAGCGCCGCCTTGGACGCGCGATAGGCATACATGCCCCCGGAATCATTGTCGGCGATGGAGCCCATGCGCGATGATTGCAGCGCGATCACCTTCATCTGGCTGGCCGCCACCTGATCGGCGAAGGCTTCCGCCAGCGCCAGCGGGGCCAGCGCATTCACGCGCATGGACGCAATGAACGCCTCGCTGGAGCCCGAGCCGAAACCGTCGCGGTGCATCATGCCGGCATTGGCGAACAATATGTCGATGGGACCGCTGACCCGCGCCTTCAGGGTGCTGGCGGCGCCAAGGTCAGACGCGTCATACGCCTCGATCCGCAGCCGCCCGTCGCCGGGGTCGAGCGCCTTGAGGTCTTTGGCGCCGGTGGGATCGCGCACCGCAGCGGTGATCGTCCAGCCGCGCGACAGCAATTGTTTCGTGTGTTCCAGGCCAAGGCCGCGATTGGCGCCGGTGATCAGGGCGTGGGGCATGAGGCCTCCGGTTCGTGAAAAGGGTGATGATCGATGGCTGCGCACCTCACCACAGCCCCGTTGGCAGGTCCAGCCACCGCGCAGCGCTTGAACGGCGCGCGCGGCGCAGTAGTGTGCGCCCATAAATTTCATTCAGCGGCGCGCCGCATCCGCGCGCGCCGCCATTGCGGAGCCACCGGTCATGAACGCTGTCGTCAACGTCGCTTATGCGTTCGATGAGAACACATTCGTCAAGGCCGGACGCACCGTGTTCAAGACGCGGTTCAAGGCCTGCGGCCCGGACGCGGAAAGCTATCTGCATCAGGTGTGGAGCGACGCCCTGGCCGACGATATGGCCGGGCTGGACATGGACGACGCCCTGGCGCTGGCCGCCGAGTTCTGGGACTACGCCGCCGCCCGGCCGGGCGAGCGAATCAAGGTGCGCGTGCGCCGCGCCTCCGGCGCGGACGGGCGCGAACTGGACCGCGACGTGCTGGAGGTGATCGGCCAGGACCGGCCCTTCCTGGTGGATTCGGTGATGGGCGAGATCGCGGCGCTGGGTCTCGACGTGCTGGCCATGTTCCACCCCATCGTGGAGGTGCGCCGCAATGATGATTCCGACCGGGTCGAAACCGGCGGGCGGATCATCAAGGAATCCATGATCCAGGTCCATGTCGACCGGATGTCGGCCGAGGCGCGCGACCGGCTGGAACAGGAAGTTATGGCCACCCTGGTCGATGTGCGCGACGCGGTGGATGACTGGCGCGGCATGCTCGACCAGATGGACGAGGTGATCGGCCATATCGAATCGGCCCCCACCAATGCGCCCAAGGAAGAGCTGGACGAGGCGCTGGCCTTCCTGCGCTGGCTGCGCGGGGGCCAGTTCACCTTCCTGGGCTGCCGCGACTATCGCTATATTGTCGGCGAGGACGGCAAGCTGGAGCGCAAGGAGCCCGATATCGTTCCCGGTTCGGGCCTGGGCGTGCTGCGCGACCCTGAGCGCAATGTGCTGCGCTCCACCGCCGAACCGCTGCTGCTGAGCCCGGCGATCGAGGCTTACCTGCGCGCGCCTGCGCCGGTGATCGTCGCCAAATCCAACATGAAAAGCCGCGTCCACCGGCGCGTCTACATGGATTATATCGGCGTCAAACGCTATCGCGAGGATGGCTCGGTGATCGGGGAGACCCGGTTTGTCGGCCTGTTCACCTCGGACGCCTATGACCAGATGGCGCGCGAGGTGCCGCTGATCCGGCGCAAGGTGCGCCGGGTGATCGAGCGCTCGGAAAAACAGCCCGGCTCGCACTCCTACAAGAAGCTGCAGAACATCGTGGAGAACTATCCCCGCGATGAGCTGTTCCAGACCGAGGAGAATGATCTCCTGCAGCTGTCGCTGGGGATTTTGCATCTTTATGACCGGCCGCGCACCAAGCTGTTCATGCGCCGCGACCAGTTCGACCGCTTTGTCTCCTGCCTCCTGTTCGTACCGCGCGAGCGTTACAGTTCGAAAGTGCGCGAACTGGCCGGCGAGCTGATCCGCGACGCCTTCAATGGCCGTTTGTCGGCCTTCTATCCCAATTTCGGCGATGGCCCTCTGGCCCGGGTCCATTTCATCATCGGGCTCAACCCGTTCAACCATCCCGAACCCGATCCGGCCGAGCTGGAACGCCGCATCGCGGCGCTGGCGCGCACCTGGGAGGACGAACTCAATGGCGCCGCGCGCGCCGCTGTGGACACCGCCCTGCGCCGCGCCGTGCTGACCTATGTGGACGGGTTCTCGGCCGGCTACCGCGAGCGCTTCGCGCCGGAAGACGCCTTGGCCGATATCCGCCGCATGGAGACGGTGAACGCCGCGCAGCCGCTGGCCGCACGCGCCTATGGCGCCCCCGGCGATGGCCCGGCCTGCCTGCGCGTGAAGCTTTACCGGTATGGCGAACAGGTCGCCCTGTCCGAAGTACTCCCCGTGCTGGAAAATCTGGGTCTGCACGTGCAGGCCGAGGCCGGCTATCCGGTGCGCCGCTTGGGCGCGGACGGCCATGAGACCGTCTGGGTGCACGAGTTCGAGGCCCGCATGGCGTCCGGCGCGCTGGGCGAGGTCGCCGATGTGGCCGATGCGTTCGAAGCCGCCCTGCTCGCCGTGCTGTCCGGCCAGGGCGAGGATGACGGCTTCAACAAGCTGGTGCTGGCCATTGGCGTGACCTGGCGTCAGGCCGCCTTCCTGCGCGCCTGCGCGCGTTACCGCCAGCAGTCCGGGCTCGACCCGTCACAGGCCCTGCAGGAAGAAGCCTTCGCGGCCAACCCGGAGATCGCGCTGGGCCTGTTGCGCCTGGCCGAGACCCGGTTTGATCCGGCGCTGGATCTGGACCTGAAGGCGCGCGAGACCCAGGCCAAACAGATCGCCGCCGATATCCGCACGCATCTGGACGCGGTGGAAAGCCTGGATCACGACCGCGCCCTGCGCCGCATCCTGCGCCTGATCGAGGCGGTGCTGCGCACCAATTTCTATCAGACCGGCGCCGATGGCGCGCCCAAGCCGTGGATTTCGCTCAAAATCGCCAGCCGCAAGCTGCGCGACCTGCCCGCGCCCAAGCCCTACCGCGAAATTTTCGTGTGGAGCCCGCGCGTCGAGGGCGTGCATATCCGCTTCGGCCCGGTGGCGCGCGGCGGGCTGCGCTGGTCGGACCGGCGCGAGGATTTCCGCACCGAGGTGCTGGGACTGGTGAAAGCCCAGCAGGTGAAGAACGCCGTGATCGTGCCCGTCGGCTCCAAGGGCGGGTTCTACGCCAAGCAGCTGCCCGACCGCTCCGACCGCGAGGCCTGGCTCGCCGAGGGCCAGGAAGCCTACAAGGTGTTCCTGCGCGGCCTGCTCGATATCACCGACAATCTGGCTGAGGACGCCGCCGTCAAGCGGCCCGACAATGTCGTGTGCTGGGATGACGAGGACCCGTATCTGGTGGTCGCCGCCGACAAGGGCACGGCCACTTTCTCCGACATGGCCAATGGCGTGGCCCAGAGCGAATATGATTTCTGGCTCGGCGACGCGTTCGCCTCGGGCGGGTCGGCGGGCTATGACCATAAGAAGATGGGCATCACCGCGCGCGGCGCCTGGGTCTCGGTCCAGCGCCATTTCCGCGAGATAGGCAAGGACATCCAGACCGAACCCTTCACCGTCATCGGCGTGGGCGACATGTCCGGCGACGTGTTCGGCAATGGCATGCTGTTGTCCAAGACCATCAAGCTGCTGGCCGCTTTCGACCATCGCGACATATTCATCGATCCCGATCCGGCCGATACCCAAGCGGCCTGGAACGAGCGCAACCGGTTGTTCCAGCTGCAGCGCTCCAGCTGGCAGGATTATGACAAGAGCCTGATTTCCAAGGGCGGCGGCGTGTTCCCGCGCTCGGCCAAGGCGATCCCGCTCAGTGACGAGATCCGCGCCCTGACCGGGCTGGAGGGCAAGACTGCTGCGCCCAACGAGCTGATGCGCGCCCTGCTCAAGGCCGAGGCCGAGCTGATCTGGTTCGGCGGCATCGGCACCTATGTCAAAGCCAGCCACGAGCAGGACTATGAGGTCGGCGACCGGGCCAATGACGCCATTCGCATCAATGGCGCAGAGCTGAAAGCCGCGGTCATCGGCGAGGGCGCCAATCTGGGCGTCACCCAGGCCGCGCGCATCGAGTACGCCCGCCATGGCGGACGCTGCAATGCCGACTTTGTGGACAATTCGGCCGGGGTCGACAGCTCCGACCACGAGGTGAATATCAAAATCCTCCTCAACCCCATGGTCCGCGAGGGCCAGATGGATATTCCCGCGCGCAATGTGCTGCTGGAGTCCATGACCGACACGGTCGCCGACCACGTGCTCCAGCACAATTACGACCAGTCCCTGGCGCTGACCATCGCGCGCGAGCACGCCGCCGAGGACATCGACGCCCACGAGCGCCTGATGGACCGGCTGGAGAAAGCCGGACAGCTGGACCGCAAGGTGGAGGGCCTGCCCGGCGCCGAACAGCTGCGCGATCTCAAAGAACAGGGCCTTGGCCTGACCCGGCCGGAAATCGCGGTGCTGGCCAGCTATGCCAAGATCACGCTGTTTGACGCGCTGGTGGCGTCCAGCGCGCCGGATGATCCGCATTTCTCCGACATGCTGGTCACGTATTTCCCCCGCCAGCTGGCCGGCCATGCCGAGGCCATGCACGGCCACCGTCTGAAGCGCGAGATCATCTCCACGCGCCTGGCCAATGACATGGTCAATCTGGGCGGCCCGACCTTCCTGTCGCGCGCCATCGAAAGCACCGGGGCGGACGCCGACGCCATCGCCCGCGCCTTCGAGGCGGGCCGTCGCATTTTCCGCTTCAAGGACTTCACCGACCGGATCAATGCGCTGGACAATCTGGCGCCAGCCCATGTCCAGACCGCCCTGCATGACGAGGTGATCCGCTTGTTGCGCCGTCAGACCTACTGGCTGGCCCGGCGGGCCATGGGCCGTGACGCCGCGCCGGTGGCCGATGTCATCGCCGCCTATCAGCCGGGCGTGGACGCGCTCAAATCGCTGGTGGACGACGTGGTCTCGACCCATGACGCCGAGGGCATCGCGAGCCGCATGCAGGCCTATGTGGATCAGGGCGCGCCTGAAGAACTGGCCCGAGACGTGGCGCGGCTCAAACCGCTGACCTCGTCCTCGGATGTGATTGATCTGGCGCGTGAATCCGCCTGGCCGCTGGCGGCTGCGGCGACGCTGTATCACGCGGTCGGCGCGCGCTTCCGGTTCGATGTGCTGCGCGGCGCGGGCGGCCAGCTCTCGTCCAGCCTGCACTGGGACCGGCTGGCCATGCGCCGCCTGATCGAGGACCTTTACGCCAGCCAGTACGCGCTCACCGCCCAGATCTCGGCCTATGCCGCGAAGGCGGGCGGCGCCATGGCGTCGGGCGTGGAGCGCCCGGACCGCGACTGGGCCGCCAATCTGGTGGAAAGCTGGACCTTGCAATTCAGCGCCGAAGTGGACCGGGCCGACCGCACGCTGGAGGAGCTGGGATCATCGGGGGTGTGGGCGCTGTCGAAAGTGGCCATCGCCTCGACCCAGCTACGCGAACTGGCGGGCTGCCAGACGGCCAATCACACCGGTTCGTAGCCGCCCTCTGCGCGCCGGCGCACGCCGAACACGCCCGCCAGCAGCTCTGCGTTCAGCGCGGCGCGTGGCGCGGCGTCGGCGGCCACCCGGCCCTGATCGAGCACGATGACCCGGTCGGCCCACAGCGCGGCCGCGTCCAGATCGTGCAGCGCGGCGATCACCGAGCGGCCCAGATCGGCTTCGGCGCGCAGCACCGCCATGGCTTCA
Source organism: Oceanicaulis sp. (assembly GCA_051859425.1). GTDB lineage: Bacteria > Pseudomonadota > Alphaproteobacteria > Caulobacterales > Maricaulaceae > Oceanicaulis. The sequence goes on along the minus strand of JBHYFR010000009.1, from coordinate 12,718 downwards.
TACTGGTGACGCAGATCCAGCGCGGCGGCCGGTTCGTCCACCGCCAGCAGCGGCGCGCGCGCCGCCAGAGCGCGGGCGAGATGGGCGCGCGCCTGCTCACCGCCGGATAATGCGTCCAGCGGCCGGTCGGCCAGCGCCGCGGCGCCCGCCCGGGCCAGCGCGTCATCCACGATTGTCCGGTCCGCGTCCGCCAACCGCTCATAGGGCGCGCCCGACCAGGCGAAGCGGCCCAGCGCGGCCAGATCCTTCACCCGGACCGCCCAGGCGCTGGAGCGGTCCTGGGCCAGCCAGGCCGCACGGCGCCCGCGCTCGGGCGGGGCCAGCGTGGTGACGTCATCACCGCCCAAGCGCGCCTCGCCCGCGCTCAAGGCAACCAGGCCCAGCATGGCGCGGATGGCGGTGGACTTGCCCGCGCCGTTAGGGCCGGTCAGGGCGACGAACTCGCCCGGCGCGACGCTGATCGAGACCGCGTCCAGCACCGGACGCCCGGCCAGCACGACGCTGGCGTTGATGAGGGCGGCGGCGCTCATCGGCCAATGCTCCGCGTGCGTGCGGCGATCCAGATAAAGGCCGGCGCCCCGATCAGCGAGACGGCGACGCCCAGCTTTAATTCCTGGGTGAAGGGCGCCAGCCGGATTGCCAGATCGGCCAGCGCCAGCAGCGCGCCGGCGGCCAGCGCGCTGGGCAGGATCAGATCGCCGGGATCATGGCGCACCAGCGGGCGCACCAGATGCGGCGCGACTATGCCGACAAAACCGATCATCCCCGCCACCGCCACCGCCGCGCCGGTAAGCAGCGCGCTGGCCATGATCGCCAGCAGGCGCGTGCGCGGCACGTTCGCCCCGAGGCTCAGCGCCGTATCCTCGCCCAGCGTCAGGGCGCGCAGTCCCGGCAGAGCCAGCGCCGCAAGGCCTGCGCCTGCGATCCAGAACGGCGCGGCCAACGCCAGATCACTGAACGACCGGTTGGCCACCGAGCCCAATAGCCAGTTGACCAGATCGCTCAGGGTGAAGGGCGTGGGCGCCAGGTTCATGGCCAGCGCGCTCAGGGCGCCCGCGAAGCTCGACAGGCCCACGCCCGCCAGGATGAGCTGCACCACCGACAGGCGCGAGGCGGCCAGCCCCGCCAGCAGCAGGGCGGCCAGAGCGGCGAACGCGATGGCCATGACCGGGACCGCGAAGGCGCTGAGGGCCGACAGGCCGAACCAGATGGCGATCACCGCGCCCAGCGCCGCCATGGCGCTGACCCCCAGCACGCCGGGATCGGCCAGCGGATTGCGAAGCAAGCCCTGCAACAGCGCCCCCGACGCCCCCAGCGCCCCACCGGTGAGGAAGGCCGCCAGCACGCGCGGCAGCCGGATTTCCTGCACGATCAGGCGCGCCCCGTCCGAACCGGCCCCGAACAGACCGGCCAGCGTGTCGGTCAGGCTCAGCGGCGCCGTGCCGGCCAGAATGCCGGCCAGGATCGCCGCCAGACCGGCTATCGCCAGAAGCCCGTTGAGCTGAAGGCGCGTCATGAGCCCTCCGCCAGCAGGTCATCGGCCTGTTCGCGCAACTGGCGCGCGGCTTTCGCCAGCCCCCAGTCACTGCAGCCGATCAGGGCGCCGTCCAGATGAACCACCGGCGTGCGCACCAGAAGGTCGCTCAGCACGGGGTGGCGCGTCAGGCTCCACTGGTCGGCGGCGATATCGGGCTGGTCGAAAAACCCGGTGATGATCAGCTGCGGCGGGTCCAGCACCAGCGCTTCCAGCGGCAGGCTGACCCAGCCCGCGGCGCCGTTGCTGGCGGCGGCGTTTTCCAGCCCCGCCGCCTCGATCATGGCGTGGATCAGCGTGCCCGACCCGGACGTCACGGCGCCGGGGGTCACATACAGGGCGCGCGCGCGCACGCCGGGCGCGGCGGCGGCGTCCAGATCGGCGCGCATGTCCGCGATCAGCGCCGCGGCGCGTGCATCCTGACCCAGCGCCGCGCCGGTGCGCGCGATGCTGGCTTCGATATCGGCAAAACTGCGCGCGAAGCCCAGATCATGAACCGCCAGCCCGGTGCGCGCATAAAAGGCCTGCGCCCGCACCCCGCCGCCAAAACTGCGCACGATCAGATCGGGCGCCAGCGCCAGCACGTCCTCGGCGCTGTCGCGCAAGCGCGACAGACCCGCCGCCCGGTTGCGCAGCGCCGAGTGGGCGTCGCGCGGACCCGTGGCGATGGCGGCGATCTGGTCGCGATCAGCCAGGGCCAGCACATACTGGTCAGCGCAATAATCCAGCGACACCACGCGCGGGCGCTCCGCCCCGCCGGACGGACCGGCGAGACAGATAGCGGCCAGAGCCGCCAGAGCGCCCGCGCGCAGGATCATAGCGTCAGCCTCAACGCGACAGCCTCACTCCGGCCCAGGCCGAGCGGCCCGGCGTTCCGAAGCCGAAGACCTGCTGGTAGTGCCGGTCGAGCAGATTCTCCACCCGGCCATAAAGCTCCAGGCGTGAGGTCAGCTGGTAACGGGCGTTGAGATCGAACCGCACCCAGGAGGGAACCGTGCCGTTGGCGTCCAGCTCCTCGCTGTTATAGCGGCCCGACAGGGTCGCGCCCCAACGCTCCGCGTCATAGCTCAGCGCTGCATCGGCGGTGTGGCGCGGCAGACGGGCCAGGCGGGCGCCATTGCCATCCTCGGCCTCCAGCCAGGCATAGCTGACGCTGGCGCTCCACTGGTCGGTGAGCTGCGCGCGCGCCGCCAGTTCCGCCCCGTAGGTCTCGGCCCTGGCGATATTCTCGTATCCGCCTGCGGCGAAGGAGAAATCGATCAGGTCGGTGATGTCCTGGGCGAACCAGGTGGCTTCCAGCGTCAGGCGTCCGCCGGCGAAACTGACGTCCACGCCCAGATCATAGCCGATGCTTTCCTCGGCCCGCAGATCCGCGTTGGGGCCGGTGGCGCCGCAGCAGAAAAACGTGGTCTGGAAAATGCTCGGCGCCCGGAAACCGGTCCCGGCATTGGCGCGCAGGCGTACCGTATCGCTGACCTGCGCCGAGGCGCTGATCCGGCCCGTGGTGGCGCCGCCATAGCGGTCGGATTCGTCACGGCGCACGCCGCCGGTCAGAATGATCCCGTCGGCCGGACGCAGCTCGCCCAGCACGAACAGGCCTTCCTGGCTTGAGCTGACCCCGTCGGCATTTGAACGCTCCAGATCCAGCCCCGCCGCCAGCCGGTGACCGGCCTCCAGTGTCCACGCCCCGTCCACGCGAGCGATGGTGCGGTCGCCGCGCGCGCCGAAGGAGAACGCGCCATTGGCGAAGGCGTCCCGCTCGATATCGCTGTATCCCAGCAAGGCCTGGGTGGCGATGGCGCCGCCCGCGAAGCTGTTGGACCAGCGCAAGGACGCCGAGCGGTCACGGGTCTTGTCGAACGCGTCAGCGTCGACCACGCCGGTGGGCAGCCCGAACCCGTCATACTCGGTGCGCGCGCGGGTCTGGCGGGCGGCCAGGTCCAGCGCGCCTGCGCCGCCCAGATCAATTTGTCCGCTGGCGTGCAGGGTCACCGCGTCATAGCGGTCACGCTCGGTATTGCTGTCGCGCTCGTCAGCCTTGGAAATGCCGGCGGTGTTGAACGTGGTGACCCCGATGCGCAGCGCCCCGGGATCGCCGGCGGCCTCGAACGCCGCGCCGCCGCGCACCGTGTCGAACGACCCGGCTTCGGCAAAACCGCTGAACCCCGTGCCTGGCGCCGCGCGCCGGGTGGTGATCGAGACCACGCCGCCAATCGCCTCCGAACCCCACAGCACCGACTGGGCGCCGCGCAGGATCTCGATTCGCTCCACCGCGTCAGGGTCCAGCGTGGCGAAGTTATACGCGCCGCCCGGCGAGGTGGCGTCATTGACCGGCACGCCGTCGATCAGCACCAGGGTCTGGCCGCCGGACGCGCCGCGAATGCGCACCGCCGACGCGCCGCCAAAGGCGCCGGCCTGGTTGATGGTCACACCCGGCGCAGCAGGCAGCGTGTCGACCACGAAGGCCGCCCGGTCCAGCTCTGGCCGGCCGATCAACGTGATCGCCGCCGCGCTTTCGCTGACCAGGGCCGGCAGGCGGACCGCCGTGACTTCGATGATGTCAGAGGGGTTGGAGGTTTCGGCAGTATGGGTTTCGGTTTCTGCCGCCGCTGCGCCATGGGCCAACGACAGGGCCGCGAGGCCCGCTAGGGTGAAGGTCATGTCAGACTCATCCCGTTGATGCGCCCTGCACCGGGGGTGAGCGCCCCGCGCCGTGCGACTTATTCAAACACCGCGCCCCGGAACACGGCGCATGACGCCGGTCCGGCGCTCACGCGCCTTTCGGTGTCGTTTCACGTGGGATGATCCCCCGCCGGCCATGGTGTGTGCCCGCACCCGGTCCGCACGACGCGACGGCAGGTCTCCTGGCTTGCAGATCATCGCGCGTCCGCCGCCTTCCCGAAGCCTTGCTGCCCAGTGGCGATACTGGCGGACGCCCTCCTTGCTCACAGTTGCGGGTACAGCCCCGGACCTGAAGACCTGACGGCCTTCTCACCGGTGTTCCCTCTTCGCCCGCTCGCGCGGGACCGTCAGGGCGCAGGCTTAAGGCCTGGCGCGGGACAGCGTCAAGGTCAATCGGGACGGCGAGGCCGGGCCTGGCGCGGGCGGAGGCCCTCTTCGCCCACCACACTCTCTCTGAAAACCTGGTCGGCTTCGATCATGAGCCCGTCCGGGCTGGAGCGCACATGACCGCGAAACCCATTCTCACCCACCACCGATACGCCCGGCTGACCGGCGGTGTGGATGGTGCGGAAGCCCTCCTCGCCGACCACCATCAGGCCTTCAGGCGTGTTGGTGATCACCAGGCGCATCCCGTTTTCACCGACAACGACCAAACCGTTCTCGCCCACCACCGTGATCGGGGCGGCGTCCGGCGCCGGGGCGGTCTGAAGCATCTGGCGGGTTGTCGCGGCGGGTCTGACCGCGGGCTGCAGGCGCGGTTGCGGGGTCTCGGCCGCCTGCAGAGCGGCGGCGGCGGCAAGGCTGGCGATCAGCATGATGACGTCTCCCATAGTATCACGTGAAGGCAATTCACGGGTGGAGCATACCACACGTCCCGCCTCGCCCGGACCGCTTTTCGACCCGCTATTTGTCCGGACCTGTTGCGCAGCGCCGATTGCCATCGCGCGCGTGCGGCGCTAGACCCGTGCGCGTCATTTGTGCGCCTGCGAAACAGGGGCGCGACCCGCTCGATTGCGACAATTTCAGGAGACCTTCACCCATGGCCCGCAAAAAGATCGCCCTTATCGGCGCCGGCATGATCGGCGGCACGCTCGCCCACATTTGCGCCCGCGAGGAGCTGGGCGATGTGGTGCTGATGGACCTGGCCGAAGGCGTGGCCAAGGGCAAGGCGCTCGATCTCGATCAGGCCAGCCCCGTGTTCGGCAAGGACAGCCATCTCACCGGCGGCTCGGTGGAGGATTATTCTCCTATCGCCGGCGCAGACGTCTGCATCGTCACCGCCGGCGTGCCGCGCAAGCCGGGCATGAGCCGCGATGACCTTCTGGGCATCAACCTCAAAGTCATGAAATCGGTGGGCGCGGGCATCAAGGCCCATGCGCCGGACGCCTTCGTGATCTGCATCACCAACCCGCTGGACGCCATGGTGTGGGCGCTGCGCGAGTTTTCCGGCCTGCCCCACAACAAGGTGGTGGGCATGGCCGGCGTGCTGGATTCGGCGCGCTTCCGCTGGTTCCTGGCCGAAGAGTTCGGCGTTTCGGTGGAAGACGTCACGGCGTTTGTCATGGGTGGCCATGGCGACACCATGGTGCCGCTGACGCGCTATTCCACCGTGGCCGGCATCCCCGTGCCGGACCTCATCGAGATGGGCTGGACCACCCAGGACAAGATCGACGCCATCGTGCAGCGCACCCGCTCGGGCGGCGGCGAGATCGTGCAGCTTCTGGGCACCGGCTCGGCCTTCTACGCCCCGGCCGAAAGCGCCGTGGCCATGGCCAAATCCTATCTCAACGACAAGAAGCGCGTCCTGCCCTGCGCCGCCCACCTGACCGGCCAGTTCGGCGTGGACGATCTCTATGTGGGCGTGCCCATCGTGATCGGCGCGGGCGGCGTGGAAAAGATCGTCGAGATCAGCCTCAACGCCGACGAACAGGCCATGTTCGACCACTCGGTGGACTCGGTGAAGGGCCTGGTGGAAGCCTGCAAGGGCATTGATCCGGAACTGGCGTAGCTATTGGTGGCACTATGGGTGAAGCGAAAAATACTCGGAAGCGCTTCTTTGAACTTCATCCAAACTGCTGCTTCTGCGGGGGCAACGCCCCCGCGACAACCTACGACGAACAGCCGCCACGCGCCTATTTCGTTGATCGCAAGTGGCCCATCGATTTCCGTTTTCCGGCCTGCGAGCCTTGTAATGCTGGCTCGCGTGACACCGATCTAGTCGTCGCGATGGTCGGACGCCTCTTTAACCCAGATGAAGACGCCTACCGCGAGAGCGATGTGCGCCGCATACATGAAGGTATAAAAAACAATGCGCCACACCTCATACCCGATCTCTTTCTGCCGACACGAGAAAAACGCAAAGTAGCCCGAGAAATGGGGTTTAAACCCCCACTTGGTCATACATACGCGGACCTTCCAATCGTCGGCTTAGATGGCCGCATTTTCGAGTATCTTGAACGATTTGTGCTGAAGCTAACTAAAGCCCTCTTCTACAAAGAGCGAGGCAGCATTTTGGGGCCGAATGCGGCCTATCTGCAAATGATTAGAAATAATATTCCGCATTGGTCTGATGACCAAATTAGTAATATAATTGCGAACTTGCCAGCTTATCAAGGTTCGAGATGGAACAATCGGGATATTTCTGACCAGTTTTGTTATCGTTGGCACAACAATGAAGAACAAGGTTTGTTTGCTTTCGCTGGCGCCTTCGCGGGTGCGTTCTTGGGATTTGGCGCCTGTATAGCGGACAAAAACACTCTTCAAGAAAGCCAAAGACAGCGGTGGGTGGATGCAGATGGTCGCCCGCTAAACCCGACATAGAAGGACAAGGCCCCATGCCCCTCAATATCGCCGTTCTGGGCGCCACCGGTGCGGTCGGCGCGGAAATGCTCACCATTCTGGCCGAGCGTCTGTTCCCGGCTGAGACCGTCCATGCGCTGGCCAGCCGCAAGTCCATGGGACGCGAGCTGTCCTATGGCGACAAGACGCTGAAGGTGAAGGACGCCGACAATTTCGATTATTCCACCGTCGATCTGGTGCTGATGAGCGCGGGCGGGGATCTGTCCAGGGCCATGGCGCCGAAAATCGCCGCGGCCGGCGCGCTGGTGATCGACAATTCATCCGCCTGGCGCATGGACCCGGACGTGCCGCTGGTGGTGCCCGAGGTGAACCCCGAGACCCTCGCCCAGCGGCCGAAGAAGAACATCATCGCCAATCCCAATTGCTCGACCATCCAGACCGTGGTGGCGCTCAAGCCCATCCACGATCTGGCCGGGATCGTGCGCGCCAGCGTGGCCACCTATCAGTCGGTGTCCGGCGCGGGCAAGGAGGGCATGGACGAGCTGTGGACCCAGACCCGCGGCATTTTCGTCAATGACGAGGTGAGCCCTGAACACTTCCCCAAGCAGATCGCCTTCAACGTCATTCCCAAGATCGACGACTTCATGGAGGACGGCGCCACCAAGGAAGAGTGGAAGATGACGGTCGAGACCAAGAAAATCCTCGATCCGAAAATCCGCCTCTTCGCCACCTGCGCGCGCGTGCCGGTGTTCGTGGGCCATTGCGTCGCCGCCCATCTGGAGCTGGAACGCCCCCTGAGCGCCGCCAAGGCCCGCAGCGCGTTGCGCGAGGCGCCCGGCCTGATGGTCATCGACCGCGCCGATGATGACGACCCGCAATTCGTCACCCCGGTGGAAAGCGTGGGCGAGTTCGCCACCTTCGTCAGCCGCATCCGCACCGACCCGACGGTGGACAACGGCCTGGCCATGTGGATCGTCTCGGACAATCTGCGCAAGGGCGCAGCCCTCAACGCCGTCCAGATCGCGGAAGTGTGCCTCAATGCGGGCTGGCTGAAGGGGCGGTAGCCTGCCTCACCGTCCCCGCAGGCCGGTAAAATCGTCGCCCACCACGCCGATGCGCCAGGCGTCCTCGCCTGCATCATGCAGCGCGGCCAGCACGGCGTCGGCCTGTGCGGCGGGCACGGCGGCCAGCAGGCCGCCTGCGGTCTGGGGATCGAAGAGAAGGTCGCGCAGCGGACCGGATGGAACGTCCACCGGGCCGGCGCCCGCCTGATTGTCGTCATACAGGGACGAGCGCGCGCCCGCTGCGGCGAGCGCCAGCGCGCCGTCAAGCACCGGCACGGCGTCCAGCGTCAGTTCCGCGCCGGGCCCCTGCGGGCCCAGCAGGCTGGCCAGATGCCCCGCCAGGCCAAACCCGGTGACATCGGTCAGGGCGTGGGCGGCTTGGGCCAGGATCGCCGCAGCGCGCCCCTGTGGCCGCGCCATCATCTCCAGCGCCGCCAGCACATCGCGCCCGCGCGCGGCGCGTCGCATCTCGGCGGCCAGGATCACACCGGTCCCGACGGGCTTGGTCAGGATCAGCACATCGCCGGTCCGCGCGCCGGTCTGGCGCACGGGCTTGCCGGTCAGGCCGGTGATCGTGAAGCCGATGGTCAGCTCGGCCCCGATACTGGTATGCCCGCCCGCCAGCTCCGCCCCCGCGGCGCGCAGGACATCCCCCGCCTCGGCGAGGATTTCGGTGAGGGTGGAGGCCTGCAGGGCTGCGCTCATGGGCGGCAGGATGATCTGGGCCAGTGCCGCCTGGGGCGCCGCGCCCATGGCCCAGACATCGCCCAGGGCATGCACGGCGGCTATGCGCGCGAGCAGGCCGTGATCATCGGTGAAGGCGCGCACATGGTCGGTGGTGATCACCTGCACGCCCTCGCCATGGCTCAGCACCGCCGCATCATCGCCCGGCCCGGCCAGAATATCGCTGCGCACCGGGGCCGGCAGGGATGACAGGGCGCGTGTGAGCGCCCCGCGCCCCGCCTTGGCGCCGCAGCCGCCGCACAGGGGCGGGGCGTCGAGGTCACGTCCCGCCGCCACGCGCACCGCAGGGGGCGGTGGCGCCATGGCGGGCAGATCGCTCAGGCTCTCCATGAAGTCGCGGTCGATGCGGTCCTTCCAGCGCCACACCCAGCCGCCTGACGCGCTCAGGCCGTTGCGCGCCGCCAGCGCACGCTGGCCGCCCAGAGAGATGAGGCGCAGGTAGTCGCCCTGGGGCCTGAAGCGCGCCAGCCCGTCCGTCCCGCGCAGCACGGCCTCCAGATTGCGCGCCAGCACCGGCGCGGCGCGCACGGCATAAACGCCCGCCTTGGGCCGGGGTGCGTGGGTGAGATGGGCGCAATCGCCGCTGGCGAAAATGTTCGGGTGGGAGGTGCTGCGCAAATGCGCATCCACCGCCACATGACCCGCGTGCAGGGCCAGCCCGGTCCGGGCGAGCCAGTCATGGGGCCGCGCCCCGGCGGCTGACAGGGTCAGCGCTGCGGGCAGGCGGGTTGCATCAGACAGCGTGACCGCATCGGCGCTGACGCTTTCAAGCCTTGCGCCGGTGACCACGCGCACGCCCGCGCGTTCCAGCGCCCGCAGAAGCGCGCGCCGCGGCCCGCCGGGCAGGTCCGGCGTGATGTGCGCGCGCGCTTCGATCAGCGAGATGGCCGATTCTTTCGCGCCCGCCGCTTTCAGCCTGTGGGCCGCAGCCAGGGCCAGCTCCACCCCGGCGGCCCCTGCGCCGATGACGCACACATCCGGGCGGACCTGGCCTGCCTCCACCGCCCGCAAGAAGGCGTCCCAGCGGGCCGCAAACTCGTCCAGCGGCTTGGCCGCCAGAATGTGCCGGGCGCCGGGAATGTCCGGGACCGCGCCGGTGATGCCGATATCCAGTGCCAGCACGTCAAAGCGCACCGGCGCGCGGCCCGTCACTTCAACCAGACCCGCCTGCAGATCAATGCCTTGCGCCATGCCCGTCACCAGCCGCGCCCCGGCGAAGCGGGCCAGACGCACCAGATCGATCTCCAGCTCATCGCGGGTGTAGTGCCCCGCCACATGGCCCGGCAGCATGCCGGTATAGGGCGCGCTGGCGCCGGGATGGATCAGCGTGACGCGCGCGCCGGGCAGGGGCGCCATGCCCCAACGCTTAAGCACCAGCGCATGGGCGTGGCCGCCCCCGACGAGCACGAGATCACGGGTCAGGGGCGCAGGCGGGGGCGAAGCGGTGTGCATGGCGCCAAACTAGCCCCGCCCGGTGGAGGCGCGCCAGTGGGCTGCCCGCCATTGACCGGGCGCGCCCGGGCGCGCATCAAGCGGGGATGAGCGACGCCCCGCCCCTGAACGCCGACGTCACCATCCTGATCGTCGCCCACCGCAGCCGCACCACCATCCCCCTGGTGATCGCCGCGTTGTCGGCGCAGTCTGTGCGCCCGGCGAGTGTGCGGCTTTTGGAGAATGGCTCGCCCGAGGGTGAACGCCTTGAGCGCGAAGAGCTCCCTGACTGGGTGGAATTCGTGGACGGCGCGGAGAATCTGGGCTTTGCGGGGGGCAATAATCTGCTGGCGCGCGGCGTGGAGACGCGCTGGCTGCTGCTGCTCAACCCCGACGCCTATCCTGACCCGGACTGGCTGGAGCAGATGATGGCCGCGGCGAAGCGCTGGCCGGAAGCGGCCCTGTTTGGCTGCACCCAGCGCGCCCATGGCGCGCCGGGCGTGCTGGACGGGTGCGGCGATGTCTATCACTTCACCGGCCTGCCCTACCGGGCGGGCTTCGGCAAGGTGATGGAGCCTCCGGCCGAGGGTGAGGTGTTCGGCCCGTGCGGGGCCGCCGCCCTGATCCGGCGCGACGTATTTGAAGCGCTCGGCGGGTTCGATGAAGACTATTTCTGCTATGTGGAGGATGTGGATCTGGCCGCCCGCGCCCGGCTTCTGGGCCATCGCGCAATACAGGTGCGCGACGCGGCGGTGAGCCATGTGGGATATGCGTCCACCGGGCGGCGCTCGGCCTTCGCCACGTATCACGGCGCGCGCAACCGGCTGTGGACCTTTTTCAAGGTGACGCCGGGCTGGCTGCTGTGGGTTCTGGCGCCGGTGCATGCGGGGGTGACCGCCCTGTTGTGGCTTTCGGCGGCGCGCTTTGGTCAATTCACCCTGTTTGGCGGGGCGCTGAAGGACGCACTGGCCAGCTGGCCGGCGCTGATGGCCAAGCGCCGCGCCCTGCAGAGCCGGCGTGCGGTCACACCGCTGGCCTATGCGCGCATGCTCAGCTGGAACCCGGTCAATCTGTTCACCCGCGCGCCGGATGTTCGCGTGCGCCAGTAAAGCAGGGTGCGGGGCCTTTCCTTGCTGCGCCTGCGCGATTAACAAACCAGGGTCACGCCATGACGGGGGACTTATGAGCGATATCGCCAGCCAGATCCGCAGCTATGGCGCGCGCTTTACGGCGCCCAGACCGCGCACGCGGGCGCTGTCGCCGCATCTGGCCGCGCTGGAAGCGGAATCGATCCATATCATGCGCGAGGTGGCCGCCGCGTTCGAGCGCCCGGTCATGCTCTACTCCATCGGCAAGGATTCAGCGGTGATGCTGCATCTGGCGCTCAAGGCCTTCTATCCCTCGCGCCCGCCCTTCCCGCTGCAGCACGTGGACACCACGTGGAAATTTCGCGACATGATCACCTATCGCGACGCCCTCGCTGATGCGCTGGGGCTGGAAATGCGCGTGGAGATCAATGAAGAGGGCCTCAAGCGCGGCATTGGTCCGTTCGCGTCCGGCTCCAATCTGCACACCCAGGTGATGAAGACCGAGGCGCTGCGCGCGGCCATGACCCGCCACCGCTATGACGCCGCCTTCGGCGGGGCGCGCAGGGATGAGGAGAAAAGCCGCGCCAAGGAGCGCATCTTCTCCTTCCGCGACGCCCATCACGGCTGGGACCCGCGCCATCAGCGCCCGGAGCTGTGGCGCACCTATAACACGCGCATCCGCCAGAACGAGTCGATCCGGGTCTTCCCGCTGTCCAACTGGACCGAGCTGGATATCTGGCAATACATCCTGGAGGAGGACATCCCCATCGTGCCGCTCTATCTGGCTGCCGAGCGCCCGGTGGTGGAGCGCGGCGGCCAGATCCTGATGGTCGACGATGACCGCTTCCCGCTTGAGCCGGGCGAAACGCCGCAGATGCGCCGCATCCGTTTCCGCACGCTGGGCTGCTATCCGCTCACCGGCGCCATCGAGTCTGACGCCGATACGGTGGAGGCCATCGTGCTGGAAATGCTCACCGCGCGCACGTCCGAACGGTCGGGCCGGCTGATCGACCATGACGAGGCCGGCTCCATGGAGAAGAAAAAGCGCGAGGGGTATTTCTGATCATGGCCGCCACGCCCCCCGCCGTGTCTCCCGAACGCGCCGCCGTTCTCGAACGCCTCACCCGTGCAGGCGAGCGCGGCGTGCTGCGCTTCATCACCTGCGGCTCTGTGGATGACGGCAAGTCCACCCTGATCGGGCGGCTGCTGTATGATTCCAAGCTGTTGTTCGATGATCAGATCCGGACGCTGGAGCGCGATTCGAAGAAGCACGGCGCGGCGGGCGAGAACGAGATCGATTTCGCGCTGTTGCTGGACGGGCTGGAGGCCGAGCGCGAGCAGGGCATCACCATTGATGTCGCCTACCGTTTCTTCAG
>JBHYFR010000008.1:0-30786 GCA_051859425.1 Oceanicaulis sp. | reverse complement strand
TATGGTCGCATGACTCAAATGAAACCGCCTCCGGAAAACCCGGGACGCTTCACCATCGTGGAGCACCAGGATTTGTTGTTTGTCCGCTTCACCCGCATTCATGGCGCTACTCTAGAAGTTCACGGTAGACCTGCAAGGTGGACTCTTGCAGCGCCGGTTTTGAAAACAGCTGTGACGCGCGCGCCCTGGCCCGCGCGCCCAGCGCCGCGCGCGCCTGAGGCGTCATCGACAATACGGCCTCCAGCGCAGCGCGCCAGCTGTCAATATCGCCCGGCGCGGCGCGCCAGCCGGTTTCACCATCGGCCACCACCTCGCGCGCGCCGCCATGATCGGCCGCGATCACCGGCGCGCCCATGGCCTGCGCCTCGGCCGCCGTGCGCCCGAAGGCTTCCGGCTCCAGCGAGGGACACACCACCACATCGGCGGCCAGATACGCGGCCGCCATATCGCTCTCATGACCGGGCAGGACCAGCGTGACGCCGGCGCCATGGGCCCGAGCCTCCAGTTCCGCTTCGTAGCCGCTGCGCCCCTGCGCGTCGCCCAGGCAAACCAGGCGCACGCGCCGCCGTGCGCCATGCCAACCCGTCATCACATCAATCATGAACGCCTGACCCTTCCAGCGCGTCAGCCGCCCTGGCAGCAGGAACACCGCGTCTTCTGGCGCCGCGCCCCAGCCCTCGCGCATGCGTGCGATACGCTTCGCACTGACCGTCTGGGGGTCGAACACATCCAGGTCCACGCCGCGCGGGATGACGCGCAGCCGGTCCTCGCCCACGCCATGTTCGGCGCGCACATGGTCCGCGATGAAATGCGAGTTGGCGATCACCCGCTCGCCCGAGGCCATGACGGCGTTGTAGGCGCGCTTGAGGCCTGAGCGGGCCGAATACGTCCCGTGATAGGTGGTGACGAAATGGGCGCCCGCGCGTTGTGCGGCGCGCAGCCCGCTCCAGGCCGGGGCGCGCGAGCGGGCATGGACGATGTCCACGCCCTCGGCCCGGATCACCCGGGCCAGGCGCGCCGCATTGCGCCACAGCGTCACCGGATGCTTGGATTTCATGTCGAGCCGGATCAGCTCGCCGCCGGCATCGGCCAGCGCGCCCTCCAGCCGTCCGCCCCGGCTGGCCACCAGACAGCGCCCTCCGGCGCGGGTCACCGCTTCGGCGATCTCGATCGTGGTGCGCTCGGCGCCGCCCGCATCGAGTTCGGGGATAAGCTGGAGTATGACCATCACACGCGTCCGCCTTGCCGCCGGGTGCAGACCGCGTCATGTACCCTTATCGGATGCGTGCGCCAACAGCCTGCCGCTTCGCAATAAAGGGCCCGCCATGTCTGATCCTGCCAAGCAGCACCTCGACACCGACGCCGGGCGCCTGGCCTATGTGCGCCACGATGGTGAAGGGCCGGGCGTAACGTATCTGGGCGGGTTCGTGTCGGACATGAACGGGATCAAGGCGCGGGCGCTGGACGCCTGGGCGCGCGCCAGCGGGCGGGCCTTCGTGCGCTTTGACTATTTCGCGCAGGGCGCCTCGGACGGTGACTGGGACGCAGCCGGCGTCACACGCTGGCGCAGCGATGCGCTGGCGGTGCTGGACCAGCTGACCGAGGGGCCCCAGGTGCTGGTGGGCTCGTCCCTGGGCGGGTGGATCGCGCTGCTGGCGGCGCTGGCCCGGCCCGACCGGGTCAAGGCGCTGGTGCTGATCGCCCCGGCGGTGGACTTTACCGAGACCCTGATCTGGGAGCGCCTGCCCCTGCATGCGCGCGAGGCCATCACACGCGATGGCCGGTGGACGCGCCCGGGGGCGCCGGGCAGGCAGCAGGTGATCACCCGCCATCTGATCGAGGACGGGCGGCGCTGGTTGATGCTGGACGCGCCGGTGCGCGTCAGCTGTCCGGTGCACATCCTTCAGGGCTGGCAGGACCGCGACATGCCGTGGAGCCATGCCATGCGCCTGATGGAGCAATTGACCGATGCGCCCGTCACCCTGACGATGAAGCGCGGCGGCGATCACCGCCTGGCCGAGCCGGACGATCTGGCGCAACTGGTGTCTGTGGTGGAGGCGATGTCAGCATGATCGGCCAGCTGTATGAAACCCATGTCCTGCCCCATCTGATCGGCTGCGCCTGCGGCGCGCCGCAGATCATGAAGCAGCGCTCGCGCCTGATCCCTGAAGCCTCGGGCCGGGTGCTGGAGGTGGGGTTCGGGACCGGGACCAATCTGTCCTTCTATGACCCGGCCAAAATCACCGAAATCGTGGCGCTGGAGCCCTCTGAGGGCATGCGCCGCAAGGCCGCGCCGGTGATCGCCGGCTTCCCGGTCCCGGTGACCTGGCTGGCCGAGGGTGCGGAGACCGCCGCGCTGGAGCCTGAAAGCTTCGACACCATCGTGCTGACCTATACCGCCTGCACCATCCCGGACCCGGACCGGGCGCTGGCCGCCCTGCGCACGGCGCTCAAACCCGGCGGCCAGCTCCTGTTCAGCGAGCACGGCCGGGCGCCCGATGAAGGAATCGCCCGCTGGCAGCGCCGCATCGAACCGGTCTGGAAGCCGCTGGCCGGCGGCTGTCACCTGACCCGCGATCCCGCCGCGATGATCACCCGCGCCGGATTCACCATCACGCGGATCGAGGCGGGCTATTTGCCCAAGACGCCGAGGATCGCGGGCTATAACTCGGCGGGGTGTGCGGTGGTGTGAGGCGCCATCCGCTTCCTCATCCACCCGGCCCGGCCTATATCCCGCATCCATGAACACCATCGTCAAAATCTGCGGCCTCAATGACGCCGCCGCCGTGGACGCCGCTTTGGCGGCGGGGGCGGCGTATCTGGGGTTTGTTATCTTCGCGCGCTCGCCCCGGGCGCTGACGCCGGCCGCCGCCGGGGCGCTGGCGGCGCGCAAGGGGGCGGCGCGGTCGGTGGCGGTGCTGGTCGATCCCGATGATGCGCTGCTGGGCGAGGTTCTGGTGCGCATGAAGCCCGACATCATCCAGCTGCATGGCGATGAGAGCCCGGCGCGCTGCCTGGATGCGCGCGCCTATGCGGGCGAGGGCGTGTGGAAGGCGCTGGGCGTGTCAGGCCGCGCCGATCTGGACCGGGCGGCGCGCTGGCGCGGGGCGGTGGACGGGTTCGTGTTCGACGCCAAACAGCCCGCCGGCGCCGACCGGCCCGGCGGGCTGGGCGTGGGCTGGGATTATTCCCTGCTCGCCGGATTTGAGGCGGGCGCGCCCTGGCTGCTGGCGGGCGGGCTGACCGTGGACGGCGTGGCGGACGCCATCCGTCAAAGCGGCGCGCGCGGCGTGGATGTGGTCTCCGGCGTGGAAGCAGCGCCCGGCGTGAAGGATATCGCGAAGATCGGGGCGTTCGTGGCTGCGGCGAAAGCTGCGCGCCCGCTTGCGCCATGAGGCTTTAGCGGGTTGTCTACGCCGCGTATTCGGCCCGCCCCTTCAACAGGGGGGTGCCGGGCCCGGCGCCCGGTGAACGAAACAGGCAGAACCGCCGCCATATCTCTCCCTCCCCCGCCGGGGCAGGGCCGGGGTGGGGGGCTGAACACGGTAAGATGACATGACCAAGCCCAACGCCTTCTCCCAGTTTCCCGATGCGGCCGGACGGTTTGGCGCCTATGGCGGGCGCTATGTGGCCGAGACGCTGATGCCCAATATCCTGGCGCTGGAGGCGGCCTATGCTCAGTACAAGGATGACCCGGACTTCGTCGCCGAGTTCGACCTGTTCAGCCGCGATTTTGTCGGCCGTCCGAGCCCGCTTTATTTCGCCGAGCGCCTGACCGAGGCTTTCGGCGGCGCGAAAATCTGGTTCAAGCGCGACGAGCTCAACCATACCGGCGCGCACAAGATCAATAACTGCCTGGGCCAGGTGCTGCTGGCCAAGCGCATGGGCAAGACCCGCATCATCGCCGAGACCGGCGCGGGCCAGCATGGCGTGGCCACCGCCACGGTGGCGGCGCGCTTCGGCCTGCCGTGCGAGGTGTTCATGGGCGCCACGGATGTGGAGCGCCAGAAGCCCAACGTGTTCCGCATGAAGCTCTTGGGCGCCAAGGTCCACGCCGTCACTTCCGGGCGCGGCACGCTGAAAGACGCCATGAATGAAGCCTTGAGGGACTGGGTCACCTATCCCGACGAAACCTTCTACGTCATCGGCACTGTGGCCGGCCCGCACCCCTATCCCATGATGGTGCGCGATTTTCAGTCCGTGATCGGACGAGAGGCGCGCCAGCAGATGCTGGACCGCATCGGCCGCCTGCCCGACGCCGCCGTGGCGTGCATTGGCGGCGGCTCCAACGCCATGGGCCTGTTCTATCCCTTCCTGGAAGACGAGAGCGTGCGCCTGATCGGCGTGGAGGCCGCCGGCAAGGGGCTCGACACGCCTGATCACGCCGCCAGCCTGAATGGCGGCAAGCCGGGCATATTGCACGGCAACCGCACCTATCTCCTGCAGGACGCCGATGGTCAGATCACGGAAGGTCACTCCATCTCGGCGGGGCTCGACTATCCCGGCATCGGCCCGGAACACGCCTTCCTGCACGATATGGGACGGGCCGAATACCGCTCCGCCACCGACGCCGAGGCGCTGGAGATGTTCCAGATGTGCTCCAGGCTCGAAGGCATCATCCCGGCGCTCGAACCCGCCCACGCGCTGGCCCGCGTGCGCGATCTGGCCAAGGAACTCGGCCCGGACGGCGTCATCCTGATGAATATGTGCGGACGCGGCGACAAGGATGTGTTCAGCGTCGCGGGCGCGCTGGGGGTGGCGTTGTAGTTCGCGTATTGCGCGCATATGCGTTACAATTGCGCCTGATAGGCGCTTGTCTGTAACGACAATTGTAACTACAATGCAGTTTGAATGGGTTGAGGAGAAGGACCGCGCCAACCGGGCCAAGCATGGCATCGGCTTTGATGAGGCTGTGCAGGTTTTCGCGGGTGACCATGTTCTCCGTCCGGCGCGGCTTGGCCCTGACGGAGAGGTGCGCTGGAAGTTGATCGGCCCGCTCAAACGCAGTGTGATCGCGACGATTATTCATACTGATCGGGACGGCCGCATCCGTATCATCTCGGCGAGGCCCGCGAAGCGCAAGGAAAGGGAGATTTTTCATGGGACGTATCGTACGCGTGAATCTTGAAGACCTGCCGCCCATCTCCGAGGCGCGCCTGCGCGAGATCGAGGCGATCCCTGACGAGGATATCGACACGTCCGACATTCCCGAATGGACCGAAGAAGATTTCGCCAATGCCGTCTGGCATCCCGGCTATGGCAAGCAGCAGGTGACGGTGCGGCTGGATCGCGATGTGCTGCACTTTTTCAAGCAGGGCGGGCGCGGGTATCAGACCCGCATCAATGCGGCCCTGCGCGCCTATATGGAGGCGGTGAAGAAGGCCTCGGCCTGACCGTTTCTGCACGCGGCCCAGACAGACAACGGGCCGGACGTGTTGCGCCCGGCCCGCTGTTGATTGCAGAAAGTCTGTAAACGGATCAGTTGCCTTCGGCGTCCGGCGCGGTGTCGCGCACCTCGAAGCGCTGGTTCACGGTCTGGCCGTTGTCGAACACCAGTTCGATCTCGACCTGGCCGGTGGCCAGCACGTCCCGGTCGATCTCGAACAGCATGAGATGATCGCCGCCGGGCGCCAGGGTGATCGCTCCGCCATCGGGAATGTCGAAACCGTCGACGCGGCGCATGCGCATTACGTCGTCTTCCATGGCCATGGTGTGGATTTCCATACGGGCGGCGGCGTTGCTGCGCGCATCCACCAGACGGGCCGGTGCGCCTTCGGCGGCGACGGTGAGGAAGCCGGCGGTCACATCACGGCCCGGCGGCGGGTTGCGCACCCAGGCGCCGGTAATGGTGAATTCGGCCGTATCGGTGGCGGCTTCGGGCTGGCTGTCCTGCGCCGCTGCGATGCCCGCCTGTGAATCATTGGCGGGCGCGACGGGGTCGTTGCAGGCCGCCAGGGCGAACGCAGAGCCGGCGGCGATCCAGAAAGCGTGACGCATGGGATGCATTTCCTTGTCCATTGAGCGGCGCGGACCAGTCCGCGCCCAATCGGCGTGTATTCATGACGATGAAACGTCCGCCGCACAAGGCGGCGTCGTGTCTCACCCCTTCCAGTAACCCACCAGACCGCGCACTTCGCCGATCACCGGTTCAGCCGCGGCGCGGGCGCGCTCGGCCCCGTTTGTCAGAATGCGGTCAATTTCCGCCGGATCGGCGATCAGGCGGGCGTATTCGTCCGCGATGGGCGCGATGAACTCAACGGCGATCTCGGCCAGCTTCGGCTTGAACGCGCCGAAACCCTGACCGGCATGGGCGTCCAGAACAGCTTGCGCGCTGACGCCGGTCAGTGCGGCGTACAGGCCGACCAGATTGCGCGCCTCGGGCCGGGCGTCCAGCTCGACGGCGCTGGCGGGCAGGGGCTCGGCGTCGGTCTTGGCCTTCTTGATCTTGCGCGCGATGGTGTCGGCGTCGTCATTGAGGTTGATGCGTGAATTGTCGCTGGGATCGGACTTGGACATTTTCGCCGTCCCGTCTTTGAGCGACATGATCCGCGCGCCGGCGCCAGACGGCGGGATCACCGGCTCAGGCAGGGGCAGCACGGCCTCGCCCTTGCCGAAATCCCGGTTGAAGCGGGCGGCGATGTCGCGCGAGAGCTCCAGATGCTGTTTCTGGTCCTCGCCCACGGGCACATGGGTCGCCTTGTAGATCAGGATGTCGGCGGCCTGCAGCACGGGATAGGTGAACAGGCCCACGCTGGCGCGCTCGGCGTCCTTGCCGGCCTTGTCCTTGAACTGGGTCATGCGCTCCAGCCAGCCCAGGCGCGCCACACACTGGAAAATCCAGGCGAGCTCGGCATGGGCGGGCACGGCGGACTGGGCGAAGACGGCGCTGCGCGACGGGTCCACGCCTGCGGCCAGATAGGCGGCGGCGGCTGACCGCACGCGGCCGGGCAGGTCCGCCGGGTCATGGGCGACGGTGATCGCGTGCATGTCCACCACGCAGTAGAAGCAATCGGCCGCGCCCTCCTGCAGGCGCACCCAGTGTTTCAGCGCGCCCAGATAATTGCCGATATGAAGCCCGCCTGTGGGCTGCATGCCCGACAGGATGCGTTCGGGGCCGGTATAGGCGGGCAGGGCGTCGCTCATGGGTGATCCATATCTGGTCAGTGGAGAGGAAACAGGGCGCGGTGATAGCCTCGCGCTTGCCCGGGCTCAAGCATGAAGGGCGTGCGAGGTTTAATCCTTGGCGCGCGGGCGGCGCACCAGATCGCGCAGATCCGACCAGCTGAGCGCGCCCACAGCCAGCGCCGCCAGTCCGTAGACGGCGGCGCCCAGCGCCACCACGGCGCCCAGCACGATCAGCTTGGCGGGATAGCTTCCCAGCACCGGGTAGAGGCCGGTGATCCAGTCTGCGCCCGGGCCCGCCATCGCCCAGACCGCCGCCCCCATGATCGCCGCCGCCAGCACCTGCCGGGGCAGGCGCGCAGCCAGGCGCGCATCGATCCGCCAGAGGCCCCGCGCCAGCAGGGTGCGCGCCAAGAGCGCCACATTGATCCAGCCCGCCACGCTGGTGGCGATGGCCAGGCCGACAAAGCCCAGCCCGCCGAAGAACAAGGTCACGGCGAGCGCGAAATTGACCACCACTGACACCAGCGCATAGCGCATGGGCGTGGCGGTGTCCTCGCGCGCAAAGAAGCCCGGGGTCAGCACCTTGATCAGGATAAAGGCGGGCAGGCCCGCGCCATAGGCGATCAGGGCGCGCGCCGTGCTGGCGGTGTTGTCGGCGGTAAATGCGCCCCATTCAAACAATCCGCCGATCAGGAATTGCGGAATGATCAGCAGGGCCGCGACGGCGGGCAGGGTGAGGGCGAGGGATATCTCGATGGACCGGTTCATGGCGAACTGGCCGCCCGCCTCGTCGCCTGCGCGCAGGCGACGGGCCAGATTGGGCAGAAGGGCGAGCCCCATGGCGATGCCGATCACGCCCAAGGGCAGCTGATAAAGCCGTTCGGCGTAAGTGAGATAGGGGCGCGCACCCACCTCCAGCGTGGCGATGGAGGAGGTGACCAGCACATTGATCTGGGTTACGCCCGCCGCCACGGCGCCGGGCACGCCCAGCACGATCAGGCGCTTGACCCGCGGCGTCACGCGCGGCGCCCGCAGGGTGAATTTCAGCCTGGCGCTGCGCGCAGCCAGCACCAGCAGCGCCACCTGCATCACGCCGGACGCCGTCACCCCGATCGCCAGCCACAGCGCCAGCGTCTCGCGGTCGGCGTACTCGAACATCAAGACGACGATGAGGGCGAGATTGAACAGCATGGGCGCGCCCGCCGCCGTGGCGAAGCGCCCATGGGAGTTGAGCCCGCCACCGATCAGCGCCGTCACCGCCATGCACAGCGTGTAGGGCATCATGATCTGCAACAGGAGGATCGCCAGCGCGAACAGGTCCGGATCGTTGATCTGTCCGGGAAAGAAGATGTAGCCGATCCACGGCGCCAGCAGCTGAAACGCCACCACGATCAATAGCGTGACCGTAGTCAGAACGCTCAGCGCCTCGCTGGCGAAGGCGTCGGCTTCATCCTTGCCCTTGCCCTCCAGCTCGCGCGCATAGAGCGGCACGAAGGCGGCGTTGAACGCGCCCTCGGCCAGCACCCGGCGGAAGGTGTTGGGGATGACCAGAGCCTGGAAGAACACGTCGGCCGCCGGCCCGGCGCCCAGGCGCCCGGCCATCAGGCTTTCGCGCACCAGGCCGAGTATCCGGCTGGCGAAGGTAAAGGCGCTCACCACGCCGAGATTGCGTAGGAGCCTCACCGCCCGGCGCTCGCAGGTATGGGGGCCGGGCCGGCGCCTGCTTGCGTCCCCAGCGCCGCCTCGGCCTCGGCGAGCACCGCCTCCAGCGCCCGGGTGATGGCGTCGAGAAGCGCCGGATCATCGGGCTTGGCGCCCTTCTCGGTGACGTAGAATGTGTCCACGGCGCGCTGGCCATAGCCGTCAATGCGTGCGGCCTGCAAGGACAGGCCCAGACCCGTGAGCGTATGCGCCAGCGCATGCAGCAGGCCCGGCCGGTCGCGGCCCGAGGCTTCGATCACCAGCGCATTGTCGGCGGCATTGAGATCCAGCTTCACATACGGGCTGACGGCGAAAGCCGCTTCGCGCCGGCGCAAGGGGCGCACCGGCAGGCGCCAGCCGTCGGCCAGCCCGTCGCGCGCCGCGCTTTCCACCGCGTCTTTCAGGCGCGAACGCGCGCGCGGATCCGACCAGCCGAAGGGCCGCCCGCCGCCCTCCTGGACGAAGAACACGTCAAAGGCCTGCCCGCCATGGGTGGTGGCGACCTGGGCGCCCACCACATTGGCGCCTTCACGCGCCAGGGCGCCGGCGATGTCGGCGAACAGCCCGTCGCGGTCGGGCGCCAGCACCATCACCTCACAGGCCGAGCGGCGCTTGTCGATGCGCACGCCCGCCGCGATGTCGCGGCCCAGGGCGGCGCTGGCGCGCACGAAGGCCGCGTGGCGCAGCCGGTCGCTCTCGGCGAACGCCAGCCAGTAGGGATCGTCCATCTCCCCGGTCCAGCGCTGTGCGAAGTCTGCGTCGAACCGGCCCACGACCGAGCGGAAGGCCGCGCGGGCCGCTTCGGCGCGGGCGGCCAGGCGGGCGCGCGCCGCGTCCTCGCCGCGCTCCCCGCCCTCGGCCAGCACGGCGGCGGTGGCCTGATAAAGATCACGCAGGAGCTGGGCCTTCCAGCCATTCCATACGCCCGGCCCCACCGCGCGGATATCCACCACGGTGAGGATTGTCAGAAGGCGCAGGCGCTCCAGCGTGCCGCACAGCTGCGCGAAATCCAGCACGGTGCGCGGATCGGAAATGTCGCGGCGCTGGGCCGCATCGCTCATTTCCAGATGGTTGGCGATCAGCCAGGCGGTCAGCTCGATCTCGTCATCGTCCAGCCCGAGCCGGGCGCCCGCGATACGGGCATTGGCGGCGCCCTCCACGCACTGATCGCCCTTGCCCTTGCCGGTATCGTGCATCAGCACCGCCAGATGCAGCGCCCGGCGCGCGGAGATTTTCTGCGCCAGGCTGCTGGCCAGCGGATGGTCGCCCGTCAGCTTGCCCTGCTCGATCTGGCGCAACAGGCCCAGCGCGTTGAGCGTATGCTCGTCCACGGTGAAGCGGTGATACATGTTGAACTGGGTGCGCGCGACGATATCGCCGAACTCGGGGATATAGGCGCCCAGAAGCCCCGCCTCGGTCATGGCGCGCAGGGTGATGCGCGGGTCGTCCGCGTCCAGCAGCACGGCGAAAAAGCTGCGCGCGGCGCGCGGGTCGCTGCGCAAGGCGTCGTCGATCAGGCGCAGGGACTGGCCGATGCGCGCCACCGCGTCAGGATGCAGATCGTAATGGCGCGCGGCGGCGGCCTCGAACAGGCGCAGCATCATCACCGGATCGGCTTCGATGGCGGCCGGGTCGGCGAAGGTCAGCCGGCCTGCGCGCAGGGCGAAGCCTTCCTCGGCCAGACCCTCCGCGTCCGCCAGCCCGTCAGAGGGCAGGAAGCGACCGGCCGCGCCCGGCGCGTCTTTCAGCTCGTCGGCTTCCAGCTTGGCGCAGACCAGGCGGGTCAGGGCGCCCACATCGATGGCCCGCAGGAAATAGTCGCGCATGAAGGCTTCCACCCCCAGCGCGCCATCATGGTCGTCATATCCCATGCGCACAGCCACGCCGGGCTGCATGTCGAAACTCAGCCGGTCGTCCTTGCGGCCCACCAGGGCGTGGAGGTGGAAGCGCACCGTCCAGAAGAAGTCCGCCGCCGAGAGATAGCGCTCCACATCGCTCACCGACAAAAGCCCCACCGCGACCCAGCGCTCCATGGCGTCGGCGCCGTACAGCACCTGGGCCAGCCAGCGCACGGTCTGCAGATCGCGCAGGGCGCCCTTGCCGTCCTTGATATGGGGTTCGACCGCATAGCGGCTGTCGCCCTGGCGGTCCACGCGGGCGTCCCGCTCGGCCAGCTTGGCGGCGGCGAAAGCGCCCGCGCGTTCGCCCAGCAATTCGTCCTCAAACGCGCCCAGCAGCTGGCGGACCAGGCGCACATCGCCGGTCAGGCTGCGGATATCCAGAAGCGCCGTGCGCTCGGACACATCATCGCGCGCCAGGGCGATGGCCTCGTCCACCGAGCGGATGGCGCCGCCGCCCACGGGCAGGCCGCAATCCCACAGGGCGTAGAGCGTGCGCTCCACAATCAGGGCGGCATGCTCCGGCGCCGGATCATCGACCAGGAACAGAAGATCGATATCGCTGTGCGGGGCCAGCTCGCCGGCGCCGAACCCGCCCACGGCGCACAGCGCCAGACCCGGCGTGCGCGCGCCCTGATCGGTGAGATCGCTGGCGATGGAATCATACAGGGCGCGCAAAACCGCGTTCATCACGCCCGACAGGGTGCGCGCCGCCTCCAGCCCGCCGCTGGCGCCTTGCAGCCGGGACTCGGCATGCGCGCGGCCGCGGTTGATATAGGCTTTCAGCTTGGCCAGCGCCGCCTGGCGCTCGGCCGCCTGGTCCCATCCGGTGCGCGTGGACGCCGCCAGCTCTGCGCGCAGGCGCAGGCCGTCCAGCGAGGCGGGAAGGGAGGTGGGCCGGATCATGGCGACTGTTCTACGCCAGCGCCCCCCGCCCTGTCAGCGCTCTTCAACCTCGATCACCAGCGCCTCGCTGGCCGGCACGTCGCCGCGCACCAGCGCCTGATAGGCGCCGAGCGCCGCGGCCTCGCCGGTCAGATTGCGCCAGGCCAGAAGATCATCCGCCGCCGCGACAAACTGCGACCAGGCCTCGCCCTGGCGCCGCGCGAAGCCGTCAGGCCCCCACTGGGCGATCCGATCGCGGGCCTGGTCGGGCGCGAAGAAGAAGACCGGACGCGGTCCGGGCAGGTCGCCCGCCGGCGTGCTGTCGTCCCAATGGGCGCCGCCGACGCGGATATTGGCCTTCAGATTGGCGCCGAACCGGGCGTGCAGCGCGCGGTTCACCTGCGCCGCG
Source organism: Oceanicaulis sp. (assembly GCA_051859425.1). Taxonomy (GTDB): domain Bacteria; phylum Pseudomonadota; class Alphaproteobacteria; order Caulobacterales; family Maricaulaceae; genus Oceanicaulis. The sequence goes on along the minus strand of JBHYFR010000008.1, from coordinate 18,768 downwards.
CCGGCGAAGTCCACAATGGCGCGGGCGGGGGCGGGGTCCATCGAGGCGATGGAATCGTAATCGGTGATGGCGTCGTAAAGCCCGCTCGCCTCCACGAACGCGCCATTGCGCGCCGAGGTCAGCGCCTCGATGCGCAGGCCGTCTGGCCGGTCGCGGCCCAGCAGGAAGGCCAGCGCCAGCGCGGTCTTGCTGGACGCGCTGGTCAGGGTGATGGCGTCAGCGCCCAGAAAATCGGCCTCGCGCAGATACGCGTCGATCAGGAAGGATGTGAGAAACAGGGGCTGCAGCACCATTTGCGCGGGCTCGCGCGCCGGGTCATAGCCCGGATCGGCGGCGCAGCGCACATAGCGGTTATACACGCCCGGCAGACCGGCGCGGTGGGGCGCGGCGTCGATGAAGCTGTCAGGGCGCACCTTGCCCGGCGTGACCACCAGCTCGCTGGCGGCGGGGAGATAGCCATAGACGCGCTCGCCGGTCTCAAGCCCGTGCGCGCGGCTTTCCACCACCTGCGCAAACCCCCAGACCGGCAGACGCCCGCGCCCGTCGCCGCCGGGGAAGAAGCGCCAATAGGCCATGGCCTCGCCAAAGGCGGCATAGGTGATGTTATTGGCCGTCAGCGCAAACCGGCGCACGGCCAGACGCGCCTCGCCATCGTTCAGCGCGTGCGGCGCAGCCTCCACGATGCCCGCGTGGGTGATATCGGCTTGATCAATGCTCAGCGCCCAGCCCATGGCAGGTGCCTCCTTTTGCGTTGGGTGATCAGTGATGCAGGTGCTCGTGCGGCGCGTCGTCCGGCGCCCAGTGGCGCAGCACGGCCGGGTCCGGGTCGCCATAGTCTTCGGGCAGGTCCGGGCAGGGCGCGCTTTTGAGGATATCGCGGATGATGGCCAGGCGCGCCGCGCGCTTGTCGTCGGCGTTCACCACCCGCCAGGGCGCGGCGTCCCCGGTGACCGCCAGCATGGCGTTGCGGGCTTTGGAATAGGCGTCGAACTTCTCCAGCGCCACCGCGTCGATGGGCGAGGTTTTCCAGGTCTTGAGCGGGTCGGTGCGCCGCGCGTCCAGACGGCGCGCCTGCTCGGCGCGCGACAGGTCGAGATAGTATTTCAGGACGATCAGCCCGTCATCGGTGAGGATGTGTTCAAACGGGCCCACATCGCGCAGGAAGGCCTCGTACTGGGGCCGGGTGCAGAAGCCCATCACCTTTTCCACCCCGGCCCGGTTGTACCAGGAGCGGTTGAACAGCACCATTTCCCCGCCCGCAGGCAGATGCGCGGCCCAGCGCTGGAAATACCAGCTGGTCCGGTCGCGCTCGGTGGGAATACCCAGCGCCACCACCCGAGTTTCGCGCGGCGACTGGTGCTCGACGATGCGTTTGATCGCGCCGTCCTTGCCCGCCGCGTCGCGCCCTTCCAGGATCACCAGAAGCCGCGCGCCCGTGGCGATCAGATGGCGCTGCAGCGCCACCAGGCCGATCTGAAGGCGTCTGAGGTCGCGTTTGTAGGTCTTCTTGTCCATCACCGCTCACACTGGGCCGGTGCGGCGCCCGTGTCGAGACTTGCGCGGTGCAGCCGGTCCGGTGAAGGTGCGGTCATGCGATATCTCGGCCCTGTTCTAGTAACCCTGATCGTCCTGGCTGGCGCCGCTGCGGCGGGCTGGGTGGTGTTGACGCGCAATCCCGAGGGCCTGTCCCTGCGCGATCTAGGGCAGACGGCGGGCGAGGCCTATGTGTTCGGCTATCCTCTGGTGCTGATGGAGGAGACGCGCGCGGTGATGCTGGCGCGCCTTGAAGCGGAAGGCGAGGCAGGCGGGATCAACACGCTGCATCACCGGCGCGACCTGCCCCGGGCCGGCGATGACACGGTGGTGCGGCCCAATCTCGATACGCTCTACACCATCGCCTGGCTGGATCTGTCGATGGGCCCCGCCGTGCTGCGCTGGCCGGACATGGGCGAGCGCTACTGGCTGTTGCAGGTGCTGGACGGCTGGACCGATGTGGCCGGGGCGCCCGGTTCGCGCACGGCCGGTTCGGGGCCGGGGCTCGCCTTCATCACCGGGCCGGACTGGGACGGGCCGGGCCTGCCCGGCGCGATGCATGTGCGCGTGTCCACCTCCATGGCCTGGCTGATCGGACGGATCGAGGTGGCGCCGGGTGAGGATTTTGCCCCTGTGCACGCCCTGCAGGACGCCATCTCGCTGACCGCCGCGCCGCCTTCAGACGCGGCGCGTCACGGCGATGGTGGCCAGCGCCCGCCCGATGTGGTGGAGGGATTGGCGGCGCACGTTTATTTCACACGCCTCGCCGCCCTGATGGCGCAGAACCCGGCGCGGGCGCAGGACGCGGAGATGACCGCGCGCCTGGCCGCATTGGGCGTGGACCTGCAGGCCGGGGCGCTGGACTGGAGCGGGCATGGCCTGCTGGCGCGCCGGGTGATGGGGCGCGGCGTGGCGGTGGCGCGCGCCCGGCTGGCTGAAGCGGACCGCCAGCCGCCGGGGCCGCAGGGCTGGCGCACGCTGACGCAAGGGCTCGGTGATTACGGCGCGAACTACGCCTTGCGCGCCGGTGTGGCGCATATCGGGCTGGGCGCCAACCTGGCGGCGGATGCGATCTATCCTAACACCACGCGCGACAGCGCCGGGCGCCCGCTCACCGGCGATCATGTCTACACGCTGCGCTTTGAGCCCGGCGCCTGGCCGCCTGCGGACGCGTTCTGGTCGGTCACGCTATACGATGCTGACGGCTTCCTGCCGCACGGCGTGGACGGGCGCCATGCCCTTGGGGACCGGGACGGGCTGAGCGCGGACGCGGACGGCGGACTGACGCTCTGGATCGCGTCTGAACAGCCCGGGGAGGCGCCAGATTCCAACTGGCTGCCGGCGCCCGCCGGCGCCCCCTTCGCCCTCACCGCACGCCTCTACGCGCCGCGCGAGGCGGCATTGTCAGGCGCGTGGATCATGCCGGGCGTGGAGCGGGATCCGGCCTCGCGCTAGTCTTGCGCCAGATCGCTGGCGATGGCCCAGGCCATGCTCACGGTGAGGTTCACCGAGGCGGCCAGCGAGGCGACAGTGGCGCCGCCATCGGTGATCTCATAACGGCTGAAATGGACCGTATCGCCATCAAGCGTGACCTTCACGGCGGCCCGGTCAAGATTGATCTGATTGATGTCGGCGGCGGTGAGGCCGGGATCGTTGTCGAACGACACGAGGGAGTGCAGGCCCTGGCAGCCCTGCTCATTGCACACGCTGGCGATCAGGAAATAGTTCAGCCCTTCAGGCGTGCGCATCTCCAGCACAAAGCCCTGATCGGAGCGGCGCAGATTGCGGATTTCATGGGACAGGGTCGCGGCGATGGCGCTCAAATGACTCTCGTCAATCCGGGTGAAGCTGGCGTCGGTACGGGCATGGCCGGGGGCGGCGAACAGGGCGGCGGCCACAAGGGCGGGGACGGCGAAGCGTTGCATGACAGGCCTCTGGATTAAATCTCGCGTGATCAATGTGAAGACTGGCACAGATCGCACTGCGCCGTCATGGCCTTTTCAAGGCGAGGCGGTCACGCGTCTGCGCCGCGCGTCTCGTCCAGCCGCCAGCGTGCGGCGGTGACGGCGGGCTCCAGGCTCAGCCGGCCCACGATCTGCTCGAGCACGCTGTCGGCGCGCATGTCGGCATTGAGCGCGGCGGACACCTCCACCCGGTCGCTTTCCTCGATATTGGCGCTTTCCAGCGCGCGCAGGTGCAGCTTGCCCGACGCCACCCCCTGCAGGAGCAGGGCGCGGATATGGGCCTCCTGCTCGGCCCGGCAGGTGATGGTGACGGCATAGTCCTGCGGCCCGTCCACAGCCGGCACCGGCTGGCGGTTGATGCGCGCCGCGAGCGGGCGCAGCAGCAAATTCACCGCCACCACCATGCCCGCCACGATGATGGCGTAGACCAGCGCGCCGGCGCCCGCGAGCACGCCCACAGCGGCTGCGCACCACAGGGTCGCGGCGGTGTTGAGCCCGCGCACATTGAGGCCTTCGCGGAAGATGATCCCGGCGCCGATAAAGCCGACTCCCGACACCACCTGGGCCGCGACCCGGGTCGGGCTCACCTCGTCGCCTCCGAACAGGGCGGAGAACACCACAAAACTCGCAGCGCCGAGCGAGACCAGCGTGTTGGTGCGCAGGCCCGCCATGCGCTGGCGCCACTGGCGCTCCAGCCCGATGGCCGCGCCCAGCACCAGGGCGGCGAACAGATTGACGGCCGCCCAGAACGGCCCTGCGGTCTCGATCATGGCGATGTCCTCATGCTACCCGCCGCCCAGCCTGTACCCCGCCAGGCCGGATCCTTCCAGCCCGGCGGGGGGCGTGGTCAGGATCAGAAGCTGACCGACAGGTTGGCATGCACCTGCCGTCCGGGCATCTGATTGGGCAGATCCCATTGCGGCAGTTCCGGGAAGGTGTTGTAGCGCACGTCCGTAAGGTTATAGACGCCCAGCGTGAAGCTGGCGCGCGGCTCGACGGGCAGGCGCCAGGTGACGCTGGCGTCGGCTACGGTCACGGCCCCCTGACGGAAGGCGCCATAACCGTCAAACCCAGGGAACTGCAGGAAAAAGGGCGGGCCCTGCAGCTGGGTGAACAACGCCTCGAACTCCGACAGGTCCTCAAACCCGGTGCGGAAGGCGCTCATATGGCGCACCACCGCTTCCAGTCTGAGCGTATCGCTGGCCTGGACGAACAGGCCCGCATTGGCCAGCCAGCGGTAATCGCCGGGGCTTTGCACGTCCCCGCGCGGGGTGTTGAACCGGGTCAGGTTCACGGCCAGGCGCACGCGTTCATGCAAGGCTGCATCGAGCGTGGCTTCCACACCGCGTGATTCACCAGTGTCGCGGCGGGGCGCCGCCGGACCGGCATTGAAGGTGTTCTCCAGCTGGAAATAGCTCACCCGCATCAGGGCGCGGTCCTCCAGAAGCCGGGCGCGCGCGCCAATCTCGAAGCCCTTCATGGTTTCCATGGGCACCGAGAAGCCGCCTGCTGAGTAGCGCTCCAGCTCCAGCGGCGGCATCCAGCGATTATTCTCGCCATAGACGGCAAAGGCGCTCAGCATCCCGTCCATCAGGCTTTGCTCGAAGCTGACCACAGGATTGAGCTCGTTTGAAGGCGAGGTGTCCGACTGTCCATTGAGGCGCACGCCCGCAGTAATGCGGCCGCCGTCCCAGGGGGTCAGATCAAAATCGGCGAAGGCCCCGTAATAGGACTGGCTGGAGACCAGATCGTAGATTCCCCAGGGGAAAGCCACCTCGTTGGGGTTGGCCACGCTGCCGTCTACATGGACGAATTCGCCCCCGACAGTCAGTCCGGCCCACTGAGACAGGGGCTGGCGATAGTGCGCATTGGCGCCATAGCGCGAGCGGGTCTGACGCCCGAGATAGTATTGTTTGCCAAGCGTGCCCAGCTCCTCTTCCTCATGGGTGTACCAAGCCGTTGCAGCAAATTGCTGGTCCGAGCCCGGCGCCGGGCGGGCCGACAGGCTGACCGAGGTGAAGTCCCGGTTTCGCGCATCGATCTGCGGACGCTGATTGGCCGGATCGAGACTGGCCGGCGCGTAGCGCGCGGGAATCCACAGATCCGAGCCGAGGGATTTGCGCGAGTGCACATGGCTCAGCCGCGCGGTCACGTCCAGATTGTCCGAGATAATGGCCCCGGCATGCAATTGCGCGACGAACAGACGATCCTCACGTTCGCTAAACGTGATCTCGTCAATCGGCGTGGGCGCGCAGAAGCCCGGCGGGAATGGCAGGTTGACGCAGGCGCGTCCGCTGGCGGGCACAGGCGGCGTGGCCCGCAGCTGGTACTGATAGGTCTGGTTGCTGGCCGCATCACTGGTGCGCAGTTCAAATTCGCCGCCGAAATAAACATTGCCGGATGAGCGCAGGAAACCCGCACTCGCGCCGTAGCTGGACTGGGAGCCCGCGCTGGCGCTGGCGAAGCTGTAATTCTCGTTGCGCCGCGTGGTGATGTCGATCACCGCATGATAGCCCCCGAAACGCGCCGGGACCGGGCCGGGATAGATGGTCATGGTCTCGATGGAGCCCAGGATCACATCGCCGAAGTCCACGGTATTGGTGCGCATATTGATCGGGCGCCCGTCGACCAGCACCAGGATGATGCGGCTATCGTCCCGGCCGAAGCCGCGGATCATGATCCAGTCCTCGGCGCCGAAATCGCCAGTGGAGTGAAAGCTCACGCCAGCCTGGAAGCCCAGAAAGCGTTCAAGGCCGAACGGGTCGGTGAGGAAAATGTCCCGGATGGATTGGGAGGTCAGCGTAACCGCATTGGCGAAGGCGGGTGTTTCAGCCGTGTTCGCCGTGCCGCCATGGGCGGCGGGGGCCAGCGTCAGCGCCGCTGCGCAGGCCAGGGCCGTCAGGCCGGTGTGTCGGATGTCAGTCATGACAGTCTCCTTGGGGTGCGCCCGCAGGATACCGCCGCATCATCTCATGACGCGGAATATCCCCATCCGGGTGCAGCCGGATTGTTCAGATTGAAAGAATGGGCCCGTCCGGCGATGAGCTGGCGGAACGGGCCTGATTGGGGATGGGTCGTCAGGCATTCGCTACTCCTTTCCCGGCTTTCGCCTCTAGAACTCGAAGCTCAGGCCGATCGTCAGCCAGTTGGCGCGCTCGCCGTCGAGATTGCGGCCATAGGCGAATTCCAGGGCCGCCGCGCCGCCGAACAGATAGGGGCGCACCCCGGCCTGGAAGCCCGGGGTTCCGGTCTCGCCGCCGAAGGTTTCCGCGATCAGCTCGCCGCGGTCGAACAGGAGCTGCCCGCCCACGCCCCAGACCGCCTCGGTCTGGCGTGTGGCCTGGTCGCGCTCCACGCCGGCGTTGAGATTGACCAGGGCGCGCTCTCCCACCGGCACGGTGACGGGCACGACCGCGTAGACAGTGTCGGCCCGGCGCACCACGCCGGCATGGCCGCTGCCCAGCGACAGGGCGGCCCCGAAGCCGTGCTCGTCCACATCGCGCAGGGCGATCTTGACCGCCGGGGCCACGGTGGTTTCCCAGTCATCCCCCCGGCTGGCGCGCTCGAAAGTCAGCTCGAACTCGATCCAGGGTAGCGCCTCGAACACATAGCCGGGCGAGGCGACGAAGATGAGATCGTCATTGTCCGCCAGCGACAGCCAGGTCTCCAGCTTGAACTTGCCGGGCGTGGCGATGCCGGCATCGTCCACCGCATAGGGGCCGCCCGAGGCGAAGGCCGGGGCTGTGAGGGCGAAGGCGCCGGCCAGGCCGGCGAGGTTAAGGATCTTTTTCATGGGTCTGTCTCATGGCGGCGGCGCAGGGCTCACGCTGGCGCCGCCGCGCAACACGCGTTTTTCAATCGGATTGGTCCTGTGTGTCAGGCCGCTGCAGCGGACAGGTCGAGCAGGGCGGTGGCGATGGAGAAATAGATCAGCACGCCCGCCGCATCCGCGATCGAGGTGATCAGCGGGGCCGAGGCCGCCGCCGGGTCCAGCTTCAGCCGCGACAGGATGAAGGGCAGGCTCATCCCGATAACCGAGCCGACCAGCACGATCACCACCATGGACAGCGACACCACCACAGCGATCTCGGGTCCGCCCCGGAAAATGCCGATGGTGGATACGGCGATGGCCATGGTGATCCCCAGCAGCAGGGCCACAAAGCTCTCGCGCCCGACCATCTTGCCCCAGTCGGTCAGCTTGACGTCACCCACCGCCAGGCCGCGCACCATCAGGGTGGCCGCCTGGGAGCCGGCATTGCCGCCTGAATCGATGAGCAGGGGCAGGAAGAACACCAGCGCCACATAGGCCGTGATGGTGTCTTCAAAATACGCAATGCCCGCGCCAGAAAAGATATTGCCGAACACCAGCAGCACCAGCCAGACGATGCGCATGCGGTAGAGCACGAAGGTGGAGGCGGTGCGCACATTGGTGATGCGCTTCATGCCGGGCACATAGCCCTTCTGGTCGCTGCCCACATCCTGCACGCCGCCTGCCCGGTAGAAGTCCTCTGTGGCTTCTGCGGCCTGCACGTCCATGGCGTCGTCCGCAGTAATGATGCCCACCAGCGCGTCGTCGCCATTGATCACCGGGATGGCCAGAAGGTCATATTTGGCGATCTTGCTGGCCGCCTCTTCCTGGGCGTCCTGTGCGCGCACATGGATCACGTTGCGCACCATGATGTCGCCCACCAGCGCCTCGTCGGGCTTGGTCAGCAGATCGCGCAGCGAGACCACGCCGATCAGGCGGCGCTGATCGTCGATCACATAGGAATCGTAGATGGTTTCCTTGTTGGGCGCTTCCTTGCGCAGCTTGTCGATCGCCTGGACCGTGGTGAGATCGGGCGTAAGGGTGGCGTAGTCGGACGTCATGATCGCGCCGCACGTGCCGTCCTCATAGGCGGCCAGCTTGCGGATGTCCTCGCGGTCGGCCTGAGCCAGCACAGGCATCAATTGATTGCTCAGAGATTCAGGCAGATGCGCGAACAGGTCCGCGCGCTCGTCATGGGACATGGCCGCGATGAGGCGGGCCAGATCGTCACGCTGCATCAGCGTGGCGACCGCCACCTGGGCGTCGACGGGCAGATAGCCGAACACCGTCGCCGCCGTCTCGACAGGCAGGACCGGCAGGATGCGGGCGACCTCTTCGGGCGATAGCTCGCCCAGCGTATTGGCGATATCAGCCGGGTGAAGGTGGGCGAGTGCTGCGGCGATGGAGGCGGTGTCGTCATTGGCGAGAAACTCGCGCAGCGCCGCTGTGATGTGGTTGCGTGTCATGGCATGTCTCCAGACAGTTGGTCTGCCGGAGAACGCGCCAGACTTCACATGCTCATGAAGTCGGGTCCGGTCTCCGGCCTGGAAAATGGGGGATTTTCTGGAATTGCGGGCGCGCCGGCTCGCGCCGGAGGAATCGCCCGCCAACTAGATGGATCTTCCATATCGCCTCCTTCCCCGCGCTGCGTGCACACGGCGCAAGGACGCCGTGCGCAAGGAGCGCGCTCCAGACCTCTAGCGGAAGCGAAGAGTGTTTCGCCGCCGCGCTCGATCAGCCTCCGGGCTGTCGGCGCGGCGCGGGGCGGACCCGTGAAGGGGGCGCCGGGCGCTGCGTCAGCAGCCGGTCGGGCTCAAAGTGTTGTGTCGAACCGGGCCCAGGGCCCGACTAGATCCACCGTCCATTGAAGTCCGTATCCTGAAACGCTGGCGCAAATACCAGCGCAGGGTGCTTACGCGCCTGCAGCAGGGGCGTCAAGACATTGCGGCGCTGAAAATCGCCCCGTCATCCCTTGAAATGCTCCCACACCGTCCAGGCGCCGATGGCGATGAAACCCAGCCCCGCAATGAGCTTGAGCGGGACCATGGCGAGCCAGCGCTCGGCGGCCACTCCCAGGAGCACCGCCAGCCCGGCTGACAAGACCAGCGCGCCTGACGCAGCGGCGAAAACCAGGGCGGGGTGGTTGCGTCCGTCAGACGCGAACAGGACGGTGGCGAGCTGGGTCTTGTCGCCCAGTTCGGCCAGAAACACCGTGATGAAGATGATGATCAGTTGGGACATCGCATGCACTCCGGAGCCGGTCGATCAGACCACATGACAACCCGGCGCGTCCGGCTCCCGGAACCCGCGTCAGGCCGTCATGAGTCTCGCCAGGATCCGTAGATGCGCCTTCGCCATGGCCGTGCCGGCCAAGTATGTTGACGAAGGCCCGGCGCATGAGCGCGCCGGCGGCTACTCCCTCAGGACGCGGCGGTGACTAGCAGGCGCGCGCGGCGCGATCAAGCCCCGACGCGTCGCGCCCTTGCCGCCGGAGCGGCGTGCGGGCAGGCTCGCGGTCATGGCCGCTGGAACCTGCCTGCGATATCCAAAAAGAGGCGCTGCGCTCGCTATCGCGGGGCTGCTCGCCCTGGCGCTGGCCGCCTGTGCGGGCGGGCCGCGCATCGATGCAAGCCAAGCCAGCGATGCCCATGACAGCCGGGTGCGCTTTATCATCATCCATTACACGGCGGTGGATTTTGAGGAATCGCTGCGCCTGCTGAGCCAGACCGGGGTTTCCAGCCATTATCTCATCGACCGTGACCCTGCGCGCATTCACCGCCTGGTCCCCGAGCACCGGCGCGCACGCCATGCCGGCGCCTCCAGCTGGCGCGGAGAGACCTATCTCAACACCGCGTCCATCGGGATCGAGATCGTCAATCGCGGCTATGACTGGGGCGCGCCGGAAGACTGGGAGCCCTATGACGAGGCGCAGATCGCGGCCGTGGCCTGGCTGATCGCGGATATCGCCGCGCGCCATGACATCGCCCCGCACCGCATTCTGGGCCATTCCGACGTCTCGCCGGGGCGCAAGTCCGATCCGGGGCCGCTGTTTCCCTGGCGGCGCCTAGCCTGGGCCGGGCTTATTCCGTGGCCGGACGAAACCCGGCTGGAGGCGCTCGCCGCCCGCTATCAGGACGCGGCCCCGGACGCCGCCTGGCACCAGGCGCGCCTGCGCCGCCACGGCTACGCCATTGCAGAAACGGGCGTCTGGGACGACCAGACCCGCACCGTGCTCAGCGCCTTCCAGATGCGCTACCGCCCGGCCCGCCATGACGGCATGACCGACGCCCAGACCGCAGCCCTGCTGGATCTGGTGACCGATCCGGACGGGTTGATGCTGCGCGGCGCGGACGGGACGTGGCGGGTTTATCGCCGGGGCTGAGAAGCAGTGGCGCGCCCGACGGCGCGAGGGCGCTCGGGATCACGTCACACCACTCATACCGGCTCATCTGAGATGATTGGATCAGTAAATGGAGCGGGCGATGAGATTCGAACTCACGACCCTCACCTTGGCAAGGTGATGCTCTACCCCTGAGCTACGCCCGCTCATAATCCTGCGTGACAGGGCCCGGCCGGAGCCGGGAGGCGGGTATATCGCGCATCGCGCCGGGTTTGGCAAGCCCGCCTGTTCACGCCATTGGCAGCGCGGGCGCGCGATGGTTCAAGGCTTGCGCATGCCAGCCGGACAAGGCTAATCGGGAGGTCATGACGCACCCGCCCCAACCGCCCGCCCCGCCGGTCAGCCGGGCTGATCTCTTCGCCTTCCTGGACGCGCTGGGCATCGCCCACCGCACGGTGGATCACGAACCGGTCTTCACCGTGGCCGAGGGCGAGGCGATCAAGGCGGACATGCCTGGCGGGCACACCAAGAACCTGTTCCTGAAAGACAAAAAAGGCGCGCTCGTCCTGATCAGCGCGCTGCAGTCGACGCAGATCGCCCTCAACCAGTTGCACAAGGCCATTGGCGGTGCGCGCCTGTCATTCGGATCGGCGGAGCTTCTGGAAGAGGCGCTGGGCGTCACGCCGGGGTCGGTCACCGCGTTTGCGATCATCAATGATCCGCGCCATCGCGTGCGCTTCATTCTGGACAAGCCGCTGATGGCGCACGCGATCGTGAATTTCCATCCGTTGAAGAATGACGCCACCACGGCGCTCTCCAGCGCGGACCTATTGCGCTTTGTGCGGGCGCTGGGGCGCGAGCCCGAGGTGCTTGAACTGGACGGCGTCAGCGCTGCTTGAGGCTTGCAACCGCGCGCGCGAGCGGCCACCTAGAGCGCACGCATCCCGCACATCAGTCTTGAGGAGCAGACCCATGGAGATTATTGGCGCCAGCGGCCAGAGCCCGGCCCCGTCCGCCCCGGGCGGTGACGACCTTGTCCGCAACGGGACTGACAAAAGCTTCATGGCCGATGTGATCGAGCCGTCAAAGACGGTTCCGGTGCTGGTGGATTTCTGGGCGCCCTGGTGCGGCCCGTGCCGTCAGCTCACCCCGGTGATCGAGGCCGCCGTGCGTGCGGCCAGGGGCGCGGTGAAACTGGTCAAGATCAATATCGACGAAAACCCCGGCATTGCCGGCCAGCTGCGCATCCAGTCCATCCCGGCGGTGATCGCGTTCCAGAACGGCCAGCCGGTGGACGGTTTCATGGGCGCGCTGCCCGAAAGCCAGATCAAGCAATTCATCGCCCGCCTGTCGGGCCAGGTGGATGGCGAGGCGGTGGAGGAGCTGATCGCGCGCGCCCATCAGGCGATGGCGGCCGGGGATGCGGGCGGCGCCGCGCAGGACTTCGCCCAGGCGCTGCAGATGGAAAAGGATAATCCCGAGGCCATCGCCGGCCTGGCGCGCCTCTATCTGATAAGCGGTGATCCCGATCAGGCTAAGGAGCTGATCGACAGCGTGCCGGAGGCGAAGAAATCCCACCCGGCCATCGCCTCGGTGCGGGCCTCCATGGAGCTGGCGGGCGAGGTGGAGGGCGCAGACGATCTGGCCGGCGCCGAGGCGCGTGCGGCCAAGGCCGCCAAGGATCCCGAAGCCCACTTCGCGCTGGCGCGCGCGCGCCTGGCTGCGGGCGATATGGAGGGCTGCGTGGATGCGCTGCTGGTCTCCATCACGCTGGATCGTGAATGGAACGAGTCCGCCGCGCGTCAGCTGCTCCTGCGGGTGTTCGACGCCGCCGGCCCTACCTCCGAGCTCGCCAAATCAGGGCGCCGGCGCCTGTCGTCGATCCTGTTTGCCTGAGCGTTTGACCCTGCGCAGTTGACGCTGCCGGACCCGCACAGGGCCCGGCAGCGTCTCCCCCACTGCCCGATAGGTCAGAACCGCAGGTTCAGGCCCAGCGCCACATAGCGCGGGCGGTAATTGACCCGCTGCAGCTCGGTGGTGCGGCCGTCGAAGAAGACCTGATCGCCCGAACTGGGGTTCCAGATGGCGCCGATCTGGCCGCCATGCTCATACCCCGCGCTGAGCGTAAACGACGCATTCTCGCTGATTGGCAGGTTCACCCCGGCCTTCAGTGATCCGGTGAAATCCCAGTCGCGCTGGCTGCCGGTGGTGTTGATCGTGAAGGTCTGATCAGACGGCGGACAGATATTGCAGTAGATGGTTTCCTCGCTGCGCAGGCTGGAGCGGGTATTGGCCAGCCCGGCCGAGGCCTTGATGAAGGGGATGAACGGCCCGAACGACAGATCGCCCGGCCGTCCGCCGGCTTGCACGCCGATATTGAACCCGTAGCGCTCATTGCTGGCGCGCTGATCGCGCCATTGCTCGATATTGATCCCGCCGCCGGTGTGCTGGCTCCAGCCGTCGAAGTCCTGGATGATGGAAGCGTAGTAGAGCGTGATGAAAAGCTGGGCGCAGGCCAGCGAGTCGAAACCCTGAAACGCATAGCTGCCGCTGACATTCCAGGCCCGCCAAGTGTTGCGGGCCTCATGGGTGGAGCCGAAATTGCTGACATTGACGCCAGAGGAGCCGGACGGCGACAGCGCGCCATAAACAAAGCCGCTCTCCCCGGTTCCGCCAGCTGCGATCTGCGTGATTTCGCTTTGCGTTTCGCGGGTTGTGCCAAAGAGACCCGCCACACTCGGTGGCCGCCTGAACATCCGCCCGTCAATCGTGCCATCGGCCGGGGGCTTGGACGCGGCGGGCAGGACGATGGCGGCGCCATAGGCGTGGCCGGAGCCTGAGCGCGAGGTGGCGGCGCCAAAGCGCTCCGCGCCCCCCGGCGTGTCACGCTGGAAGCCGATGCCGGTCCCCGGCAGGTTCAGTCGCGCCTGGCCATACCCGCCGGACAGGCTGCGTGCGATGTCTTCGAATAGTCTCTCACGTACTGCTCCAGGGCCCGTGGTTCTTGCGGCTAGAGGGGCTAGAGCGGTATCTGGCCGAGATGGATCCTCGCCGGTCACCGGATCTACATCGAATACAGCCGAAGGTTCGGGGGCAGGCGCCTGCCAGGGCGGGGGCGTCAGGTCGCTATAGGGCCGGCGTCCCTCCAGTATGTCGTCCAGCAGGGTGTAGTACGCCCGGATGACCGGATCGCCGCCATCGGGACGGGTCTCGCTGCCAGATCGCACCAGTTCCAACTCGGCGTCTTGCTGCAGGCGTTCGACCTGTTGGCGTTGCCGCGGCGTCAGCGTGTGCTGGCGCGCGGCGGCGTTCAGGCGGTGCGCGGTCAGCGCCATGGCGCCCGCCGCTGTCTGACCGGGCGTATGGGCGCCGGCCTGGTGCTCGCTGGCGCCGGCTGTGACGGTGAAGGTGAAAAGCGCAGTCGCGGCAAAAGCCGCGCCCGCCAGCAAGGACGCCATGCGTGTAACCGGATGTCTGGACATTCATCTGCTCCCCGAAAATCAGCTGCGGGCGGGCAAGGATGTGCCGCCGGCTGACCCCCGATGCCGAGGGGATGACAGATAATGATGGTTCAACCTGAGGCGTCGTCATCCATTTGGATGAGGCGCCAGGCTATCGGGCCCGATCACGCCCAGAAACATGACCGTGGCCCGCACAATGTCGGCCTGGGTGTGCGCGCCCAGCTTGTCGCGCAGGCGGGCAGCATGGGTGCGCACCGTGTTGATGCTGACCGCGCGTTCGCGGGCGATGTCCTGCAGGCTGAGACCCGCCGCCAGCGCCAGCGCCACATTGAGCTCCGAAGGCGTCAGCCCGTAAAGGGCGGCGAATTCCAGCCGGGCGTGCTCGTCAGGCTGACCGGTGCCGGCCAGCGTCAGGTCCACCGTCACCGCGGCGAACACGGCGGCGGTCTCGCCGCGATTGGCCCAGGCATGGGCGGTGCGCCGCTGGACCACCGTGTCGAAGGGATGAAGCGTGACCTCGCCGTCGGACAGGATCAGGGTCAGCTCGCCTTGCAGCACGGTGATATAGTCGATGGTGTCGGTCCGGTGCATGCCGGGATGATGGTGGGTGTCTACGCGCACGGTTTCAGTGCCCTCGAACGCGGCGGCGTAATAGGCGTCGAGCTGTTCGTGGGTGATGTGGGGCCGGTCGGGCGGCACGATGATGAACTGGAAGGTGGTCGCGCCGCGCGGCGGCGCCAGCGGCAGGCGCACGATCTCCTGACGGGGCGGATCGCGCAGGGCGTCGGCATTGCGCCGGGTGAACCAGTGAACGGCGCGGAAATCGCCGGGCGAGACGTGCGAATCCTTCAGGACATAGGATTTGCCCTGCGCATCTGCGGCGGTCACCACCCGGCGAAAACTGCGTTTGGCCATGCGGTCTCCCGGTCAAAAGCGGGCGCAGGCTTTCAGATCGCGGCGGTCTGAAAGGCCGGACAGTCAGGCGTCCCGCGTATCGGGTATCAAAACCGCCCGGCTGTAAAGAAATTTGGTTCCCGCCGGGGGCTGTCTCTCACCCCTTCAGCTCTCCCCATCCTCACCCGCCGCCCGGATGACGGTGCGGAAATAGTCCGCCGCTAGCGGCAGGTTGGACAGGGCGATGCGCTCATTGTCGCCGTGAATGCCGTCCAGATCGGCCATGGCCATGCGCGCGGCCATGAAGCGGTAGAGATTGTCGGCCACATCCGCGAAATGGCGCAGATCCGTCGCCGCCACCATCAGATAGGGGACCACCGGCGCGTCCGGACCGGCGGCGCCAGCCGCTGCGCCGGCGATCAGGTCCCAGGCCGGCCCCTCCATCGCCGCCACGCCGGGCGGGTCTGACCAGGGCTCATAGGCCTCCACGCTCACGCCCTCCAGCCCGGCCACAGCGGCGCGCATATGGGCGATGGCGCTCTCTCCGGTATCGCGCGGATGCAGGCGCAGATTGATCAGGGCGCGCGCCTCCTGGGGCAGGACATTGGCCACCGTGCCGCCGGAGATGACCGTCGGCGCGATCGTGGTGCCCAGCATGGCGCGCCCGGCGTCTTGTTTCTTCAGCTCACCCTCGATGAGGAAGCCCAGCGTGCCGGGGCGGGCGGCGGCGAAGCCGGCCATGCCATCGAGATGCGGCGCCAGGGCGCGGAACATCTCCCGGCCCGGCCCGCCCTCCAGGCTCATGGCGAAGGGCGCGTTCTGGATGCGGTCGATGGCTTCGGCCAGCTGGCCGATGGCGGTGCGCTCTGGCGGTGTGGAGGAATGTCCGCCGCGCGCACGCGCCGTGACCTCCACGGTGAGATAGCCTTTCTCCGCTACGCCGATCAGGGCCGCAGGCCCGCCGGTGAAGGGGGAATCCTCGATGATCATGCCGCCTTCATCCAGCACGAACCAGGCGCGCTGACCGCGCGCGTCCAGCCAGGCCGCCATGGACTGGGCGCCGCGTCCGCCCACCTCCTCGTCATGGCCCAGCCCGATATGGATGGTGCGCACCGGCTCGAACCCGTCTTCCAGAAGGCTCTCCATGGCGGCGAGCAGCGTGATGAGATGGCCCTTCATGTCCAGCGCGCCGCGGCCCCAGACCTGACCGTCGGCGATGACGCCGCCGAACGCCGGATGGGTCCACTGATCCTCGGTGCCCGGCTCTACCGGCACCACGTCCTGGTGAGCGATGAACACGGCGGGCTGAAGGCCGGGGTTGCTCCCCTCCAGCGTGAACCACAGCGTGCCGTGGCCCAGATCCTCCACCTGCATGCGCTCGAACATCAGCGGGTGGGTCTCGGCCAGGAAGGCGCGGAAGCCCTCGAACGCCTCCCAGCTGGCGCGCGGGTCCTCGCGGTCGGAGATGGTGGGAAATTGCAGCGCACGCGACAGGCGCTCGCCCAGTTGCGCCTCGCTCAGATTGGCTGATTCAATCGCAATCGGCTCCGGCCCGTTCGCCGCCGGCGCGCCACAGGCGGCCAGCGTGAGGGCGAAACCGCCTGCCAGAACTGCATTCCAGATCGATCCGCGCCGTGCGGTCATGGCCAGCCTCCCCTCGCGCCGCTAAATAATTGCCCCAGAGCAAACCCCGGTTCCGGAGGCCAAGGCAAGCCATGAGTGACACGACAGATGATTTCGGCCCGGAGGCGCCCCGCGGCCGCGTACTGGTGATCGCGGGCTCTGACTCGTCGGGCGGGGCGGGCATCCAGGCCGACATCAAGACCGTGACGGCGCTGGGCGGTTACGCCGCCACGGCGATCACGGCGGTGACGGTGCAGAACACCACCGGCGTCAGCGCTGTGCACTCTGTCCCGCTGGACATCATCACCGGCCAGATCAGCGCCGTACTGGACGATATCGGCGCCGATGCAATCAAGACCGGCATGCTGGCCAGCGCAGATGTGATCGGCGCGGTGGCGAAAGCGCTGGACGCGGCTGACGCCGGGGCGATCGGGCTGATCGTCGATCCGGTGATGGTCACGTCCTCGGGCGCCCGGCTGGTGGATGACAGCGCGCTGGCGGCGATCAAGGCGGTGCTGGTCCCGCGCGCGGCGCTGATCACGCCCAACATCCCCGAGGCCGAGGCGCTGACCGGGCTGTCAATCGAGGATCTGGACGGCCAGCGCGCCGCCGCTGAGGCCTTGCTCAAGGCGGGTGCGCGCGCCGTGCTGGTCAAGGGCGGGCATATGGAGGGGGGCGATGTGATCGACCTTCTGCTCACGCGCAACGGCATGCGCCTGTTCACCCGGCCGCGCCTCAAGACCCGTCACACCCACGGCACGGGCTGCACGCTGGCGTCGGGCGTCGCGGCCCTGATGGCCCAAGGCCTGGCGCTGGACCGGGCGGTGGAGCATGCCGGCGACTATCTGCACGAGGCGATCCGCCAGGCGCCGGGCTTCGGCAAGGGCGCCGGCCCGGTCCATCACGGCTGGACCGTTCAGCGCAGCTTCGCCAGCGCGCCGGTGCGTGAGGGCTGACCGGTCAGCCCGCCCGGCCGCACACCCGGTCGGCCCAGTCGGCGAAATCGGCCATGGCCTGCTCATAGCCCAGATCGTGCAGGGTTTCGTGGCGCCCCAGCGGGTCAAAGCGCATGGTCACGTCGGTGAAGCGCGCCGCATGCAGACGCGCAGCCAGCGTTTTCACCGCCGCGCCATTGTCCACCACCGGGTCCTGTCCGCCGGCGGCGAGATGGATGGGCAGGTCCGTCGGCATCAGGCGCAGCGCCGCCTCGTCCTCGCCGCGCAGCGTGCCCTCGACCAGGTTGCGCCACATGGAGATGGAGGCGGGCCACCCCGCCAGCGGGTCGGCGATATAGGCGTCCACCTCGTCAGGCAGGCGCGACAGCCAGTCAAACTCGGTGCGCGCCTTCTTGAACTTGCGCCCCCAGGCCTTGAAGGTCAGCGCCTCCATCCAGGTGGAGGGGGCGGTGGACTTCTTGAACAGGGATTCGATGGACAGGACGGTGCGGATCAGCCCGGCGCGCGATCCCATGGCCAGATTGCTGTTCCAGATCGCCAGCCCGTCCACCGCGCCCTTGCGCGCCATGGCGTGGGTCATGGCGGTGACCCCGCCCATGGAGTGGCCGTAAAGGATCAGCGGCAGGCCCTCGAAGCGGGCGCGCAGATGGTCTTCCACTGCGCGCGCATCGGCCACCACCCGGCTCCAGCCATCGCGGGCCGCAAACACGCCGCGCGGCGCGTCGGGCGCTGTGGTTTCGCCATGGCCGCGCTGGTCCTGCACGCCCACATGATAGCTGCGCGCGCTCAGGAATTCGGCGAAACGCTGATAGCGCCCGGAGTGTTCGGCGAGGCCGTGATGGATCTGGATCACGCCGCGCGCCGGTCCCTGCGCCTGCGCCACCCGCAAGCGGATATGGGCGCCGGTGGGACTTTCGAGGGTTTCAGCTTCAAAGCTCATGTAAAGGCGTTCTCCTGAGCGCATCAAACCGGTAGCGTTGAGCCGGGCACCATAACCGCGCCGGGGGAGGACGTCATGGCACAAACCGCATTGCTCGCCATCGATCAGGGCACCACATCCAGCCGGGCGCTGGCGTTTGACATGTCCGGCCGGGTCATCGCCACCGCGCAGGAGGAGTTTGCCCAGGGCTATCCCCAGCCTGGCTGGGTGGAGCATGACCCCGAGGTGATCTGGGCCACGGTGCTGTCC